>CADBYS010000008.1 GCA_902798965.1 uncultured Bacteroidales bacterium | reverse complement strand
AGGGTTTATGTAGGTTTATTTTCTAACTAAATCTTTGAAATTGTTTTAAATAGTTTTTAATAGTTGACTAAAAAAATGCGATTCTATGAAGCGATTATTGTTGATTTTTGCAGGGCTGTTGTGCGTTGCTGCCTGTGGTGCATTGATAAGCTCCTGCAACGTGACAAGGACCGTGACAACCTCAAGCCAGTATGTGCAGCGAGGGGACACGACGGTAGTGATACAGTCGAAAACGATTGAGTCCTACGATGCCAGCAAGAGGCTGTAGGAAAATGAAAGGTGAAAAGTGAAAGGAGAAAGGCCATTTGGTGCAAAAATGCATTTTTTTTGAAAAAAAGTCCCACAATATTTGCAAATGTGGGATTTTTTTTGTATCTTTGCACGTTCAAAAAATGTTGCGCTATGAGAAACACCATAATCATTACCTTTCTTTTGTCGTTGCTGATGGTAGGCTGTACCTGTCGTCAGCCGCATTACCGTGTGGGTGTCAGTCAGTGCCTGGATGACGCATGGCGGCAGAAGATGAACGAGGAGATGGCACGCGAGCTGCTACTCCATCCGGAGATGGAACTGTGCACGCGCATAGCCTACGGCAGCAATGCGCTTCAATGCGCACAGATCGACAGTTTTGTGCGTGAGCATGTGGATCTGCTCATCGTTAGTCCGAACGAGGCAGAAGCCGTTCGTCCGGCTGTGACGCGCGCATACCGGGCAGGAATACCGGTGATTGTAGCCGACCGGCGCGTGGTAGGCAACGAGTGGACGTCGTTCATCGGAGGTGACAACCGCCGTGTGGGTGAGTTGATGGCGCAATGGATATTGGGCATTCAGGCTACATCAAGCAAACCTCTGCACGTACTGGAAGTGACCGGTCTGCCGGGTTCGACCCCTGCCACACTCAGGCACGAGGGGATGATGGCGACAATAGCCAAAAGTCAAAAGTCGAAAGTCGAAAGCAGCAAAGAGCCGCAGCCGGTGATTGAGTCGGTGATGGGCAATTGGTACAAGGAGGACGCCTACAAAGTGGTAGTGGATTACCTGCGCACGCACAAAGATATTGAAGTTATTGTAGCACAGAACGATCTGATGGCCATCGGCGCAGCCGAAGCGGTACGCGACAGCAAGGGCTACGGCAATGGCAGCGTGCGGATCATGGGTGTGGACGGCATCATGCTCGGCGTTCAGGCTATTGTTGACGGAGTAATCGAGTGCTCGGCTACCTACCCTTCGTGCGGCGATCTGATAATAACGACCGCTGCACATATCCTTGCCAAAGAGCCTTTTGTGCACGATACGATATTGGAAACGATGATGGTGGATATAACGGCAGCACGACCGATGTTGCAACAGTTCATAACCCGACAACATGAGTTGGAAACGATGGAACTGGTTTCGGCACAATACGAATTACGCTGGCAAAAGGTGAATACCGACAGAAACCGACTGATAGTAGTCGTAGTGCTGATCAGTCTGCTGTTCCTGTCGGCATTAGGTATTCTGCTATGGATACAGATGCGCCTGAAGATAGAGATCCGCAAAGAGATATGGCCGCAGCTCACGGAAGTGGAGCAGACCCTGGAAACGATACAACTTAGCCAGCGCGATGTAGCGTTTGCCGAACGGATGAAGCATATTGTGGATGACCACCTGACCGACCCGAACCTGAATGTCGAGTTCCTGGGCAGCGCCCTGCAACTGAGCCGCACGCAGATCTTCCGCCGCGTGAAGGCTGTAACCGGCAAAGGACCGCTCGATTATATCCGCGAGCGGCGTCTGCAACGTGCCGACGAACTGCTGCGCACCACGGATATGACCATCCAGCAGGTGGCACTGGAGCTCTGCTTCTCCAGCCCCGGGTACTTCACCAAGTGCTACAAGGAGTTCTTCGGTAAGCTGCCGAGCGAGAGGTAAAAGTTAGCATAATTGTTGCAAAATGTATCATAATTGTTGCAGTGAAACATCTGTGGCATATTTTGCAACATTATTTTTTGCATATACGCGAAAAATGTTGTAATTTTGTAGCGTTTTTCAGAAAATAGACCGCTAAGCTCAAAGACAAAAGACCGCTGCGCTCAAAGACAAAAGACCGCTGCGCTCAAAGACAAAAGAAGTTTTACAAAGATAACAAACATGAAAAAGATTGCATTCACACTTATGGCAGTGCTGCTCGTAATCCTTACGGGCTGCAACAATCAATCGGTTCGTCATGCTACTGATGAGCCTTTCCGCTCGGTGTATCACCATTCACCCGAGGCTAACTGGATGAACGACCCCAATGGTATGTTCTTCGACGAGGCAACCGCCACATGGCACCTGTATTACCAGTATTACCCCGAAGCTACCGTTTGGGGACCGATGCACTGGGCACACTCCACCAGCAAGGATCTGATCCACTGGGAGCATCAGCCTGTAGCTATTTATCCCGATTCGCTGGGTACAATATTCTCCGGATCAATCGTTATTGACCGGAATAACACGGCAGGCTTTGGGGAGAATGCCATCATTGCTATCTATACACAATCGGAGATATGCGGCCAACATCAATCCATTGCTTATAGCCAGGATGGTGGTCTAACATTCACGAAGTATGAAGGTAATCCTGTGCTGAAGGGTGATATTGCCGACTTCCGCGACCCGAAAGTGTTCCGCGACGAGCAGGCTGACTGCTGGACGATGATCCTGGCTTGCCAACAGGAGGTACGCTTCTATCAGTCGAAAGATCTGAAGAGTTGGGAGCTCGCCAGCCGCTTCGGTGCCGAGTACGGCTGCCACGGAGGCGTATGGGAGTGCCCCGACCTGGTGAAACTGAGCGACAAGTGGGTGCTGATCCTCAACATCAACCCCGGAGGACCGTTCGGCGGCAGTGCTACGCAATATTTCGTAGGCAACTGGGACGGTAAGACCTTCACCTGCATCGACGACCCCGAAGAGACCAAGTGGCTCGATTACGGCAAGGATCATTACGCTACCGTAACCTGGCACAACGCTCCGGACAACCGCTGCGTGGCTATAGGCTGGATGAGCAACTGGCAGTACGCCAATGTTGTGCCGACACAAGCTTTCCGCTCGCAGAACACCATCGCCCGCGACTTGAGTCTGTATACGGACGACAAGGGCGAGATCCGCGTGGCTGTCGTTCCTTCCCCCGAGAACGATGCGCTCCTGGGCAAGAAGATCACACGTCCTGCAGATGCCTGCGTCATAGATCTGGAATTGAGCGGCACAGAGACCTCTGTCATCACCCTGAGCAACAGCAAGGGAGAGAAGGTGATAATGACCCTGGACGTGCACGCGCATACTTTTGCTATGGATCGTACGGCTGCCGGCGACTGCTCGTTCTCGCAGGACTTTGCAGCCGTAACCGTAGCGCCGCTATTCAACAAGCACGATACGCATCACGTCACCCTCTTCATCGACCATTGCTCGATCGAGGCCTTCGGTACCAATGGCGAGTGGGCTATGACGAACCTCGTCTTCCCCTCCTCACCCTACAACCACATCGATGTGCAGGGCGGCAAAGCAACCATATATGATGTAAAATGAGACAATTAGAATAAGGAATAAGGATTAAAACCATAAATACATAGCACATGAAAAAATCCAATTTGGCAATATTGCCCGTAATGTTTACGTTTTTCACGATGGGCTTCGTGGATCTCGTAGGCGCTGCCAGCAACCATGTACAGGCTGATCTCAATCTGACTGAGGCACAGACGTATTTTATCCCGAGTCTGGTGTTCTTCTGGTTTCTTATCTTCTCGGTGCCCACGTCGGCGCTGATGAACAAGATAGGTAGAAAGAACACGGTGCTTGTGTCGCTTGTTGTTACCCTACTCTCGCTCGCCTTGCCGCTGTTCGGCAACGGCTACTGGCTGATGCTGGCGGCTTTCTCGCTGCTGGGTATAGGTAACGCTATCATGCAAACCTCGCTCAACCCGCTCGTAACGAACCTGATCAGCGGCGACAAACTCGCCTCGACGCTCACCTTCGGGCAGTTCGTGAAAGCTATCGCTTCGTTCATGGCTCCTATCATCATGACCTGGGGCGCTGTAGCCGCTATCCCGACCTTCGGGCTGGACTGGCGCGTAGTATTCCTTATCTACGGTATTATAGGCGTGCTGGCCACTATCTTCCTGTACATGACCAAGATCGAGGAGCAACCGCTGGAGGGCAAGAGCTCAAGCTTCATCGAGTGCTTTAAGCTGCTCGGGCATCCGTTTGTGCTGCTGTGCTTCCTGGGTATCATGTGCCACGTAGGTATTGATGTCGGCACGAACACCACCGCCCCCAAGCTGCTCATGGAGCGCCTGGGTTGGACATTGGACGCTGCTGCGTTCGCTACCTCGCTGTACTTCATCTTCCGTACTATCGGTTGCTTTAGCGGCTCGTTTATCCTCCGCTATGTGCCCAGCAAGATCTTCTTTGCCATCAGCGCACTGCTGATTGTAGCAGCGATGGTGTTGATGAGTTTCGGTCAGACGCAGGCTGTGCTCTACACGGGTATCGCCTTGGTAGGTTTCGGCAACAGCAATATCTTCTCCATCGTCTTTGCCGAGGCACTGAAAGCCGAGCCGGAGAAGCAGAACGAGGTGAGCGGATTGATGATCATGGGTCTGTTCGGCGGCACGATCTTCCCCTTCTGCATGGGCTACGCTTCGCAAGCCTTCGGCACGATCGGTGCGGTTTGCGTCATGGCCATCGGCGCTTTGTATTTAACATGTTACACCCTTAAGATTAAAAAATAGACCGTTTCACTGAAAGAAAAAAGACCGCTGCAAAGCACCCCATGCGAGCAAGCTCTATGGGGACCCCGCCGCTAAAAGAAAAAAGACTAATTAGGCTTTTGTCTTTGAGTGCGCGAAGCAAACGGTCTTTCGACTTTCGACTAAAAAATTGAATATATGAAATACGTAGTAGGATTAGGCGAGGCACTGTTCGACTGCCTGCCGGAAGGACGTAAATTAGGCGGTGCGCCTGCAAACTTCGCGTACCATGTGAGCCAGTTCGGGCTGAACGGCTGTGCTATCTCCGCCATCGGCGACGACGAGCTGGGCGAGGAGATCGTGGAAACCTTTGAGAAGGTTGGTCTGAACCATATACTGCCCGTTGTGGAGCAACCCACCGGCACAGTGAAAGTAACACTCGATGAGAAAGGTATCCCTCAGTACGAAATATGCCTGGGCGTAGCCTGGGATAATATCCCGCTGACCGATGCAATGCTGGAGGTAGCCCGCAAAACAGAGGCTATATGCTTCGGTTCGCTGGCACAACGCTCGGAGGTTAGCCGCAAGACCATCCAGGCCTTCCTGGACGCAGCACCGAAAGAGGCACTGCGCGTGTTCGACATCAATCTGCGTCAGAACTGGTACACCGCTGAGGTGATTGCCGAGAGTCTGCATCGCGCCAATGTGCTCAAGATCAACGACGAGGAGCTGGACGTAGTAGCCACCATGCTGCTGGGTATTCCGTCTGTACCGGGCAAACTGATTGCCGAGGATGCCGAGAAGACGCGCCTCATCTGCCGCGACCTGATTGCCAAGTACGACCTGAGGATGCTCATCCTCACCTGCGGCGCTATCGGTTCGTACGTCTTCACAGCCGACGACGAGAGCTACGTCAAGACCCCGAAGGTGAAGGTTGCCGATACCGTTGGCGCAGGCGACTCGTTCACCGCTACGTTCACCGCGCAGATCCTGCTCGGCAAATCGATGCACGAGGCACATGAGAAAGCCGTAGCCGTCAGTGCCTTCGTCTGCACACAGAACGGCGCTATGCCTGTTCTGCCCAAAGAACTCAAGGAGTAATTCATACCCACTCAATGAGCAATCCTTCCGGCAACGGAAGGTTTACGAATCGAGGGTGTGCCGGCAATTGCTTGGCACACCCTCTTTCTGCATCAATATTTTCGGGCGAATTGCTGTAAAAACAGAGAAATTTTGCATTTTTCTTGAGAAATATTTGCAAATTCGAAATATTTTTAGTATATTTGCACCCCGTTTTGCGGAATACCATGTTTCTATTAAAAAAATATATGAAAAAATTTCTATCTATGTGTCTTGTGCTCCTGATGAGCACAACGATGTGGGGGCAGACTTCGAGTGTACCGGATAATGCTCCTGATGTGATGTTGCAGGCGTTTTACTGGGACAGCTACCCTGCCAACAGCAGCAATCTTTCGCACGGCAACACGGGCTGGAGCACACTGCTCAGCCAGGTGGATGAGATCGGCGAGTACTTCGACCTCGTGTGGCTGCCGCCCTGCTCGCAATCGAGTGGCGGAACGGGCTACATCCCCATGCAGTACAGCAATCTGAACAGTGCCTGGGGAAGCGAAACGGACTTGCGTTCGCTCATCAACGGGCTGAAAGCCAAGAACACACGTGCCGTAGCGGATATCGTGGTCAACCACCTTACCGGCGACTACGGCTGGTGCTCGTTTGCCACCATGGATTTCGGCACGTACGGCTCGTTCACGCCCCAGGCATCGTGGATATGCAGTACCGATGAGATGAACTACGACAGTTCTGCCGGCGGTTGCCAAGGGCAGGCTACCGGTGCTGCCGACGACGGTTATGGCGATGAGGCGAACTACACCGCGGCACGCGACCTGGATCATAACAACGAGCAGGTACGGGCTATGTGCCGCGCGTATCTGCAGTGGTTAAAGAACGATGTGGGATTCGACGGTTGGCGCTACGACTACGGCAAAGGTTTCCACCACAGCCACATCAACGAATATAACTCCGCTGCCGGAGCGTATATGTCGGTCGTAGAATATTGGGACGGCAACTCCGGTGTCATCCGCTCACGTCTGGAGGACGCCAACTGGAACAACATGGCGTTCGACTTCGGTACGAAGTACGACGCGCTGAACAACGGTATATGCTCGTTCAACTACGCAGCTTGCCAAGGTGCGGGAATGTTAGGCGCAGGCTTGAGCAAGCACGCTGTGACCTTTGTGGATAACCACGATACCTTCCAGCGCAACAGCAGCGAGTTCGGCGGGCAAGGCAACTCGTTGTCGGCTAACATGAAAGACCGTCTGCTGCAGGCGAATGCCTATATCCTGTCGATGCCCGGTATCCCCTGCGTGTTCTATCCGCACTGGGTAACGTACAAGAACGAGATTAAGGCGATGATCGAGGCGCGTCACCTTGTGGGCGTACACTCGCAGAGCGAGGTGAAGGATGAGTATGCTGAGCAAGGAGGCTATCAGGCTACCATCGTCGGCTCAAAAGGATGGATCATATTGCAATTAGGCAACAAGGTTGGCGGCAGTTTTGACGGATTCACCAAGAAAGCGTACGGCAACGGCTATGCCGTATGGATCAAGACAAACACTCCGGTAGAACACACCTACACGGTAGCAGGCAGCTCTGCTGATGTATTCGGAACAGTTTGGACTCCTTCGCTCGAAGCGAATGACATGCATAAGCAAGACGACGGCAGCTATAAGTGGGAGAAAACCGGCCTTACGCTTGCGGCCGGGACGATTGAGTTCAAAGTGTGCGAAGACCATGCGTGGACAACAGCGTATCCGTCAGATAATTATCAGCTGACTATTTCCGCTGCCGGCACGTACACTGTTACCATTACCTTCAATGAAGGAACCAAAGCTGTCCAGGCTACAGCTACCAAGACAGATGGCGGCACTACCGAGCCCGGTGGTGGTGATGAACCGGGTGGTGACGAGCCGGGTGGTGATGAGCCTGGTGGTGACGAACCCGGTGGTGATGAACCCGGTGGTGATGATCCGCAGCCGACTACCAAGTACTATCTGAAGAACAACTGGAACGGTGGTAATGACTGGTCATGGAAAGAGATGACAGCTGCCGAGAACAATACGTTCAAGTTGGAGAATGTTGTGTTTGGCGGAACAGGTGTCAACTACAATACTGCCCAAAGCGATGAAGGTGCAACATGGGTAGCTGCTGATGGATTTGACGGTAACGCAGTGGGTGCATTGGATACCGTAACGTTCATCCTTGATCTTGCTGCCGAGAAGAAAGTGAAAGCAATCTTGATTGGCAAGTATCAAGCAGAGCAAGGCGGTAACGAGCCTGGTGGTGATGATCCGCAACCTACCCTCGCTGACGGCTACTACCTCATGGGCTCGTTCAACGAGTGGACACCGGCTGCTGAGTACCTGTTTGCTGTTAATCCCGAGAACGCCAACGAGTATTTCCTGAGCGTTACGCTCGCCAGCGGTGACGAGCTGAAGGTGGCTCAGGTTGTGAACGACGCACCAACCACTTGGTTCCCGAACGGAGGAAGCAACTATATTGTTGACGCAGCGCACGCCGGCGAGAAAACGATCTACTTCCAAACGACGTACAACCAGAACTGGGCTGAGTTTGGCGGATACATCTATATCGCACCGAACGTTGCCACCGGCATCGATGCCGCGGACGCAACAACGCCGGCTAGCAAGGTCATCCGCAACGGCCAACTATACATCATCGTTGGTTCGCACACATACACGACCATGGGTCAAGTAGTTCGCTAACGAACAGGCGAAAACTAACAAACAAATACAGCCGTGCAGCGATGCGCGGCTGTATTTGTTATCAACGACACGATTAAATCCGTGAATCGCCGTGTTCGTCAAAACAGATTCTTTGTCTTCCGTACAATCCGTGAATTCCGTACAGCTTTCCCTACCCTCGACAGGTTGAAAAGTGAACTTGCAGTTGGAGAGCGGGAGTTGTGAAACGCAGTTGACAAGAGGGTGACGGATTTGCAAAGTATCGTATGCAATCGTCAAAAAAGGGACTAAAAAATGGAAAAAAGATTTGCATATTTCAGAAAAAAGTATTACCTTTGCATTGTCAAAAAAATGACACTCCCAATAGAGTAAACCGATCGAAAATTATGGCTGAATTGATGATATATTAGACTATGAAAAGCGCGCACCTATTGCGCGTTTTTCGCTTTATAATCAACAACTTACAGTATATAGGCAATTAAAGCAGAGAGATCGTGACGGTCTGCACATCGACGGTTGGATAGAGGAAACAATGCCGGGCACCAAGCCTTTTTCGAAACAGTGTCCATCACGGCACTCAAAACAAGGTGAAAAAAGAACATTGACATAGTGAAAAACGTAAAGTTTAGGCAAAATAGAAAGATTTTTGTTCAAATGTTTGCAAATGTCAGAAAATTTTCGTACCTTTGCAATTGCAAAGGTTTAACGACAATAATCTGACAGTTATGGCACAGGAGACATTAGAGAGCCTGATCAATGTGATGCTCACATTATCGCTACCGGAACAGGAGATTGTGATTGAACGTCTGCAGAACAATGTACGGATATTAAGTCGCGGATCAGTTACTCCATATACCATGGAAGAGATTGACGCACGGCTTGATGAGTCTGAACGGCAGTTCGAAGAAGGTCAATATTTCACAACCGACCAGGTGTTTCATCCGGAATACACAAAAGTTGCGATATGATAGCAGTCTGGACAAAACGTGCAGTTAATTCTCTGCAAATCATAGAGGCATATCTCTTACGAGAGTTTGGTGAAACCAAACGAGCAGAGTTTATGCAAGAAGCGGAGAATACTGCCAAACGGCTTGAGCAATTCCCCGGAATGGGAAAAGAAGAGCCATTGTTAGCACATCGCGCAAAGAAATATCACAGTTATCTGATTCCGCCCACTCGTTTGAGCAAGATTATTTACTACATTGAGATGGAACAGATTGTGATTGCTGATGTGTGGGACACTCGCCGTGAACCTAAGAAGGTAACAAGAGGCTTGTAAATTCCCAAACATAGTTTTTTTCTTTTTTGCCGGACATGAGAGGAATCTCGTGTCTTGTTGTTTTATTTACATCATTATAGCAATGGAGGGGTGCTGTACGTTTTTCGCTATGGCAAAAAAGAATAGCTAAGGTGAGAGTGAAAAGGACTAAGCCCAGAGGTAAAAAGGGGATTAGAAGACGGGATGGATGAGACTTTGATACTTTGGTGAGACTTTGTAAGTGGATAGAAATAAGCGGATTAAGGGCAAAAGTCTCAAAGTCTCACGAAAAAAAAACTTATAAAAAGTTTGCCAAGAAGCCAAACTGCCATGGCAAAAAAAGTGAATGAAAGGGTCAAAAGGGTCACTGCAAAAAACCGTCAAACCGTCAAACCGTCATGGCAAAAAATGCGAACAAAAGGGGCTAAAGGTAAGGGTGAGCTTAGGGTGTGATTAGGGTTTGGGTAGGACTAAAGTCTAGGATACCCACGATAATGGAAGGGAAACGGAAGGGAAAAGGAAGGGAAAAGGAAGGGAAAAGGAATCTCTCGCGATCGGAAATCGCGAGCACAGGACACCAAACAAAAAGGGACAAAAAGAAAGTGCTGCTACACTCAAAATATAGCAGAAATGATCATTGAAATGATGTAAATAACAAAATTTAAGGCAAAAAAGAGAAAATTTTGCTCAAATGTTTGCATATGTCAGATTTTTTTTGTACCTTTGCAGTCGCAAAGGTTTAACGACAAAAATCTGACAGTTATGGCACAGACTCAAACGTATTCGCAAGTGCTCAACATGGCATGTATGCTATCATTGAATGATAAGAAAAGACTTATCCATGACATGCACATAAACATTGCCAAAGAAAATGCAGCCGATGATATCGACATGATTGATATGCTCGTCCGCGAGCAGCTCCTTGAGAGCGTTCAGGAAGGGGAGCGCGAGATTGACCGTGGAGAGTGCTATACGCAAGAGGAAGCACTAGAGATGATGCAGTCACTCAAAAGTCAATACGAGAAGATGGCTGTATGAAAGTTACATGGTCAAAAAAAGCATTGCGCAAGTTGCACCAGACTGCAGACTACATAGCCGAAGAGTTCGGCGCAGAGTGTGCGGGAAGGTTTATCGACAAAGCAATCGATGCAGCAAAGCAACTTGAGCAGTTTCCGAAGTTGGGACAGGAAGAGCCCTCGCTATTTGATGCTGGACACGAGTATCGCAGGCAAGTGGTAACCAAACAAAGCAGGTTTATCTACCGCATACAAAAGGACAAGGTGCGAGTCGTTGATTTCTGGGCATCAAAACGGAATCCGGCATTGTTAGTAGCCGGTCTTCTTGACTAATCCCAAGCACATTAATCTTTTTTGCCGGACATGAGAGGAATCTCGTGTCTTGTTGTTTTATTTACATCACTACTGCAATGGAGAGGTGCTGTACGTTTTTCGCTATGGCAAACAAGAACATCTAAAGTGAGAGAGAAAAGGACTAAGCTAAGGATATAAAACAAAGGGGATAGATGACCGAAAGGGGAAGTAAATAAGAATAGTGCTACGCTCGGCACTTGAAAATGAGCGAAAACGGACATTGACATAGTGGATTACCGCAAAATATTGGCTATTTACTTTTACGAAAGTGACAAAATGTAGAAAAAATACTTTTCGAAAGTAAAAATATTGCAGAAAATTTGCTTTTCTGAAATAAAAATTGTATCTTTGCAGCGTGTTTCATTAAAAGAACTACTGCTATGTTACAAGAAAGCCAATTCAGACAACTGCAATCAGAGTCCATGCGCCATGTGCGCGAGGTGGATCTGACGTACAAGAGGTATCTGTACAACCAGATCAACTGGGATGCGCGTCTTATTTGTATCCGCGGTGCACGCGGAACAGGCAAAACGACGATGTTGCTGCAATACATCAAAGAGCATTATGCCGATCTGAGCAAGGTGTTGTATGTGACGCTGGATAGTTTCAGCTTTCAGTTGATAACGCTGTACGATGTGGCGGAATATGCTTATACCCACGGCATTGAGGCACTGTTTGTGGACGAGGTGCATTACGTGTTACAGTGGGGGCAGCAGATCAAGCGAGTCTTTGACTCATTTGCCGATCTGAAGATTGTATATACCGGTTCGTCGATGTTGCAGATTGACGAGGCACAGACAGATCTGTCCAGACGGCAGACGGTATATGACCTGCACGGATTCTCGTTCCGTGAGTACCTGTTATTCAAAGGTATCTACCGGCACGAGGCAGTCAGTCTTGAGGATGTGCTAAGCAAACATGCATCGCTGGAGATGGAGATAACATCCGTCATCAAGCCGTTGATGCACTTTGGCGATTATCTGCGCGAGGGATACTATCCGTTTGTGTTGGAGGCAAAGCAAGATTACTTGAGGCGACTGGAGCAGTTGATGCTGCTAATTATCTATCAGGATATACCTCGGGTGGAAGATATCAGTCTGGCGACCTTGCAGAAAGCGCAGAAACTACTGATGATCTTGGCGACACAAGTGCCGTTGGAGCCGAACATCAGCATCCTGTGCCGTGAGATCGGTGCTACGCGTGACATTGTTATCAAACTATTGTACTTAATGGAGAAAGCCGGATTGCTGATGCTTGTCAACAAAGAGAGCAACAGTTACAAGACGCTGTCCCGTCCGGACAAGATCTATCTGAACAACACCAACCAGATGTATGCTCTTACGCACATGGTGAACGAGGGCACGCTGCGCGAGACGTTCTTTGTCAATCAGTTGCGTCAGGCACATAGCGTGTTGCTGCCGGTGAAAGGCGACTATCTGGTGGATGAGCATTACACCTTCGAGGTCGGAGGCGCAAGCAAGTCGTTTGACCAAATAAAGAACATCCCTGATAGCTATCTCGCGCTGGATGAGATGGAATTCGGCTCAGGAAATGCTATTCCTTTGTACCTGTTCGGCTTCCTGTACTGACATACAGAGATACATAGTTTATTCAAGCGGTAATCCAAAACAACAAACGGGTTACCGCTTGTTGTGTGTCAATCAATAGAGAGAAAGGATAGTGCTGCGCTCGGCACTTGAAATGAGCGAAAACGGACATTGGCATAATGTAGATAACTAAAGGGAAAAATGAATGGTTATTGGTTAATGGGGCAAAAGTGTACACAAGAAAATAAACCGATATAAACCCTTTGAGTGCTTTAGAAGCGTTGCTTCTTGCACAAATAGTTACTAAAACCTGCTTGTAAGCAAGCTTACAGACAGCTTTTGCTAACTATTTGTTCACTCTACGAGTTAGAGCACTCAAAGCAATAAATATAAATAAAATGAAATCGGCGCACACGAATCATCCTTCTATCAATCTATATATCAGTAAGATTAGACAACAGACAGGATTTTTTAAGTGGACACAAATAGCTATTGGGGCAAAATCACGGGATATATACGTAGTATATATAAGGTGTGGTAGGATACGTGATTACCCCGATGAGCCCATGATATGACCATTTGAATGCAAAGTGAAAGCAGTTATCTATGTTATGTGCCCATTAGTGTCCAGTAAAATTAAACAAAAACATAAATAAACCCTTTTGAATGATTTAGAAGTTACACTTCTGGTGTCAATCGCTGCTAAAAAGTCCTCAAAAGTAAACTTTTAGTACTTTTTATCATCAATTACCACAACTCTCCGAGTTAAATCATTCAAAAGAAATAAACATAAAAAACATGTTCGTTTCATTAGATAGTCGCTATAATATGCTCAAGCACAACAAGTATAATAGCAACTCATCCAAGTTTTAATGGACAGTAATGTTATGTGCCAGATAGTTGTTGCGTTAGGAATAATGCAGCTAACTCAAAAATAGAAATTTTTAAACCCAAATAATATGACAAATTTGTTTACTTGTTTTTCATCCTCAAAAGTATGCCAAGGCTCTCCTAAAGGCCTACGTTTGCTATTGGCTTTATTCATGGTATTCTGCGTTGGAGTTGGGAATGTATGGGGAATAACTGTTTCTGATATTTCTACATCTGCCGCGACAACACTAACAGATGGAGGAGAATATGTAGTTGCAACTGCATATAACGGGACTTATTTGACCACAACTGTTAGCTCCGGATGGGGTGGCACAACCACATCTGCGGGTAGCGCTGCGATATTTACAGTTCACGGAAGTAAAACGGGGTTCTACTTAACATGTTCTGCCGGAACATTAGCCCCAGCAACGAGCAAGACCTTTAATGCTTATGATACAGGTTCAAGCAACAACCTGAGCATTAATGCATCCGGGGAAATTCAAAACTTATCAAATACAAGTTGGAAGTTGCGATTAAATGGAAGTTTCCGTTGGTATAGTTCTTCTACAGGTAGTGCTGTTTATCTATTTGCAGTTAGTTCCGGTGGTGATGCTATAACTCTTGATAAAAACGGAGGAAGTACAAATGGAGCAGGATCGATAGCAGCCAATGCTACGACAATGACTATAAGTACAGCGCCTGTAAAAGTGGGGCATTCTGTAGAGGGATATTACACAACTAGTGCATGTGCGACAAAAATAGCTACGGCAGCAGGCGCTTTGCAAGCGAGCATAACCGTTAGTGGCACTCAATGGACCAATAGTTCCAGTCAATGGAAGAAAGGCGGAGCTGCTACTTTTTATACCAACTGGTCTCCCAAAGTTTGTGCAATTACGCTTGATAAGGGAACAAGTGGTACTTCAGATGGTAGTGTAAGTTATACTTATGGCAATTCAACCAAAACAGGAACTATCACACATGCGACTAAAACTGGATACAGCTTAAATGGTTATTATACTGCCGCCAGTGGTGGTACAAAGATTCTTAATGCAGATGGTACAATAGCCGGTAATAGTATTGTCGTTAGCACAACAACATATACAGATGCGAGTGGTAACTGGGCGTATGATGGTACATCGCTAACACTATATGCGCAATGGACTATAAACACCTATACTGTTCATTGGAAAGTGAATGGTGATAATGATTGGGAAGGCTCAAGTCACGGAAGTCCGTCAACAAGTGCAGACTACAACACAAAGCCAGCAACCATTCCGGCAGCTCCTGAGAGTAGTGATTGTGATAATAGCAAAGTATTTGTCGGCTGGACTAATAGCGAATATAGCCATAAAAGTACTGCGCCAACTATCTTATTCAAATCTCAATCTTCGGCTCCTGCGATTACTGAGAACACCACTTTCCATGCAGTCTTTGCTGATGCGGAAGTAGATGATCCTGATTTCGTAGGATATGAAAAAGTGACATCTGCTCCCACGGATTGGACTGCGTACAAATATGTTCTCGCTACAGAAAATACAGGAAATGTTCTCACAGGGAAAGACGGAGATAACAACTGGGGAGCTTATGCTACAATGTCTACCTCTACAGAAAATACAAGTTATGAGATTACAGTAACTGAGGTTTCAACCGGCGTTTATAAATTATGTCAGAATTCAAAATATTTATCCCTTACAGCAAACGATAATAAATTATATTTCGCATCGTCTTATACTGGTGCAGGTGACACACATACGAACTGCGATTGGAAGATATACTATTATAGCACTGGAGGAGGGTATGTTATTGAATCTACTAAAAAATACACCATCAATAAGGTTGATAATTGTTATCGCGCTATTCAGTTCAACTCAGATCGTTTTGCATGCTATAAGTATATGACTCAAACTCCAGCATACCTTTATAAACGTGTTGAGGAAGAGAATATAACCTACTCCAACTACGCAACAACTTGTGTTGAAGTTCAATGTGCAACACCGACTTTTGGTATAGCGGAAGGGACGTATATTGGTGAACAGAGCGTTACAATAAGTTGTGCGACGAAAGGAGCGACTATATATTATACAACGGATGGAACTACTACTCCTTCATCAAGCAGTACCGAATATACAGGTGCTATATCCGTTAGTAGTACAACGACAATTAAAGCCATAGCAGTAAAAGACGGTTTGACTGATTCGGAGGTAGCAAGTGCAACCTATACAATACGTTCATGCAAAGAGTATAATTTGGTGACAGATGCAAGTGCGTTAGGAATAGGTGACAAGATTGTGATATTGGATAATAGCGGAACATACGCAATGAGTACGACGCAGAACTCAAAAAATAGGGGAGTCACTACAGACTTCGTGCTAAACAGTTCAACTGTTCGCGTTCCGGACGTGGGAGAAGTTCAGCCGATTACTCTGGAGGCTTATGCCGATGGATATTGGTACTTTAAGGTTGGAGATGATAGTTATTTGGCAGCAACCGGAACATCAGAGGCCCAGTTAAAAAGCCAAACCAAATCCACGGTTAATACAAATAGTACCGGAAAATGGAGTATAGCATTAGTTAGTAGTGCATTTACTGTCAAGACAAATGATGGCAAAACGTACAACACGATGCGGTATAACTACAATAGCGGTAGTCCTATATTTTCTTGTTATGATGGTGATAAGCAAACGGCCGTTAAGGTTTATGCGTATCAAAATACAGCACCGACTATAGAGACAAATACGGCTTCACTTAGCGGGTTTAGTGCGACCTACGGAGGAAGTGCGTCGGATGCACAAAACGTATATGTGTCCGGGCGAAATTTGAATGGAAACATCACCGTGACACCACCCACCGGCTATGAGATAAAGGAAAGTGGTGATGCCTCTTACTCGAGTAGCGCTATTACGCTGACGCCTAGTAGCAAAAAGGTGAGTGTGACTCTTAATGTACGGTTGGCAGCAGGCAATTATGCCGGCAACTATAACGGCAACTTGACTCTGGTCGGTTATAATAGCGAAGCAAGCACGAATGTGGCACTGACGGGAACCGTGGCGAAGATGACACCGGTGATTACGTTCACGCTGGATGAAACGGCAGCTCTCGCCAATACAGCGGTTGGATATACGTTGAGTTCGACATCAAGCGCGACAGCACTGACTTTCAGTTATAAACTTGGCGGATCGGCTGTATCGCGCATGATCACGAATGACACCGAGAACAAGACGATAAGCATCAGTCAAGCCGGAACGTACACGATACAAGTTAATCAGGCTGGCGATGATAACCATAATGCAGCTGCTCAAGCAGAACAGGTGCTGACGATTACGATGCGGGATGTGTTCAAGGATATGGTGAACGGTTACAGTGATATAAACGGTGACGATACGGGTTCGGGAATAACCACACCGACGTTCGCGGAAATGGAAGATGGAGCGCAGAACACCTGTCATAGCACGACGCGGTACTTGATAGGCTGGATAAAAGCAGCAGACCTGACAACGATATACAGCGGCGAGACAGGGTATTTGGAAGATGCGGCGAAATACGAGGATAACAAAGCCAAAATTGTTGCTCCGGGCGCTGAGACAACGGCGAGTGGTGTAACATGGTATGCTGTTTGGGCGGAGGAAGAAGAATAAGATGTTCGAATGAACATAATTAAAAATTAAGAATTAAAAATTGAAGATTATGAAAACGAATATCTTATCAATTAATGCGATTGTGAAAACGTATATGAAATATTTGTGCGCGGTACTATTATTATTATTAATAGGTACGAGCGCGAGGGTGTGGGGAAGCCCCACCATTTCTGTTAGTCGTTCGGGTAGTTCCGTTTCTTCTATAGATTTTGGAACCATAACTTCGCCTGGAAGTTCTTCGTGGACATTCGATGTGTCTGTGTCTTGTGTAACATTAGGATATTCTGATGAATATTCATTAATTACAGTAACAGGTGATGATGTTTTCTATGATCCGGATTATGCGACAACATATGGATTTCTATATAATGCAACAGATCAGTTTAAAGTAGGATATAATGTTACCACGCCTGGAACTTATAACGGAACCTTGACTATTGGTGTATATCATGATAAAGAGTGTGGAGCTCATTATGATGGTGAATGGTATGAGATTACCATCCCTATTACTATTACTTATACCGCCAGTTGTTCCACTAGTCCGACGGTAACGGCAGGAAGCAATAGTTCAGTGCGTTCGACTACGGCGACGGTAAGTTGTTCGAGTGGTATTAGTTCGCTTGGATCTACTGGATGTGCTATTTCCAGTTATGGATTTGTGATCGGTACTGCAACTAATCCTGCAATCGGCGGTTCAGGAGTTACCACACATCAAGTAGGAACGACCTATACGAGTACCGGAGTCGCATTTAGTAAAGATTTGACAGGGTTGACAGCAAATACTAAGTATTATGTTCGTCCATATGCAACTAACGGAAACGGAACATCCTACGGAACAGAAACATCATTCACTACATTGCAACGCTATGCAATCACGTATTATAAGAATGATGGTAGTGGAGCCAATTCAACTGAGTATAAAGATCATGGAATAAGTTATACGATCAGTTCGAACAAATACTCTCGTGATCATTATACATTGAGTAAATGGCACACGTTGGCTGCCGGAACAGGAGGCACGGATTATGCGAAAGGTGCGAGTTATTCAACGGATGCCGCATTGAATCTGTATGCAGTATGGCAGATTAACACGCATAGTTTGCATTGGTATAAGAATGCGGATGATGCAGATGCATTGACAGGTACATATACCGATGGAAATGCTATCGAATACGGAGCGACTGTTACCAAACCCAACAATCCGACTCGAACAGGATATACGTTCTCCGGTTGGTCGGAAACATCCAGCGGCTCAACGACAACACCGGTTACAACGATGCCTGATGCGGATAAAGCGTATTACGCAATATGGACGGCGAACGAATATTCTGTTCATTTTGACGCAAACCATGATGACGCTGAGGGCTCAATGGATAATCAGGACTTTACGTACGGTGTGGCGCAAGCGCTTACATCCTGTGGATTTACTAACGCAGGTTATTATTTCAAAGGTTGGGCTACCTCTGATGATGGGGATGTAGTTTATACCGATGGTCAGAGTGTAAGCAATCTGAGTTCAACCGATGACGCAGTAGTAGATTTATATGCTGTTTGGGGAACATACGAAAAGTATGTATTTGCTTGCGTGGATATAAGTGTTGGTTTGGAGGATAGCAAGAAAGTGCTGATAACAAGCCGAAATGGAATGAATATTATGGCGGTGAACAAACTGTTAGTAACTACCGATGGCGCAGTTGACGGACATACAGTAGATATAAGCAGTGATGCCGGGCTGAAGTTCTACAAGAAGGTGGATGGCGTATATAAAGATCTGTCTGTTGCCGGCAACAAGTTGACCACACCATTGACGAACCAAGCAGTATATGTAAGTTATAATCCAACAAGTGCCGGAACAGGTGCTATAACGGCTCCTACGTTTACTATCAAATGCGAGGGGCAGAGCAAAACGTTCAATACCAGTGGCGAGTATGTGAAAGTGCGCAACCTGCCTGATGCAGTGGCGATAGCGGCGAAGATCGGCGGCACATGGCACGCGTTGTCGGCAGATATAACCAGTTCGACTACGCCGAAAGATATATCTATCTACACCAGTACTGTGGATGGTGTGCTGAAGGCTTACGGTTCAACAACAGACTTGAGCTATAAGTTATGGCCGGTTAAGACGACAACCGGTTCAGCGGATCGTTTCGGAACAGGAACAGGTACATCCACAGCATTAGGCGACCGTCTGCGTTTTGCGGGAAAGAATGACAAAGGTTTGACAGCAAACAACAATGAATCATCCAACAAGTACAACATTAACAATTATGCTGTAATTGATGCGATAGATGACGATCCGGCTGCACCATACGAATGGAAGGTAACCACGACAGAGGCGGATGGACAGTTTGTATATACCTTGCAGACTGATCAGACGAATAACACAAGATACTTGCGTCTCTATAACGGTCGCTGGGGAACATATCTGGATGGAAAGGGCATAGATTCACTCTATTTGTTGCCTGTTGCGGCATCGGCTTTAGTGGAGATGGAGGCATTTGAGTGGGGTACGTCAGATGTTGTAGTAAGGTACTCGCCTGCCGCGACGCCTGTTGTGTTAAGCAAGGTGACGGTCGGCAACACGGATATTTCCGCTCCTACGGCATCGATGACGAACATTGGTGGTGACCTATGGAAGCTGAGCGGATTGAGTGGTTTGACAAGCAAACCTTCAGAGCAGTTTGTTGTCAGCCTGACAGAGAACGGATCGGCTAAACAAGGATTATTACAGATACCGTTCATAGTAACCGGCGACAACACCACAGAACAAAGCTTGCGCACCAGTGTAGGCAATAAGTCCGCAATATATAACAACGTGGATGTAGTTATCCGTAGTGGTGGCAAACTGATAACAGCCTATGATTTGGGACATTTCGCGAACCTATACATCTACCCGGGCGGCAAAGCTGTGGTGAGCAACAATATGACGTTCGGTACGATATTTATGAGAGGCGGATACAGTTTCCTGGATAACAAGGCTACATACCAATATCCCGACTTGTGCGTGAAGAGTGGAACAATATCGAGCGACAGTCTCGTATATGACATGTACGTAGATAACAGGATATATTACAAATTCTCAATGCCGAGAGATGTGACATTAAGGAGTGTAACGGACGAAACCGGCAGCGAAGACTTCCCTGTATGGGTAAAGCATTACGATGGTGCGAAACGTGCTTCAGGAGCGCATGTAAACGGTTGGGAATGGTACGGTGATGAAGAAGGTCAGGAGAGTTTCAAGGCAGGTGTGGGTTATGAGATAACCGCCAAGCCGAAAGTAAGCGGACGTCCGCTGGCAATCATACGATTCCCGATTAAGAGAGGGGACATAACAAGTGACGCGAACGATACGGCAAAAGTAGCAGTAACCAACTACGGCAAGAGTGCGTATGATTCCGGTGATTTGGCAGCAAACAATGTAGGTTGGAACCTCGTTGGTAACCCATACTTGACTGCTTTCAAGGCGACAAGCGATACAAGTATGATCATTGACAAATCATACGAGCCGGCGGATGTTGCGGAAGGCGAAACATGGGATGGAACGTACAAGTGGGTTAGTTCACCGGCACGATTTGTAACTGTTCCGTACGACATGCAGAATGACTTCCACCATGAGTACGTTAAGAATTGCACAATTCCGGCATTCTCGGCGTTCTTTATTCAAGTGGTGGAGTCCGGCATATTCAAAATGGCAGGAACACGAACTCAGGCTGCTGCTCCGTGGCGCTACGATGCAGCACAAAAGAGTCAGCCGGAGATGCATCTGGATGTGCTGTTGCACGGCAATAATGAGGCAGTAGAAGCAAAGGCCGGATTGATCATTCACGACAAATACGAAGGCGGCTTGAAGGACTTTGAGGATGTAGAGCAGTGGTTCGTTGACCAAAACGAGCAGAAGACCTACACGTTTGCGAACGGCACGGCATTAGCATACAACCTGCTGAACGAAGAAGCGGCAATGCAGATTATACCGATGGGTTACATTGCTACAGTGGCAGGTGAGCGCACCTATTCGCTGGACGAGAGCAATGATATGAGCGGACTGGAGCACTTATGGCTGACGGATTACATGACGGGTGTAACGACCGACCTGCTTGTGCATGGCTATTCGTTCACCACTGAAGCCGGAAGGTTTGACGATCGGTTTGCTATTTCGGCAACCTTAAACCGTGACGAAGTAGCAACCGAGATTGTAAGCAATGGTGACGATAGCCAACTGATGTCTATCGGCATATATCACGATGGCAATACGCTGACGCTACGCGGGCTGCCGGAGAACAGTTCGGCGTACGTATATGATATGACCGGTAAGTTGATAACAAGCGGGAAGAACTTGCATAATGTGGCATCATTCAACATCGCGGCACAAGGGGTATATAACATTCGTGTGGTAGATGGCGAGAAGGCTGTGACATTACGTTGTGTTTTACAATAAATGAAAGGAGGACAGAACTATGAAAGCAATGAAAATAATAGCGATTGTAATGGTAATGCTGATGCTTCCTTTTGCATCGAGTAAAGCACAGTTCAAGACAAGCGCAAACAAGCAAGCGTTTGAAAATTCAATATCTGCCGAACACTTTGAGTTCCGTTCTACATCAACAATGGCGTGCTCGGGCTCTAATCTGCCTCTCGCAGCGCGCAACGCATATACCGTGGGCGCAGATAGCCCTGAGGATAATTCCTCATCAGGTTGGGCTCGTGGTCCACGTCGAATAGGCGGCAGCGGTAGCAGCACAGGCGGCAACGAAGCCGAGGAAAGCCATGACCCGCAAGAGACACCCGTTGGCGATGGTACATGGGTTATGCTGGTGATGGCGATGGGATTTGCGGGAGTTACGCTGCTCCGCAGGCGGAGAGTGATGCAAGCGAAGTGCATCAGCATAGAGTAGATACGATTTAGGGCTGCAACCATTACGTTGCAGCCCTGAATGTATAAACGATGGGAATTATTGAGTCAACCATTAAAAACGAACTATTCCGATGAACTTAATTATTCAAAAATTACCCAAAATAACCCAAAACTATTACAAAGGACTTTATTAGTCAGAAATTGCCAAAAATACAAGTCCGTTTCAACAAATAGTTGCTATAATATTCATAATAACAGCAAAAAAGGTGGCAATGTTGTCTTAGTTAAATGGATCGTAGTGAAACGATATTTAAATCTACTAATGAATGTCGTTCTTGAATCGACTTATACTAATCTTGATTGTGTTCCACAATGAAATCGTGGAAAGAATTTATTACTTGATTATGCAAAGGATGATCTTTGCGCAAGATAATACTGGAGAAGTACCGCACATTATCTATTACCATTGGCTCGTTATACATTGTATATGAATCGTTTTTTACATACGTATTGAACCATATACGGAACAACCTGTCACGAGAAGATTGGCGTTTATCAGTAGTATCGCAAATATATAGCATTACCGGCTCTTTCTGCGCAAAAAACTCCTCGATAATTACACGCACTGTCTCTGATACATCTTTATCTGCTCGTGATGTCTTTCCGGACTCATTAATAATAAAGAACTGGTATACACCCTCATCAAAGAACGATACATCCGCAACAAAACCTACGGTATATAGTATACCATGCTTGGTTCTAAACAAAAAAATGTTTTCACCTTCTTGTTTGACTTTATAGGGAGAACGCAGATTAACTGCCTCAGCAGAAATACGGATCATTGCGCAACTTGTAAGTCAGTTTGTTTCGCCATAATGTCACGAACGCGTTCCTCGAATACTTTCCGAAGTCCTATCATCCGACGAACAGCGTTCTTCCGTTCTTCTTCTGTTTTGTAGTGAATAGGTTTCATTGAATATCCTTTCTTTTAACGATTGACGATGCAAAGATACAAAAAAAAAATGAAATATGCAAATAATTTTTAAAAATTGTTGCATTTTGTTTGCAATTTTTGGGGCATTAAATATGAGCAAAAAGAGCCGGGCGAGCGGTAATTTTTATGCGTTTTGAAGAAAAAATGAAAAAATAGGGCAAATAATTTGCAAATTTCAGATTTTTTTTGTAACTTTGCAGGCGCTAATGATTATATAGCATATGAACTGGTTTACAAATCTATTTATCGGCACGGGGATTGCGCACTCGATATTTGCGCTGTGCCTGGTTATCGGCTGCGGTATTCTGCTTAGCCACAGGCTGAAGATCAAGGGAATAACGCTGGGCATCACGTGGATACTATTCTGCGGCATCGCTTTCTCGCATTTCGGGATGCGTCTGGATCCGCTGGTAGAGGCTTTCGCCAAGGACTTAGGACTTATCCTGTTCGTGTATTCCATTGGATTGCAAGTTGGACCGGGATTCTTCTCGTCGTTCGGCAAGCAGAGTTTGCGCATGAACCTGATGGCACTGACGATTGTGCTGTTGGGTTGCATCACGGCGTACATCATCCACCTCACGTCGGGCGTTGATCTGGCAACGATGGTAGGTGTGCTGTGCGGTGCAGTGACGAACACTCCGGGCTTAGGTGCTGCCGAGCAGGCATACATGGATATCCGTGGTATGAGCAACCCGAACATCGCAGCCGGCTACGCGATGGCTTATCCGCTGGGCGTGGTAGGTATCATATTGTCGCTGATGGCATTCAAGTGGATCTTCCGCATGTCGCTGGACAAGGAGGAAGAGAAGGTAAACGCCACACGCAAGCAGCAAGACGAGATAGAGCATATCGATATCCGCCTGACGAACCCACAAGTGGATGGCATCCATCTATCCGAACTGTCGGAATACTGCCATGTGCACTTCGTTGTATCGCGCCTGGTTCACCCCAACGGCACGGATATGATAGCTGAGGGAAACAGTGTGCTGCATACAGGCGACACGATACGCGTGGTGATTGACAAGCGCTACAAGAAGAGCATCATGCTGCTGGGCGAACTGACGCACCTGGATGACCAACTGGATGCACCGCGCTCGCTGGTATCCAGGCATATAGTGGTTACCAAGCCCGAGCTGAACGGCAAGCGCATCGGCGACCTGAACGTGCGCGAGACGTATCACGTATCGATTACGCGTATTCGCCGTGCGGGCGTTGACCTGCTGGCTACGCACGATCTGGTACTGCAACTGGGTGACCGACTGACCATCGTAGGCGAGGAGCATGTGATGGCCAAAGTGGAGCAGCTATTCGGCAACGCCGCCAAGAAACTGGATGCGCCGAACCTGATATCGCTGTTCTTCGGCATCGTGCTCGGTATAGGTTTGGGCAGTATACCATTCAGTCTGCCGGGGTTGTCGCAACCGTTCAAGCTTGGTTTGGCAGGCGGCACGCTGATTGTTGCGATCCTGATTGCATACTTCGGGCCGAAATACAAGATTATCACTTACACCACAACCAGCGCGAACCTGATGATTCGCGAGATAGGAATCAGTCTGTTCTTGGCAGCTGTAGGCTTGGGTGCGGGCAAAGAGTTCGTACCTACCCTGCTGAGCGGCGGCTATGTATGGATAGGTTACGGTGTGCTGATCACGCTGATCCCGCTGCTGATTGTGGGAATCATCTCGCGCCTGTGGCTCAAGCTCGATTACTTCTCGCTGATGGGCTTGATTGCAGGTTCGACAACCGATCCGCCGGCACTGGCATACGCAACATCGCAGAGCAGCCTGAACGATAACGCAGCGGTAGCCTACTCTACCGTTTATCCGCTGACGATGTTCCTGCGCGTGCTAACGGCACAGATAATGATAATGGTGTTATTATAGTCAAAAGTCGAAAGTCGAAAGTCGAAAGCCGACGATGGACTTGTTAGGTCAACTATTAAAGACAATTAAAAACTCTTCCAAAGAATTATTTAAGTCAACAACATCATTCAACAACTACAATGGATTTTATAGGTTCACGAATTAACCGAATTAAACGAATTAGCCCCTTTCCCCGTTTGTCGGGGAACACCTATAGTCAAAAATTGCCCAAAATTAACCCAAAATAGCCGAAAGTCGACAGCAAAATAAGAGGATGCGTGAAGGCGCATCCTCTTATTGCATTATGAGATAGAGGCTTATTGTACGTTAACGCCGGTAGCGTTGTAACGCAGGCCATTGCGGTAGATGATGAGTTGACCATCCTCGATGCGCTTGGTAGCTTGTGCGTCGTTGAGGACGTTTTCAACAGCTGACTCTTCAAGAATCTCGAGTTCGCCGCCGGCAACCGTCTCTGCCAAGTTGATCTCCTCAGAAGTTTCCGTAGCATCCTTGTGGTAACGTTGGAGCTGAGCGGTAACCTTTACCTTTGCACCGAGTACGATCTTCTCAGCCTGCTCAGGAGTAGCCTTCACACGGTATGCCTCGAACAGATACGAAGGAACAGCCATATCGTCGGTCATAAAGAACGAGATGTTCTGATATTGCTCGCTGTAAGCGGTAACGATAGAATCTACATATCCCGTTACGGCGTAGATGTCGTTGGTCTTACCATTCGGCTCGAGATAAGCGATAACTGCCAGAGCCTCGTCCACTGTAGCCTCGATAGCCACAACTTCCTCAGCGCTCTTCTCGATCAGTTCAACCTTACCGTTGCTGATCTCGATCTTACCATTGTAGTTATAGAGCTTACCGATAACGCGTACGGAGTCACCCTTGCCGAGTTCCAAGCCCTCAGCACCGGTGCAGTTGTATGCCTCAAAGATAGCTTCAGCGCCATCGCAAACGAGGTCGAAGGTATGCTGACCGTAGTTGTTGACATTATCCGGGCCACTCAGGCGACCTGTTACAATGAAGGCATCATCCGAATAGTCAAGGTTGTTGAGCGAGCTACCTTCCTCGATAGCCTCGCAAGCGGTAGCGGGGATCGTATCGATGGTAACCGATGCGCGCTCGAGGATAACAACGTCGCCGTTCTTAATCTCAGGAGTGTTGCTATAGTTCATAATCTTACCGGTAAGGGTGATCTTGTCACCTACGTTCAGTGCCTCGTGACCGGGGAGGTTGCACCAGTAGCCCTGGAGAGTTTTCTTGGTGCCCTTGTTATCGTCCATCCAGAAAGTCTGCTGGTCGATCGATGCGTCGGTACGCGAAGGACTGATGGCACCGTTGGTGTTGGTGATGTAACCGGTAACGATGTACACATCAGTCGTTTCATCACCACTTTGTGCAGGCATAGCTGCGGCAGCCTCAGCGCAGGTAACTGCGGTCTGAGCGTTGATGGTCATTGCAGCAAACAGAACAGCTGCAAAGGAAAAAAGTTTTTTCATTTTGTTTGGTTTTTTTGTTTGTTAATTAATTATATTGGTTGGTTGATTGTTCTGTATTCTCGCTATCAAAAATAGCGAGCACATAACACCCTGCTACCCTGCGCGCAAACATGCGCGCAGGGTTACAGGTTATTGGGCGGGGGATTCCTCGGCAGGCTCGGCGAGCAAGAGGTTCTGCACTTCCCAGGTAGGAGCAGAGGGCACCTCGATGCCATCGAAGTCGGTCTTGTAACGGAAGGCGATGACGATAGTTTGGCCGTTGTACTCGCTGAGGTCGAAGATGCCTGACGAGCGGAAGATCCAGTTGGAGCCATCGGGCAGCTCGGCCTGCCACTCGAGTTTCTTCCATTCGGTGGACATCACGTCGCCGGTGAAGTTATTCGTTACCATCACGTTGAGCCAAGTGGGGTTGTCGGTAGTATTTCCGTAACGCACCGCCTGATCGAAGGTGAGTTGGGGTTTGACACTCTTCTTGAGGCGGATGTTCGGCGATACGAGCCAGTCCTCTACCCTATGGTTGGTTCCGCTGACATAAGCGGAGGCAGTCATTCCATAGGCAGCCTGGTAACGCCAGATATAGTTCAAGCCGTCAAGATTGACATGATGGATGGTGAACTTACCCGGGCCTTCGTCCACGAACTTAGCCTGCAGATAGGTGGAGATGTTGGCGATCCACTTGTCCGCCTTAACCTCGAACGACATCGTTTCGGTGACATAACCGGTGTTGAGGATGAAGTCCGTGCCATCATATACCCACTCATCCGCCGTAGCGCCGTTCTTGCCCATATAGGCTACGAGGTAGATATCTTTCTCCACAGCGTATGGGAACGCGCCGCGCAGGTAGGTATGGATGATCTCCATATCGGTGATGGCGGTTACACCTGCCTGATCATACACATTCTGCGGCAATGCCACTACAGCCTTCACCTGATCGTCGGTAAGCGGAGCCCAGCCGTCAGCGCCAAGGATATACAGGGCATTGACAACGGACATCTTATGTGCTTTCGCTGCACGACGCGGCGCAACGTTGGCAGGCTTGTGGCTGATATATACGCCATCGAGGATCTGCGGTTCGCCGCCCTCGGTAGAGTAACGGCCACGGATCGTGATCTCGTCGCCCTGCTGTATACCTTTGTCCTTCCAGACCTTGTTGCCGTCCTCGTCGGTCACGCCATAGACGTAGATGCTATAGTCGCCATCGACCATATAGAATCGGCCGGAGATAGCAGACTTGACTTCGCCTACGTAACCTGTTATCTCGTGCAGCTTCTCGTCAGGGAAGGCGAGCAGCTCGCTCAAGCGCAAGGCGTACGGCAGGAAGTCGGAGAGTTCCGAGGGATCGGGTTCGTCGTCCGAGTAGTTGTAGGAGATCAGCGCGATCTGCCCGGCAGTGGCTTTCGCCATCTTCGTGAGCAGGAACGCGGGAATACCGCCTACGGTGGCAGGTGTCAGGTAATCTGCACCACGCTTCTGCCAGATAGTCTCGTAATCATCGACGGTAAGCGCAAATCCCTGCGCATCGTCAAAGGCGCGTACACGGTTGGTCTTCCCCTCGCGCATGGTATAGACGAGATCGCAGGTTGTGCCATTGTCGAGATACGGATACTTGTCATTGAGCAAGGCAGGTGCGTACATATCCGCCGAAGCGGTTTCGGTGAACGCCTTTTCCTTAGCGAGCGCCTGCAGTTCCTTCAGACCTGTAGAGTCCTTGGGATCGAGCGCAAGCGCCTTGTCAATATTCTCGGGATAGATGGCCAGCATCTTATAATCATCGTCGGTCATCGTATAGCTCATGCCGGTACGCACGTCGGTGACCTTGGAATCTTTGTTGCCCATTAGGTTCTCGTCGAACCAATTCGTACACGAAGCCAAACTTACTCCAAGAACAATTGCTGAAAAGATATATTTTGCTTTCATATGCATATACATTTTAGTAGTTAGTCCTGATTGTTATATCCTGTTAGAAGTTAAGTTTGAGACGAATGTTCCACTGTCTTCCCTTGTTGTAGAAGAAGTAGATGTTGTCCTTGGTATTCTCGGCGATGGTTTGCGTAACGGTGGAAGCCGACCAAGCTTTCTCGATATGATGCTGGTCGAGCAGGTTCGTTATGTTAGCCGCGAGCGTAGCGCGTACCGTACCGAAATCGAAAGAGTAGCTGGCTCGCATATCGAGGGTACCTCCTACAGGGCAGCGATACGGCTCAACGATCTTCACCGTTTTGCCCACGGAGAGGTTGGAGCCCGAGAAGGAGTAGTAGGAGTAGTTGCGGTCATATACCGTATATTCGCCGCCGATACGGAATCCCTTGAAGGGGATGAACATCACGCCGAGGTTAGCCGTAGTCTGTGCCTGGCCACCGACGCGGATATTATCCATATCGATCTTAGCCCAAGCATGTTCCTTACCCTCGTCAGTGCAGTAAGGCGTAGTCATCGTACCGTCGCCGGTGATGGCGTTGCCGTGCTCGTCGTACATGTAACCGATGATGCCATTGCCTTTCCAGCGCCAGTCGCCAAGCGAGAGCATGGCGTTGAGCTCCAACCACTTGACGGGACGCGCCTTGAACTCGAACTCGAGACCCATGTGCTGAGCGCCGACACCGGTCATGTTGATGTAGGCTTTTTCGCCTTGACGTACATCGTAGGAGGTGGACATCGTCTTGTCGATCCAGCGGGTGTAGTAGCCGTTGAGTACGAGATTGACGAACTCGTTGTGGAAGCCATAGCCCACTTCGACGGAAGCGATCTTCTCATTCTGCGCATTGCGGTTGAGCGCGTGCGAGGTGTTGGAGGTAGCAAACGCCGACTGGAACTTCGGTGCACGGGAGATGAAGCCGCCGTTGATGAAGACGTTGTTGTAGGTATTGATATTGAAGTTCAGACCACCCTTGACCGTACCGCCAAAGAAACCAACGATCTCCGACATGCGATGCGCCTCATCGTAGTAGAAGCGATCCTCACGCCAGTAATTGGTGTAGCACAACGATCCGTTGACAAAGGCAGAGAGGAAATCCTTGGAGTATTCCAACGTGCCGAACACACCCTCCTGCATTACGTGACCGGTATAGTCACGATAAACAACGTCGCCTACCGTCAGCTTCTCGTACGTCCAGTTCGGATCCATACGGTTGGCATTATTCGACGGATAGACCGAGTTGACACGCGTAGCGTCGATGAAATACGTACCACTGAGCAGGTCAGAGATGACTGCGCGGTGAATACCCTGATAGTAACGGAGGTCGATACCTGCAGTTAGTTCGAGCGTCTCGTCGAGGAACTTATTGTTGTAGGTTGATACGAGTCCGTACCAGTTGTGGTCGTTGCGGTTCTCGGCAATCACAAGTTGCGAGCCGGACTCAGATGCGGCGTTGATATCTTCGACCATCTCGTAGTCGAATGAGCCATCCGGGCGACGGAAAGCCGTAGTCACCTTACCATTGTATGCGCCACGCGTGAGGTCGGAATAGGAATACTGCGAATAGGGACTTGCCTCAGCCGTATTACCGAATCCGCGACCGATAGAAACGTAGGCAGCGGTAGAGAGCGAGGACTTGTAATCGATCTGCCAAACGTGGTTGAGCGAAATCTGGGGTTTATGATACTGGTTATAGTTCGTACCTTTCTGCTTGCCACTGTTGCCATAACCGTAGGCAGGGTTGTAGCGACGATAGTCCATACCGTTGGTCATGAACTGCTTTACCCTATTCCACTCCGCCAACGTGAGCGCTCCGGATGAGCCGGAAGGACGAGTCCAGTGCCACTGCGGTGCGCCGAAACCGCTGAGGGAGAGCTGGTGACGCTCGTTGATGCGCTTACTGATGTTCACGAAGTAACTGTAGCCGCTGTAGCTTGTACCCTGTATGTAACCGTTACCCCAGGTCTTGGAGCCGAGAATGGTGATTGCCCAGCCGCTCTTGCGCAGACCCGTAGAAACGGAGAAGACGATCTTGTTACCATTGTCGTTGCCGAGTGAGTACATCATCGTACCACCTTTCTTGGCATCGATACCTTTGGTGACGATATTGATCGTACCGCCGACGGAAGGTGTAGAAACCTTGGCTGCGCCCATACCACGCTGCGTCTGCATCACGCTGGTCACGTCAGCCAATCCTTGCCAGTTCGACCAATAGACCGTACCGCCTTCCATATCGTTCATCGGCACACCGTTGATCATCGTAGCTACGTTGGTGTTGTCGAAACCACGCATCCAGATCTCTGAGTCGCCCCAACCACCGCCTTGGCCGTTGGCATGCACACCCGGGGTGTTCTTGAGCACTTCAGGGAACTCTTGTCCGCCAAGGCGCTCCTCAATCTCGAGGGCAGCCACCTGACTGACAGCAATAGGAGTCTTCTGCTGACGGGCAATCTGACCGTAGATCGTTACGTCTTGCAACGCCACAACCTCCGGCGCCATCTTGATGTTACCCATGTTCGCTTTGGCAGGAAGAGATACAGCCTGGTAGCCAACATACGAAATATGCAGCTTGGCACCCTGCTGAACCTCGATGACGAAGTTACCATCGATGTCGGTGATGTTACCATTGGTTGTTCCCTCCTCCAGGACAGATACACCGATGAGCGGTTCGGCTGTCAGATCATCGACCACGGTGCCCACCACGCGTATCGTTTGCGCGAGCATCGTACCGGAGATCAACAGACAAGTCAAAAAGAGATAAAATCTGTTCATTCTTTTGTATTTAGGTTAATAAATGATTTCACTATACTATTCCGCTGCACGTTACCTGCCACAGATCTTCTTTAGCAGCGGCTCGAGGATATCGGCATAGGCGCGGAAACCGAGATCGGTAAGATGTATGCCATCCACCGTGCCTTCCTCATCACGCCCTGTCATCCCGTCCCATGTGACGTAGTAGAGGTTGCGAATGCCATCCTTGCGGAGTTGCTTGTAATTGCGGCGCCAGTGTGCGTTCTTCTCGACCAAGTAACGCGCATAGAACGTATCTTGTGAGCAATATGGGTAGCGCAGCCCTTCCACCATGACGATAGGTACGTCGGGGCGCAAGCCGTGCAGACTGCGGATGAAGTTGTAGGTTAGTGTATCGCACATGCCGGCGGTACAGTTGGGTACAGGGTCGATAACGTAACACGACACATCATCGATGGTAGCCATGGCGCGCAGCACATACATATCCATCTTACCTTCGCCTGACGTGCCGAGGTTGACGCATTCGCGCTGCAGGTCACGCTCGATGATGCTGGTTGCCACCATTCCCGGGCGCGAAGCACAGCCGCCCTGCATAACCGACGTGCCGTAGAAGACGATCTTCCCCTCGCGGCGCGGGAGGTTGACGCGGGGCTTGCTGATCTGAGCCGTGGAGTCGATACCTACCTCCAGCCAGTTGATGCCATCGTACAAAGGCAGGTACATCATATATTCATGCCACTCGCCGTCCATCCGCTCTACAAAGAGTTTAGATTGTACGGAGTCGGCTACGAGGTTCTTCTCCTGCGGGCGAGCGGTATTAACGTACTCCCACTTGCCTTTCTGGTTGAGGCGATACAGGTCTACCCCCTTGATGCCGGTCATAGCCATGTGCTGCATATGGAAGTTGTTGATCAGGTTCCACTGCCCGGCGATGCGTGTGCTGTTGGTAGCAAAACGAACCGCTACGCCTGCACTGTGGCAGTAGAGCCACCACTGGTTGTCGCGGCAGGAATCCTTGAGGTAGGCGGGCATTCGCTGGTAGTCACCTGAGGTTTCCACCCAACCCTTGCCGATGATCTCCAGTTCGCGCGCGTTCGTATAAATATACCCCTCAAGCGGCGCAGCTTGCATACCGAGGGCTGCAAACAAAAGAGTTATGTATAGTAAGCGTTTCATTGTATGCGGGGGATCAGCCAAGATTGGCTGATGCTATTGTTCAATTAAATAAGGTGTTTCCCTTGCAGAAAACACCTTATTGTACACATTCTTATCCGACGGACTTTTTAGCTTGTGCTACAATAGCCTGGAATGCTTTAGGCTGATTAACAGCCAGGTCGGCAAGTACCTTGCGGTTGATGACGATACCGGCTTTCTTCAGCGCACCCATAAGCTGGCTGTAGCTCAATCCTTCCAGACGTGCGGCAGCGTTGATACGCTGGATCCACAGAGCGCGGAAGTTACGTTTCTTGTTTCGACGGTCACGGTAAGCATATTGCAAACCTTTCTCCCATGTGTTCTTGGCAACTGTCCAGACGTTAGCACGGCCACCAAAATTGCCTCTCGTGAGGCTCATGATCTTCTTGCGACGATTGCGCGAAGCAACGTGATTTACTGATCTTGGCATAATTCAATACTCATTTTGATGGTTAGACATTAACGCAGCAACAGCAGCTCACGGATGGAGCGGAGATTGCTGTGATCGACAAGTGCAACATGCGTAAGGTTACGCTTTTGCTTTTTCGTTTTCTTAGTCAGAATGTGACTCTTGAACGCGTGTTTGCGTTTCAATTTACCCGTTCCGGTAAGCGTGAAGCGCTTTTTGGCACCGGAATTAGTTTTTACTTTTGGCATTTTGTTAAAATTTTAATTGTTAATAATCGGCATAAGGCAGCACAAAAGCCTTAGGCCATTTTATTTCTTCGGCGAAATGTTTACAATCATTCGCTTTCCTTCGAGCTTAGGCACAGCTTCCACCTTGCCGAATTCAGCAAGATCGTTGGCAAAGCGTGCCAGCAACAACTCACCCTGCTCCTTGAACAAGATTGAACGTCCGCGAAAGAACACGTAAGCCTTGACCTTATTGCCGTCCTTAAGGAACTCCTGGGCATGCTTGAGCTTGAAGTTGTAGTCATGCTCATCGGTTTGCGGTCCGAACCGGATCTCCTTGATAACGACCTTAGCCGAGTTGGCTTTTTGTTCTTTTTCTTTGCGTTTCTTCTGGTACAAGAACTTCTGGTAGTCGAGAATCCTGCAAACAGGCGGTACAGCACTGGGGGATATCTCAACCAAGTCAAGATTCTGTTCGTCGGCAATCAGCATGGCTTCACGCAGGCTGTAAATGCCCTGCTCTACATTATCGCCAACCAGACGAACTTCGGATACGCCACGTATCGCATCGTTGATGCGGTTCGGCATCTCTTTTTCTACTCGCCCGCGGTTACCGCGAGGCGCACGGGGTAAATTTGTTGCTATAGTTTTGTCCTCCTATAAGGGTTAGTTTCCTCCGCTCGGAATCATCGCCCCGCACACACCTCAAGGCACGACGACGACGCTCGTCACGAATTCGGCTACAAAGTTACGATTTTTTTTTCGGGTTCGCAAATATTTGCACACAATTTTGCCCAAAAAATTGTATTTTGACAGGTAAATATGCAGTATAGTTGCGAAAAAGTGAAAAATATTGCCGATTTATTTGCAAATATCATTTTTTTTTTGTATCTTTGCAGTCGCATTCGATATGTGTGCCCCCAGCGGGTACGACGAGTGCGCATAAGACAGGAATTATCCTTAAATAACATAGCGCTATGACAAAATCACTTCGTCACACTCTTCTGTTGCTTGCAGCTATCTGCATGGTGGTTGCTTGCGAGGATCGTGCAATCCCGTCGGATACCTTAGGAACAGACGGTATCACACAAGGCAAAGTCGTTTACGACACCATTGCGAACATGCGCAGTGCAAGCGGTGACACCATTGATGTAGCCGAGGCAGTGCAGATAGGTTTGGGTATACCTTCCGGCAGCACCACCTCGCAGAGTTACTACGTGTTGGGCTACGTGAAAGGTATCACTACCCCGCTCGATGCCAACTACGGCAATGTGACCATCAACATCTGCAACAAACTCAACAACCGTCAGATGCTTTGCTACCGCCTGATGAGTTTCAAGGGGGCAAAGTTCACCGATGCGAGCCAGATTCAGATAGGCGACATTGTGGTTGTATATGGTCAGATTCAGAACCGCTACGGAGCTCCGCAGCTGACGCAAGGTTGCCGCCTTGTAACATCGGACAATCCCAATTCAGGTTATGTACCGGGTCCGAAAGTGATAGTAAAAGAGTCGTTTGACGAAGGTATAGGTTCGTTTGCCGTAATCAACAAGCAAGCCGCTTCGGGTGACGTATGGCAACATGTAGCCGCTACGGATGCTGCTCAAGGCTTCATGCGCGCGAACGGTAAGATCGGTGAGGCTGCCGAGAATGCCGAGAGCTGGCTGGTATCGCCGAGCATGGATCTGAGCGTATGCGGCAACGGCGTGCAGATGACCTTCAGCCACTACTGCTACTACAACGGTGACGCGAGTGAACGCGACAACCTGCTGCGCGTGATGGTAACCACCGATGGCGAGAACTGGACGCAGATACCTATCGACGCAGAGATGTGGAACGCCAACGCCAAGCAGAAACGCTTCACGGCTGTGACGCTGGATCTGGCAAGCTACATATCGAAGAACACTCAGGTTGCCTTTGCATACAAGAGCACGACTGACGTTGCTATGCAATGGGCTGTGCAGAATGTACGAATCGGCGAACCCGGTGAGGACGAATAAAAAACAACAAACATAAAACAAAACAATTCATAAGAATGAAAAAATCATTATTGATTGCTGCCATCGCACTGGTATGCGGTACGATGGCTTACGCCCAACCCCGCGCTATCGGTGGTCGTTTGGGCTATGGTGCAGAGTTTAGCTATGAGCACACCATGGATGCCAAGAACATGATTTCGCTGGAAGTTGGCGCTCCTGGTTTTGCCGGTTTGGAAGTAGCATGTACCTACGACTGGATTGATCCGTTCAACACCGCCTTCCCCTGGGAAGAGAAAGGTGAATGGCACTGGTATATGGGTGTCGGTGGTGCTATACAGGCTCCGTGGAACTTCAAGGGGCTGTTTTTAGGCGCAGCCGGACGCGTTGGCGTTGAGTACGACTTCTGGTTCCCGCTTCAGCTCTCCTTTGACTGGCGTCCTGCACTTGGTGTAAGTTTAGCTGACAACGGCAGTGGCGGTCTGGCTGCAGGATTTGGCCACGACCTTTACTTTGGCGGTATCGGACTTGGTGTTCGCTATTTCTTCAACCAGAAAGAGTAATACGCTTGCGAAAGGGTGAGGCAAAGAAATACCTACCCCACGGACACAACAAAAAAACAACCGGCTTGGTTATCCAAGTCGGTTGCTTTTTGTCAGGTGCTTTGGTTGCTTACTTCACTTCTTCGAAGTCCACATCCTCAGCATCCTTGCTGCCGTTGTTACTGCCGGCGTTGCCTTGACCAAAGTCCTGACCGGCGTTGTACGTACCGCCTTGCTGACCTTGTGCGTTTTGTGCGTTGGCAGCGTTGTACATCTCAGCGCTGGCAGCCTGGAAGGCACTCATCAAGGTGTTACCTGCAGCCTCGCACGCGTCGGCATCCTTCTTCTCATAAGCAGCCTTGAGGTCAGCCAGAGCTTTCTCGATCGGTGCTTTCTTGTCAGCCGGGATCTTGTCGCCCAGTTCGGCGAGCTGCTTCTCGGTCTGGAAGATGGTAGCGTCAGCCTTGTTGAGTTTGTCAGCGGTCTCTTTGGCACGCTTGTCGGCCTCAGCGTTGGCCTCTGCCTCTGCCTTCATGCGCTTGATCTCATCGTCGCTCAAGCCGCTGGAAGCCTCGATACGGATCTTCTGCTCCTTGCCGGTAGCTTTGTCCTTAGCGGTAACGTTGAGGATGCCGTTGGCATCGATATCGAAGGTTACCTCGATCTGCGGTTCGCCACGACGTGCCGGCATGATGCCATCGAGGTGGAAGATACCGATCTGCTTGTTCTGAGCAGCCATCGGGCGCTCGCCTTGCAGTACCTTGATCTCTACCGACGGCTGGTTATCAACGGCTGTGGTGAAGGTCTCGGTCTTCTTGGTCGGGATGGTAGTGTTGGCCTCGATCATCTTGGTCATCACGCCGCCCATGGTCTCGATACCCAGGCTCAGCGGAGTAACATCCAGCAGGAGGACATCCTTAACATCACCGGTGAGAACACCGCCCTGGATAGCTGCACCAACGGCTACAACCTCATCGGGGTTAACGCCTTTCGACGGAGCTTTGCCGAAGAACTTCTGCACTGCATCCTGGATAGCCGGGATACGTGTCGAACCGCCTACGAGGATGATCTCGTCGATGTCGCTTGTGGTCAAGCCGGCATTCTGCAGAGCCGTGCGGCACGGAGCGATGGTACGCTGAATCAGGTCGTCGATCAGTTGCTCGAACTTAGCACGTGTCAGGGTCTTAACGAGGTGTGCAGGTACGCCGTTGACCGGCATGATGTACGGCAGGTTGATTTCCGTGGTCGTGGTGTTCGACAGTTCGATCTTTGCCTTCTCGGCAGCTTCCTTCAAGCGCTGCATAGCCATCGGGTCTTTCGAGAGGTCAGCACCGCCGTTCTCGTTCTTGAACTCCTGAACGAGCCAGTCGATGATACGATGGTCGAAGTCATCACCGCCGAGGTGGGTATCACCATCGGTAGCTTTTACCTCAAATACGCCATCACCGAGTTCCAATACGGATACATCGTGCGTACCACCACCGCAGTCGAATACTACGATCTTCATGTCCTTGTTGGACTTATCCAGACCATAAGCCAGAGCGGCTGCTGTAGGCTCGTTAACGATACGGCGTACGTTCAAGCCTGCAATCTCACCGGCTTCCTTCGTAGCCTGACGCTGCGAGTCGTTGAAGTAAGCGGGCACGGTGATTACAGCTTCCGTTACTTCCTGACCAAGATAGTCCTCAGCGGTCTTTTTCATCTTTTGCAGGATGATAGCCGAGATCTCTTGCGGCGTGTACAAGCGGCCGTCGATGTCCACACGCGGCGTGTTGTTGTCACCCTTGACTACCTTATACGGTACGCGGGCTATCTCGCCTTGCAGACGATCATAGGTCTCGCCCATGAAACGCTTGATTGAATATACGGTTTTAGTCGGGTTCGTGATAGCCTGACGCTTAGCGGGATCACCCACTTTACGCTCGCCGCCATCTACAAAGCCGATAACAGACGGAGTTGTACGTTTACCTTCGCTGTTGGCGATAACAATAGGCTCATTGCCTTCCATAACTGCGACGCAGGAGTTTGTAGTTCCCAGGTCAATTCCAATAATCTTACTCATATGTTTAGTGTTTTAAAATTCGTTGTTTGTTAGTCGAAAGTCGAAAGATAAAAGTCGAAAGCCTAATTACTTTCAGCCTCTCTCTGCTTCCCTTGTAGCGGTCATGACTACCGCTCACCCTATTATGTGCAAACAATGTGCCAGACACAAAAAAGGCGTGCATTTCTGCCAAACGCACGCCTTTTCTGCCAAAATGTCTGCCAAAATGTCAGTGAAGTAATTGCGGGAGATAGTCGAGCAAGGCCTTCATGTCAGGCAGGAAGACATCGGGTTTCCATGGAGCAAAATCCTCATAGACCAACACTCCGGTATTCAGGATGACCGTGAAAAGATCTGCTGCACGGGCAGCCTGCAAACCAAGCGGGGCATTCTCGATGACGCAGCAATCCTCTTTCGGCAAGCCGCTTTTCTCCCAAGCTTTCAGATAGGGTTCGGGGCGCGGTTTGCCATGCGGGCACTCGAAGGCTGTAATCATCCGTTCGCGGACGAAGATACCCGGGAAAGCACTGTTCAACTGGTCGAGCAGCGTGAGTTGCGCGCTGCCGGTTACCAGCCAGATCTGCGTACCCGGTGTCGCCTTGATCGCCTTAAGTACCTCATACGCATAGGGCATAGGCTTGGCACCGCCCAACTCCACGAACTTCTCGCCTTTCTCTTTGTAGAACGCTTCCACGTCTTCGAGCGAGATGTTCAGTTCGGGTTTCTGCTGCTTGTAGGCATTCAGAATCACATCGCGGCTGGTGCAGCCCTCCTGCATGTAGCAGTCACGCTGCGTGAAGTGCAACCCGTGGCGCGCCATTACAATCTCCCATGCACGAGCATGATTCGGCAGAGAGTTGAACAGCACACCGTCCATATCAAAGAAAAAACCTTTTTTCATATTATTGACGATTGACTGATTGACGATTGACAATTTATTGTTTTATTGAGACAATTGTACAATTGAACGCAATGGTCAATCAATCGTAATTTGTCAATTGCTCAATCGTCAATTAAACTTATTGGTGTTGCTCACGGAGGAGGTCGTTAACGGTCTTAACCGGGTTGAAGGTCGAAACGGGTACTTCAACGAAGATCGTGTTCCAACGCGACATCGCACCGTTCCACAAGCCCGGCAACTCCAGTGCTTGCAGTTCGCGTCCGTCTTTCGACTTTTGCGAGATGAAGCCGGTCTTCGGGTCAACGAACTTCAAGAGGTCAAACGGTTTGCCCTCATAATCCTTGATGGCACAAACCAGATCAACCGGGTTGAAGTACTTCGACTTAGCCATCAGCTCCTTGTCAGGAATCTGAACGGACTCGAGAATCTGGTTGGTGATCGATCCGTCTTCCTCACGTACGCGAAACGGTCCACCGCCGGGTTCGCCGGTGTTGCGCACTACGCCGCACACACGGATAGGACGATTGAGTCGTGCACGCTCCTCAGCACTTAGGTCGGGATTACGCAATGCCTCAAATACGCGTTTCTGCTCGGTAACCAGTACACCTGCCAGCAGTTGCTTGAACTCAACGGTTGAGCCTTTCAGACGGTCGGGAACGACATTGTCGATGTTCTTAACGAATACGATGTCGGCGTCTTGCTCGTTCAGGTTCTCGATGAGCGCACCGTGACCACCCGGGCGGAACAGGAGCTTGCCGTCAGCCGTGCGGAACGGAGTGCCGTCAGGATTGGCAGCCAGCGTGTCGGTCGAAGGTTTCTGCTCGGAGAAGGATACATTGAACTTCACGCCGTACTTAGCCTCGAGCTTCTGCAGATTGTCGGCAATATGCTTGCGGAACAAGGGCAGATGATCGTGCGAAACAGTGAAGTGGATATTTACCTCACCGTTGGAAGCGGCATACAAAGCGCCTTCCACCATGTGCTCCAGAGCCGGAGTGCGTGCGCCATCGCGGTAGGAGTGGAAGAGGAGCAAGCCTTTGGGCAGATTGCCGTAGTTCATGTCTTTCAGAAGGAAGCGAACAGCATCTTGACCCTGCTTACCGGCGAGCTGGTCACCGAAGGCGAACTTCGAGATGTTGCCCAAGAACTCCTTGATGAACGGAGTCTCTTCGCCGTTGTCGAGGTACTCAAACAGATTCTTAAACATACGCGAAGCTGCGCCCGAAGCGGGAACGAACTTCAGCACTTTATGGCCTTCCTTCAGGTACTCCTGCCAAGCAGCAATGAACTCTTTGCGCTCAGCTACCGAGGGGCTGATTACGCCTTTGTGCAGCGCAGCAGGTTCTACGATATCCAGAACAGGAAAACCGGTCTGGAAATACTTCAATTGCTCTTCCGCCTTCTGAACGGAGATTCCGCGAGCATTGAGTTGCTCAATGTCTTGTTGGGTAAAGTTCATGGTAATATAGGATTTAGAATGAATAATATTGTTCACGAATTAATCGAATTAAACTAATACGCAGAGCACTACATGATTTTTGCAAGCAGCTCGGCGATGAGGGGTTTGTCGGCTTCCTTCATTGCACCACGCAGGGTGACAACGGGCTCGACGACTTCCACATTCTGCATCGGTTCGATCATTGCACGCATGACTTTGGCAGCCTGCGGAGCCCATGAGCCGTTCTCAACCAGCGCAATGCGGCGATCACGATAGCCCTTAAGCTGCAACTTGTGCAAGAAAGCGTGCATGGGCGGGAACAGGTCGGCATCGTAGGTGCAAGCGCAGAGGATCATCTTGCCGTAACGGAAGGCATCCTCCACAGCTTCCGCCATATCGTCGCGGGTAAGATCGGTGAAGGCGACTTTCAGTCCCTTGGCACGCAATTCATCAGCGATGTATTCGGCAGCATGCAGGGTATTGCCGTGGATAGAAGCGGATACAACGAACACACCTTCGGTCTCAACCTCGTACGCGCTCCAGATAGTGTACAAGCGCAGCGCCTCATCTTTCTGCTCACCTTCCAGGGCATAGCCGTGCAGCGGAGCGATAGTGGCAATATCCAGCGGAGCAATCTTCTTGATTACGGCTTGTACCTGCTGACCGTACTTGCCTACAATATTGAAGTAGTAGCGGCGCGCCTCACATGCCCAATCATCGGTGTCGGCACTGTAGATGCCGAACTTGCCGAACGCATCCGCCGAGAAGAGCACCTTCTCCTCCGGGCAGTAACTCATCATCACCTCCGGCCAATGGATCATCGGAGCAGCCAGGAAACGTAGCGTCAATCCGCCCAGGTCGAGGATGTCACCTTCCTTAATGATGCGTACGTGCGCGTGCGAGATGCCGAACTGCGTCATCATGTTCTGCGCAACCTTCGAGCACAGAATCTCCGCATCAGGATAAATATGCAGGAATCGCGCGAGCGAACCCGAGTGATCGGGCTCCATGTGATGCACTACCAGATAGTCAGGTCTGCGCCCCATGAGCGACTTCTCCAGTTTGTTCAGCCACTCATCCGTGCACCGCGGATCAATGCTATCAAGCACAGCCACCTTGTCAGCGCAAAGCAGATAGGAGTTGTAACACATGCCGTCGGGCAAGGCATACTGCCCCTCGAACAGATTCAATGTGGGATCATCACAGCCAATATACGATATTGATTTCATACTTTTTTTGATATTTCGTTAGGATAAATTTTGCCTTTTACGCAATTTGGGTACAAAGATACAAAAAAAAAAGCAAAAATGCAAATTTCTGCACAAAAAATTTGCATAAATGAAAAATATTTTGTAATTTTGCAGAAAATATATGTTTAACCCTCAAAATTTTGAAAATTATGAAGTACATTTGTGATGTATGCGGTTGGGAGTACGACCCCGCAGTTGGAGCTCCTGAGGCAGGTATCGCTCCCGGCACACCTTGGGAGGAAGTACCCGAATCGTTTGAGTGCCCAGTTTGCGCTGTAGGTAAAGATTCGTTCTCGCCGGCAGAGTAAAAAAATAGCAATAATCAAAAGTAAACCCTAGGATGACCCCGTGTTGCATAGGTAAAGAGCCCGATTAGGACACAACAAGAAATGGGATGCGCGCCGCGCATCCCATTCTTTTTACTGTTCTATTCGCTTAGCGAACGATACCTGTTACGGTATATACTTTACCGTTAACGAGGATATAGAGTTGACCGTTCTCGATGAACTTCTGAGCCTTCATCTCACCCAGGATGTTATCCACACCCTGACCTTGATTTGCGACGATAAAGAAGAATCCACCGAAGTCAGCCCAATCCTGCTTGTAGGTCTTCTGGAAGTAGATCTCTACTTGACCGGCGTGAGCCTCATCCACAACATAGTTATCACCCTCGGGATACCATGTCAGATTCTCGCCAACGAGTTCAACAACCTTGATGGAGTCACCGGCAGTCAGCGTGGTTGAGAGAACAAACTCGCCATCAACACCCTCATTAGCGTGGAATTTGTAAGCAGCCTCGCACTTCCAAGCGTTCAACGAACCAAGCAGATAGATGCCGTCGTTGCTCGGTTGCTGCTCTTCGCCATGCAACAGCGTAGCAACAGCCGAACCACCAACCTCGCCCGGAACGAGCGTGAATTCTACCTTATAAGCACCGGCCTGCTCCACCTTAAGGATATAGTCACCCTGTTGCGGATATTGAGCAATATCCCATGAGTGATTAGCAACCATCTTATACTGGTAGTCATGGTTTGCAAGCAGATCAACAGAATCAATGGTGTACTTCCAGCTGCCATCCAACTGCTCAACCATGTTCGTTACGGTACTACCAATGTTCCAGTTCTCGCCGAACAGATCCGGATCACCCACAACGGTGTATGAGGTAATAGCTACCTGGCCACCGAATGAACCGGTGATGCAGAGCTTTCCTTCAGTGTTCACTTTAATCTTCACTTCACCGGCAGCAGCCAGAACAACCTTGATGTTATCGTTGTCACCTTGTACCACACCTTCCGACGAGCAGTTCATATCCACGTCATTGATGCTCTTCATGTTGCTCCAAGACTTGTCTTGGTTGAAGATCTTGAACTGATAAGCACCTGCTTCCCAGTTTGCAACCAAGCTGTCGCCATCAAACGGCAGAGCTGCAGCATCACTCCAGTCGTTGGTCATCGAGCCAACGAGATAGTAGCTGGCAGCAACAGAAACGACAAAGTTACCGGTTACGCACAATTTACCTGCAACAACCTTCACTTTCAGTTCACCGGCGGCAGCCATGTTCACCTTAATGTTACCTTGATCACCGCTCATGATGCCGTCGGAAGAGCAAGCATTATCAAGATCAGCGAAGGTAAGAGCATTCTCCCAATTCCAATCACTCGGAACAATCTTGAACTCGCATACACCTGCAGGCAGCGTTACAACAGCGCTATCGCCATCCATGGCAACAGCTTTAGCTCCCGCCCATGCACCGATAACGGAGTCACTACCAATCAGATAATAGTTGATAGTAGGTTGTACAGGAGCAGCAGGGAAAGTAACTGCCAAGGTGTTCGTCCCGTAAGTCCAAGTGAATGTATATTCACCGGCTGCATCAGCCACCAAGTTCAGATTTCCATTTCCGCTTGTAACTACTGCAGAATTGTGAGCACGTGTGAACTGCTCGCCATTTGAAGTCCAGTTGGCAGCACCACCGATGCGCATTCCAAATTCGTAAGTACCGGCTGCCAGCGTAAGGGTCAGCGAAGCACTCTGCTCGTCGGAAGCCTTCGTAAACAGCTCTGTGTCAGCCCACGAACCGGTGAAATTTCCATGCATTGCTATGGTAGGGATAACCACAGCATCACCAACTTTCGTGGCACGAGCACCAACATCGTGAGAAGTTGCATCAAACGAAATCGTAACATTGTATTTGCCGGATTCAGGAATAGACAACACATAATTGGCGCTCGGGTAAGCTGTTGTCCAAGCATGATCCACGCAAACTTTAAATGCCACAGAACCGGCTCCTAACACAACGTTTTCCTTAGCCCACTGGTAAAGAGTTTCTGATCCGTCAGCAAGAACCATGTCATTGCTGGCCTCACTGGGAGTCCATGTAGTCCCAAACAGGGCTTCAGAATCACCGGCTACAGTGTACGTAGTCGCGAACAGGCTTGCACTAAACAATGCAGCCATCATAAAGGAGAGAAATTTTCTCATACTTTTTAATAGATTTAGTGTTAATGTATAAATTGGGTTAATAATTTAACTTTCGTTAAAAATACGCACATACCGTTTGCAAAGTTACAAACTTTTTTTGGAATTTGCAAAAGATTAGGCTATTTTTTTGCAAAATTCCGCATTTTTTTGTAACTTTGCAGCAAAATAGCCGATTTTTTATTCTGAAAGGCAATTTTTTGAGAAAAATTGATTACAGCAAACAGATATTACCGAACAGAAACATGCTATCATCAACCGATCAACAAGAGATCCTGAGAAGGCGCACCTTTGCCATCATCTCGCACCCGGATGCAGGTAAGACGACGCTCACCGAGAAACTTCTGCTCTACGGCGGCGCTATCCACGTAGCCGGCGCTGTGAAGTCAAATAAGATCCGCAAGACTGCTACCTCCGACTGGATGGAGATAGAGAAGCAACGTGGCATCTCGGTGGCAACCTCCGTCATGGGTTTCGACTATACTCCATCCTATCACAACGATGCAGGCACAACCTATCACATCAATATCCTTGATACCCCGGGTCACCAAGACTTTGCGGAAGATACGTTCCGCACGCTGACTGCTGTGGATTCGGTAATCATCGTTATCGATGCTGCCAAGGGCGTAGAGACGCAGACTCGCCGACTGATGCAGGTCTGCCGCATGAGGAAGACCCCTGTCATGGTGTTTATCAACAAGATGGATCGCGAGGGCAAAGATCCCTTCGACCTGCTTGACGAGGTAGAAGCCGAACTCGGCATCAAGGTTCGTCCGCTCAGCTGGCCTATCAACAGCGGACAACGGTTCAAGGGCGTATATAACATCTTTCAGCAGACGCTCGACCTGTATCAGCCCGATAAGACACATGTCACGGAGTCTATTCAGTTCGATGATGTCAGCGACCCGCAGATTGCGGGGCTCGTCGGCGACCAGGATGCCACCAAACTACAGGAAGACCTGGAGATGATCGAAGGCGTATACGATGCGTTCAGCAAGGATACGTACTTGGCAGGCGAACTGGCTCCGGTGTTCTTCGGATCGGCGCTGAACACCTTCGGTGTCAAGGAGTTACTGGAGTGCTTCGTGCATATAGCCCCCTCGCCGCGCCCTGTGATGGCCGAGGAGCGTGAAGTGGCTCCGATGGAGGATAAATTCACAGGTTTCTGCTTTAAGATTCATGCGAACATGGATCCCAACCACCGCTCATGTATAGCGTTCTTTAAGATCTGTTCGGGCAAGTTCGAACGTAATACCTATTATACGCACGTGCGTAAAGGGCAACAGATGAGGTTCAGTTCGCCAACCTGTTTCATGGCACAAAAGAAAGAAACGGTGGATGAGGCGTTCGCCGGCGATATAGTAGGCTTGCCGGATACAGGCAACTTCAAGATAGGTGACACTCTGACCAGCGGCGAGAATCTGCACTTCAAGGGTCTGCCTTCGTTCTCGCCGGAGATGTTCAAGTACATTGAGAACGCCGACCCGATGAAGCAGAAACAACTGGAGAAAGGTATCAACCAGCTGATGGACGAAGGTGTAGCACAGCTGTTCGTCAGCCAACTCAACGGACGAAAGATCATCGGTACAGTCGGACAACTGCAGTTTGAGGTTATTCAGTACCGTCTGGAGCACGAGTACCAGGCCAAGTGCCGCTGGGAACCCCTGCAGATGTACAAAGCCTGCTGGCTGGAGAGCGACGATCAGGCAGAGCTGGAGATGTTCAAAAAGCGCAAACCGCAGTATATGGCTTTCGACAAGGACGGACGAGATGTCTTTATGGCCGATAGCGCCTACGTACTACAGATGGCGCAGCAGGACTACAAGCACATCACCTTCCATTTCACATCGGAATTCTAAAGAAATAGCGAGCCAATTGGCTCGCTACTTTCTTCTTATTTCATGACTGATGAACCTTAGATTCCCAGCGAAGCTTTGATAGCCGGCACGCGTGCTTCCGCCTCAGCGGTGCAACGCTCGTAGTCAGCGCCGGTGAACGGTTTGCCGGACTTAACAGGGATCTCGAAGTAGAACTTGATCTTCGGCTCGGTGCCCGACGGACGAACGCTGACCTTCAAACCACCTTCGGTGAAGTACTGGAGCACGTTGCTCGTAGCATTGAGCGGCATCTCGATAGCGCTCTCCACCCACTTGCCATCCTTCAACTCTTGCTGCTTGAGCAGCTTGAAGTCTTTGATCTTAACCACCTTCTCGCCGGCGATCTCCTTCGGAGCATTAGCGCGGTAGTCAACCATCATCTGTGCGATCTCCTCAGCGCCGCTCTTACCCGGACGAACAACGTTGATCGTGGTCTCACGCTGGAAGCCATAATCCTCGTAGATCTTGAGCAGGTAATCGTAGAGCGTCATGCCATTGTCCTTGGCGAAGGCAGCAATCTCGCAGATGAGGCAGATAGACGACGGCGAACATTTGTCGCGAACAGCGTCGTACGGCAGGAAGCCGAAACTCTCCTCACCGCCGCCGATATATTTGCGCTTGCCTTCCCACATACGGATACGGTTGGCAATCCACTTGAAGCCCGTATATTCGTCGGTCAGCGTTACGCCGAGGTTGTCGGCAATCTTGCGGATAAGCTCAGAGGTAACGATGGTCTTCACAACGAACATGTCGTCGCGGAGCTTGCCCAGACGCTTCATGTTGTTGATGATGTAGTAGTGGTACATGATGTTCGTCTGGTTGCCGTTGATGATCACCCACTCGCCCTTGTCGTTGCGGCAAACGATAGCAATACGGTCGGCATCGGGGTCACTGGCGATAACCAGGTCAGCGCCAAGTTTCGTACCTAACTTCATACCAAGCGTCATAGCCTCAGCGTTCTCGGGGTTAGGACTAACTACGGTCGGGAAGTTGCCGTCGATAACCATCTGCTCGGGAACAACGTGGATGTTCTGGAAGCCCCAGCTGCGCAAGCACATCGGCACGATCTGACGACCGGCTCCGTGCATCGGCGTATAGACGATGTTCAGATCTTTCTGGCGAAGGATAGTCTCCTGATCGATCATCACGGACTTAACAGCCATCATGTAATCATAATCCATCTCACCGCCAATGATCTCGATCAGATCTTTGTTCGGCTCCCACTTCACATCTTCCATGCGTACCTTGTTCACCTCGTCGATGATTCCCTGATCATGCGGTTGCAGTACTTGCGAGCCATCCTCCCAATATGCCTTGTAGCCATTGTACTCCTTGGGGTTGTGGCTGGCAGTAACGTTCACACCGCCCTGGCATTTCAGGTGACGGATAGCGAAGCTAACCTCCGGCGTAGGACGCAGACTCTCAAACAGATATACCTTGATACCGTTGGCAGAGAAGATGTTGGCAACCGTCTCGGCAAACAGACGGCCGTTGTTACGGCAGTCGTGACCTACAGCTACAGCCACACGACCATTCTGTACGTTCTGGAAGCCACCTTCCTTCTGTACCTTCAAGAGATAGTTGGCGTAACCCTGCGTTGCCTGGGCAACGATGTACTTGTTCATACGGTTCGTACCTACGCCCATGATTCCGCGCAAGCCGCCCGTACCGAACTCCAGCGTGCGGTAGAAGGCATCGATCAACTCGGTTTTGTCCTCAGCTTCCATCAGCGCTTTCACTTCTGCGCGGGTTTGTGCATCAAACGGCTCACGAGTCCATACCTCAGCCGCTTCCATAACTTTTTTCAGTTCTTCGTTCATGATAGTTGGATTTAAAATGTTGATATTATAGTTATTATTTATATTCAATCCCACATCCGCCAAGCATGGCGGATACATTAGGCAAGAGTCTCGGCAATCTTGCTTTGTATTCGCTCTTTCACTCCCTGTTCGCCCAAGGTGCTTACTACGTCGTGGAAGAAAGCGGTGAGCAGCAGTTGGCGTGCTTCGTCAATGGCTATACCTCGCTGCTGCATGTAGAACAAGGCACTCTCGTCAATCTGCCCCGTGGTGGCACCATGCGAACACTTGACATCATCGGCGTAGATCTCCAGTTGCGGCTGCGTATGCATCGTAGCCATGGGCGAGAGCAGCACATTGCGGTTGGTCTGCATCGCTTCGGTATGCTGTGCATGCGGTGCCACAATGAGTTCTCCGACGAACTCTGCGCGCGCCTCATCCTTCACGGCGAACTTCAGCAGTTGGCTGGACTTGCCGTTGGGTACACTATGTAATACGTGCGTGCGTACGCGCACATGTTGCTTGCCGGTCAGCACACCCAAGCCGTAGATATACGTCTCGGCATGTTCGCCTACTTGCTCAATATCCAGCAGCACATCAGCATCCGCCTGCATATCCAGGCAGAACAGATGGACGGTAAGCACGCTATCAGCCTCCTGCTTGATCTGCCACCGAGCAGTATCATCAGATACATGCATGATAACAAGGTGCTTATGCTCGCCTTGTGCTATACGCATCGCTTGTATATTCTCGCCCTTTTTCACTTTCTCACCTTTCAATGATACCTGCATACCCCTTCTCTTCCAGCTCCAGCGCCAGCTCCTTACCACCTGTACGGATGATCTGCCCGTCGGCCAATATATGCACATAGTCGGGCACGATGTAATCCAGCAGTCGCTGGTAGTGGGTGATGACGATGGTGGCATTCTGCTCGTTATGCAGTTTGTTCACTCCTTCGGCAACAATACGCAAGGCATCAATATCCAACCCCGAGTCCGTCTCGTCCAATATCGACAGGCACGGCTCCAACATAGCCATCTGGAAGATCTCGTTGCGTTTCTTCTCACCGCCAGAGAATCCTTCGTTCACACTGCGGTTGGCGAGTTTGTTATCCAACTCCACCAGCGCTCGCTTGGCACGCATCAGTTTCAGGAACTCGCCCGCCGATAATGCCGGCAGACCTTGATGCGTACGTTTGGCGTTCACCGCAGCGCGCATGAAGTTCGTCATACTTACACCCGGAATCTCCACCGGATACTGGAATGAGAGGAACAACCCTTCCCGCGCCCTAACCTCGGGAGCCATTGAGAGCAGGTCTTTGCCGTTGAACAGCACCTCACCCTCCGTTACTGTATAGGCAGGATTGCCCGCAAGCACGGCACTCAGCGTGGATTTGCCGGCTCCGTTCGGACCCATTATGGCATGCGTCTCGCCTGCACGTATATGCAGGTTGATGCCTTTCAGTATTTCTTTGCCTGCTATCGAAGCATGTAAGTTCTTAATTTCTAACATTGTCTATTTTTTTCGAATAAGGAATAAAGACCGTTTCACTGAAGGAATAAAGACGAATTACATCAGTCGAATACATTTAAGTCTTTAATCCTTACTCCTTATTCCTTAATCACTGTCATGATTACTTTTCCCACTTCCTGAAGGGTATTGGGGCTGATGTTGCTCATATCGTCGCGCTGCGTGTGCCACCACCAGGCGAATCCCGTTTCCGAACCCGGCACGTAATGGATGATATCCACGCACGGAACACCTGCCAGCGTATTGACGTAATAATGGTCGTCCGTAATAGGATAAGCCTGCGTATTCACGAAGCGATGACCATAACCGAGTTGCTCGGCTGCCTTCCAGATCTTATCCACGTACTTGCCTGCATACCGTTCGCTGTAGTACTCCCGCGGAAACGAGGCATTCGGATCGCCCACCATATCCAGCAAGATTCCAAAGCGATAGTCTGCCTTTGTGCCTTCGACTTTCGACTTTCGACTTTCGACTAATGTCTTCGCCCACAACTGCGCCCCCAGACACCAGGTATGTTCCCGTTGTTTGCCCGTATAGAACGCCGGAGTCCCCATATCCTCACAATCGAAGAGTACGATCTGTACCGGTTGCTTGCGCTCTGCAAGCATCGACCACTGCCGTGCCACTTCCATAAGCACCCCCACTCCGCTGGCACCATCATTGGCTCCAAGGATAGGAATAGTCCGCTGCGTATAGTCTTCCTCCTGATCCGCCCACGGACGACTGTCGTAATGGGCGCACAACAGAATCGCAGGCTCTTGGGCATAGGCACTATCGGCTGCCAGATAGGCGCAGATGTTCGCTACATGTTGCCACTCGCCGTCATAGCGCATCACTTCACCGGTCTGTATCTCCACTTGCGCACCCAAGCGCTGCAGCGTACGGCCGATATATTGCACACAATCGTGATGCGCATCCATGCCGGGTACACGCGCTCCATACGCCACTTGCTCAGCTACATATCGATACGCACTGTCGCCGCTAAACGCAACCTCAGGCACAGCCTTCGTCTTCGTTTTTGGCGCAGCCCCGCATCCTGCCATCAGCAAAACGCAGAAGAACAATATGTTAAATATTCTGCTCACTGATACTTCTATGTTCTTGAATAGCCAGAATAGTCTTGGCAATCGGAATTGCCATGCTCACCACTTTGACTTTCGGGCAGCGGCTGGTGTCGAACGGTATCGAATCGGTGATAACCAGTTCATCCAGTTCGCTATCCATCACCCTTTCACACGCATTACCGGACATTATACCGTGAGAGATCACCGCACGCACGCTGTGCGCACCCGCCTCTTTCATTACCTTCGCTGCTTTGCAGAGTGTTCCGGCTGTATCCACTATATCGTCCAGGATAACCACATCCTTACCTTCTACATCACCCAACACACGCATCTCGCCGATCTGATTCGCCTCGGGACGATGCTTGTAGCATATCACCATCGGCACTTCATGACCGAACTGGCTGCTAAGCTTCTTACAGAAGTTTGCCGCACGCTTCGAGCCGCCGACATCCGGCGATGCAATAATCAGGTTCTTGAGATTCAGGCTCTCCACGTAAGGTGCCAGCACATTGCTGCCATACAGGTGATCTACGGGGATATCAAAGAATCCTTGTATCTGCTCGGCATGCAGGTCAACCACGATCACACGGTCGGCTCCTGCCACCTGAAGGATGTTCGCCACAAGCTTCGCGCCGATACTTACGCGCGGCTTGTCTTTCCTGTCCTGACGCGCCCAGCCGAAATACGGAATAACCGCAATCACCTTGTACGCACTCGCGCGCTTGGCGGCATCGATCATCAACAGCAATTCCATCAGATTGTCAGCCGTGGGATTAGTGGACTGAATCAAATAGACGGATTGACCGCGAACCGAATCCTCGAACGTAGCAGAGTACTCACCGTCGGAAAAACGGTCAATACGCACCCTACCGAGTTGACAATTAAGGTGTTCACACACACGCTCAGCTATAGCCAAACCCTGGCTGCCGGCAAAGACTTTGAATGGATTAGCTTCTATAAGCATAATAGGAAAAATTTATCAAATTTTTACCGTTTTACGTACTCACACGGAATACACTGCAAAGTTACAAAAAAAAAATGAATTTTGCAAAAATTTAAGCAACAAACAACAAATTGCAATCGCTGCATTGCAAATATCAAATAGTTTGCGGTAAAGTGTGAAAAAATCGCGGAATATTTGCAAATACAAAAATATTTTTGTAATTTTGCGTCCGCTTTTCGCGGGTTGTCGTCAAATCCGGCAATCTAACGCACCAAGTGAACTACGATATGACACTGCAATTAAACGAGTTAGCACAAGGCAAGCACCATTTCAACTATGCGTTGGACGATGCATATCTCCGCTCGATTGAGCGAAGCGAGATTCTTGGCGGCGACGTTGCAGCAGAGGCTGACTTGGTACTGCGCGAGAGCGACTACTCCTTACATATTCACGCGCAAGGCACGGTGCAACTGACCTGCGACAGGTGCTTGGCACCGATGGACTACAACGTGGATGTGGAGGATGACATACTACCTGAGGAGGCTGACGAACAAACGGACACGCTCGACCTCAAGTGGTTGACATACGAACTGATAACAATTAATCTTCCGTTGGTGCACAGTCACCCGGATGGTGAGTGCATGCAAGACATGCAAATACTTCTCCAAACTCACCTCTGTAGCACTATGGATGATCCCGATAGTTGTAGTAACAAATAAAACAAAAACTGTAAATTATTAAATTGTAAATATTATGGCACATCCAAAACGAAGACAATCGCACACCCGTCAAGCCAAGCGTCGTACTCATGACGTTGCAAAGATGCCTGCATTGGCTATTTGCCCGAACTGCGGTGCTCACTACATCTACCACACTGTATGCCCGAGTTGCGGCTACTATCGTGGCAAGTTGGCAGTTGAACAAGCAGCTGAATAATTGACCGGCGTAAGAATACGGACTCTATCCTATGCACGCGAGTGCAGGTAGAGTCCGTTTCAGAAAAACAAAGAAAATAACGTACAACAAAATACCATTAGCCTAAGCCGGCTTGAGAATACGAGTTTTCTGTATAAACCTTTTACATTTGAACAATTATGTACGACAACAACAGGTCTTCTTACAACCGCAGACCAGCCTATCGTCCCGATGCGAATCCGGGAGATTATGCCAACAACAATGATCAGCGTCCCGCAGGGCGCCAACGCACCCGTATTGTCCGTAGCGGCAGTTCCGTTTACGGCCGCCAGTCTATGGGTGCATACCAACCCGCCGACAACCGCTACACACGTATGTCGCCCGATGGTGCTTATGTTCAGCCGCGCACCGACTATGATATGTCGGGTGGCAACCGCCGTCCCGCACCGCGAGCAGGGCAACAACGCCCCGCACAGCAACGTCCGGGTATGCGTCCGAATCAGCGACCGGCGCGTCCGAACCCCAAACAGCAAAGAAACAGCAGCGTCTACTCGCAGCGCAAACAAGTGGAGTACCATGAGCGCTACGAAGATCCGACCAAGCCGATACGATTGAACAAGTATCTGGCCAATGCCGGATTCTGCAGCCGACGCGAAGCTGACGACTTCATACAAGCCGGAGTAGTTACCGTCAACGGCGAAGTAGTGGACAGCCTCGGAGCAAAAGTGCTGCCTACCGATAAGGTGATGTTCCATCATCAGCCCGTAAAGCGCGAGCGGAAAGTATATATTCTGCTCAACAAGCCAAAGAACACCGTTACAACAACCGACGATCCCGAGGAGCGTCACACCGTAATGGATATAGTTAAGAACGCTTGCTCGGAGCGCATCTACCCTGTCGGCCGTCTTGACCGCAATACCACAGGTGTGCTGCTGCTCACCAACGATGGCGACTTGGCTGCCAAACTGACGCACCCGAAATTCGGAAAGAAAAAGATCTACGCCGTAACCCTCGACCGCGACCTGGAGGAAGCCGACGAGATGACCATACGTCACGGCGTGATGCTCGACGATGAGATGATCATCCCCGATGCACTCGAGTTCACCAGCAAGGATCGCAAACATATCGGTCTGGAGATTCACTCCGGTCAGAACCGCGTAGTGCGCCGTATCTTCGAGAAAGTGAGCTACAAGGTGGTCGGCTTGGACAGAGTAAGCTTTGCAGGCCTGACCAAGCGCAACGTGCCGCGCGGCAAGTACCGTTTCCTCACCGAGCGCGAGGTTGCTATGCTGCAAATGGGCGCTTTCGAATAGTATTTCTGTTTTTTCTTGGGTTCTTTGGCTTTTCGGTTCGGGCATTATGCCAGCATAACTTCCTTACCGGAAAAACCAAATAACCTCAAGAAAAACTCAGAAATTAGAAAATCATAAATTGAACCACATGAAACGAATTCTATTAGGTTTAGCGTGCGCGCTATGCGCGTTATGCGTACATGCAAAGCAGTTTGCTGCCAGCGACAGCAAGATTACCTACGTAGGCCGAACAATGGTCAGCGGCGAACAGGTTAGTTTTGACTACAGCGCCACATACGCGCGCATTGCTTTCACGGGCAGCAAAGTCAGCCTCCGGGCAGCGTCCGCCGAGCCGATAGAGTTCAACATGTGGATCGACAATCCCTTTGCTGCGAATCCGGACAAGGTCATCCGCGTTGACAGCAAGGATACAACCATCACGCTCTATCAGGTCAAGAAAGCCGACAAGAAAGAGCATCACCTGATGATTCAGCGCCGCGTGGAAGGCGAACACGGCATCACCACGTTCATGAGCTTTGACATCGACGGTGAACTCCGCCAGGCGCAGCCACTCTGCGAACGACAAATAGAGTTCGTAGGCGACAGTTATACCTGCGGCTACGGTTCGGAGAACAGCGTAAGATCCGACCCGTACACCATCGAAACGCAAAACCCCGCAAAGACCTACGCTGCTATTCTGGCGCGTTACTTTGGTGCGGACTACTGGACGATCTCCCACTCCGGCATGGGCATTGCGCGCAACTACAACAGCAAGTTCCCCGGATGGCACATGCCCGACAGATACACGCAGACCTTCGACGGATCAAAGGATAGCGCATGGGTTGCCTCCGACCATCCGTTCAAGCCGCAAATAACGGTTATCTATTTGGGTGCCAACGACTTCTCGACCAAGATGCAACCGCATATCTCGGAATATGCGCGTAACTACGTGCGTCTCATCAAGGCCATCAAGGCCAACTACGGCGAGCAACATCCTATCCTCTGCGTCGCTCCGAAAACCAGCGATCTGTGCATCACCTACGTGCAGCAAGCCGCCCACGACTGCGGGATGGACAATGTTTATTACACCGGAGTGTTCGAAGGCATACACCTGAATACTAACGAGAATCTGGGTGCCAGTTGGCATCCTAACTACCTGGGACATCAGAAAATCGCGTATAGCCTCATCCCCTATGTCGCCACATTAACAGGTTGGCAAATAACGGAAAATCCCGTCAAGTAAGATTACCACCAATCCACTTTCTTGTTCGTCGATTGGGTGGATGACTTGTCGTACTTCAGGTCGGCAAGCATGGAGGCGTTTACGCCTATGTGGAACGAGTACGTCTTGAACGGACCAAACGGAACGAACTGGGCGGACATCGTCCAGCAATGCAGATCGCGCGTCACGTTGAAGTTCGTGTACGTGAACTTCTTTGCCGTGAAGTCGTACGACGTCGTTGCCGACACTTTCCAGCCTTTGCCGAAGTTCAACGTACCATTCAGGTTCAAGTTCTGCGTGAGCTTCATATCATAAACCATCTTGTCATAATTGAATGACGAACGGTCTTCACCGTAATGGATGGAGTAACTCACGCTCAGGCTCCATTGTATATCCGTTGCCTGGAAGTTTTTCTTGACAGGCTTCACGTCCGAACCTCGCGTCTCTTCCCGCGAGCCGAAAGCATCATGGGCATGTTCATCGCCCTGTTCAGGCTTCTCTTCCTTGGGGGCGTTTTTCTCCTTATCCTTATTGATGCGCTCCGCAATCTTCTTGAATGTCTGATTGTTAAATGTATAACTGAACGATGTGCCCGTACCGTTCCAATGAGGGAACTTGCCATTGCTCCAATACTGTTTGTTCGTGCGAACAGGCTTGCCGAAAGGATCCAACTGATACATATACGGATCAAGCTGCGTGGACAGGTTAATCGTATAGTTCACCTTCGGAATCTTTATACGCAGGCTCACCGAGAAGTTCGACCAGTTCATCGAGTCGGCTATGAAGTTGTATCCGCCTCCTATCGACAGATTGTCAATCAGCGAGATCACCTTGTACGGTTTCTTCCCTGTCGTATCCTTGTCATCGCGCACCTTTACTTCCAGGTTGTTACCCAACGAGAAACTGATCGCTCCCGCTGCTCCCGGCTGCGCATTGCCTTGCGTGAAGCGGGAATAGGTTCGTTCCACGTACTTCGGATTGCCGTAATCATCCAGCGTTGGCACAAACACCGTATCGCCCGCCTCGTTCGTCACATTCGTTCCTACCGGCTGGTTGTACCTGCCGTAATATCCCCACCACGGCGCTCCGAAGTCCGGATGGTAATTGAAACTGATGCTCGGCGTCAGCACATGACGGAAACGGTCAATCTTGTCGCCAAACCACTTACGGTACGGCGTGTAAAAACCGTATAACTTGGTGGACAGGCTCACGCCCACATTGAAGTCAAACACGTTGTAGAAACCCAACGTCGTATCGCGCGCCAACGTGTTGTTCGTATAATCCCACGTCTCGTCGTAGCGCTGGAAGTACATCCTGTCGGTTAGCTGAACACTCGGCGTAACAGTCAGATACTTGAATAACGTAAAGTTCGCGCGTATAGGCATGCTGTGCGTCATCTTGTTCTGCCAATCGCGTACGAAGTTCGAGTGGAAAAAGTAGTTCTCCTTGCAAGTGATACTGTTCGTGAACGCACCCGAATAACTTACCGCTATCTTCTCGTACCATTTCTCCTTACCCACCGCTTTCTTGCGCTTGAACGGATAAACAGTGGTCATCGTGAAGCTCAGACTTGGCGCCGTTACCGACAGCGTCGAGTCTTTCGTTCGTTGCGTGATCGACGTATTCAGACTTATACTCCACGGACTATCCGGGAAACGTTGCGTGAAGTTCACGGTCGAAGAGGTCGTGTTCGCCGAGTTCACCTCAGGCTTATAATAGTTGTTAATACTGGTCTGGTTATAGCCCGACGTAGCAAAGTTCACACTCGCCGAGAACGTGCTATACGGATTAGCCTTGCTATCCTGGGTGTGCGTCCAACGGATATTGAAGTTGTTGTTCTTGCTGTATGTGGCAGGCAGATCCGGGTCGCCGCGCACATCGCTGCGGTACTCGATGCTCACGTTACCCGAGAACTTGTAGCGCTTGATATACTTCGACTTGGCATAGATCGCCCACGTACCTTTCGTATAGATATCGCCGGTAACCTCCAGGTCGATATAGTCGTTGATCGCCCAATAGTAACCCAAACCTTTCAAGAACAAACCGCGGTCATACTCGTCGCCGAAAGTAGGCATGATCAATCCTGACGAATAGGTCTTCGAGAACGGGAAGAACGCAAACGGAACTGCCAGCGGCAGCGGAACCTCACCCACAACCAGATATGCCGGACCTGTGGCGATATAATCACCCGGCTTAACCTTGGCTTTCGTCATACGCAGATAGAAGTGCGGATGATCATGGTCATCGCACGTCGTGTACTTACCTCCCGACATCATCATCTCGTCGTTATCCACCTTCTTGGTCTTGTCGGCAATCACGTAGCCCTCACCCTGTTGCGTCACCACATTGCGGATGAAGCCTTTCTGCGTCTTGATGTTGTAGGTTATCTCGCCCGACTCATAACTATCCTTGCCCTCCTTGAACACCGGCTTGCCTATCCACTCGTCGCGAAGCGAGTCATATACGCCCACCGCATAGATCGTCGAACTATCCGAGCGGACACGAATAAACTCCGCATCCAGCTCCATCGTCTTGTACTGTACCACACTCTTGCCATGCAGAAACGCCGTACCGTCGCCCAACATGACCAAAGAGTCATTCGAGCTGTACGTTACGGGCGCATCTATCTGCGCTTGAGCCAAGGCACAAACGAAGATGAGCAGATATGTCAATAAACGACGTATATGCACTTTTATCCAAATTACCCTACAAAGATATAAAATCTTTTTCAGTTTTGCAAATTTAATACGACAAAAACTCTGCCAAACTTGCATCTTTTGCAAATATTGTACGATTTAGTTACAAATTATTTGCATTTTTCAATATTTTTTAGTAACTTTGTACGCTTTTTTGAACACGTAGTCAATAACACGAAGTCATCAACACGAAGTTATTAACACGAAGTCATCAACGCGAAACTATAAACATGCAGTCACTAACACAAAGTAACTAACACGAAGTAATAAACATATGACAATTTCAGAAAGAATTTCCGGCTTATTGAGCCAAGTGGAATCGATGAGTGCCAACAACGCCGAGGAACTGGAGGCGCTGCGCATCAAGTATCTGAGCAAGAAAGGTGAGATCGCTGCCCTGTTCGGCGAGTTCCGCGATGTCCCCAAAGAGCAAAAGCAAGAGTTGGGAGCACAGCTCAACGCCCTTAAGGACAAAGCTACCGAGAAGATGAATTGCCTCAAGGAGCAGTTCGAACAGGCTACCCAGCTTCAGGACAAACCCGACCTGACACGTACCCCCGACCCTATCGCTCTGGGTACGCGTCATCCGTTGTCGCTGGTTCGCGAAGAGATCATCGAGATCTTCTCGCGTATTGGTTTTGTCGTGGCTGACGGCCCCGAAGTCGAGGACGACCAACACGTCTTCGGCATGCTCAACTTTGCACCTGAACATCCCGCTCGCGACATGCAAGATACCTTCTTTATCGAGAAGGAACAAGGCGTGCAGAAACCGACTGATATCCTTCTCCGCACCCACACTTCAAGCGTACAAACGCGCGTCATGACGACCCAAAAGCCGCCTATCCGCGTACTTTGCCCGGGTCGCGTGTATCGCAACGAAGCCATCAGCGCACGCGCCCATTGCTTCTTCCACCAGATCGAAGGCCTGTACATCGATAAGAACGTCAGCTTTGCTGACCTGCGCGAGGTACTGCTCTACCTCGCCAAAGAGCTCTTTGGCCCCGAGACGAAGATCCGCCTCCGTCCGTCCTACTTCCCCTTCACAGAACCCTCAGCCGAGATGGATATCTCGTGTAATATCTGCGGCGGAAAAGGTTGCAGTTTCTGCAAAGGTACAGGTTGGGTTGAGATTCTCGGTTGCGGTATGGTCGATCCCAACGTACTTGAGAGTTGCGGCATAGATTCCAAGATCTACAGCGGTTACGCTTTCGGGCTCGGTGTCGAGCGCATCACGAATCTCAAGTACAGAGTCAAAGACCTGCGTCTGTTCTCCGAGAACGACGTCCGTTTCCTCCGTCAATTTGAATCCTGTTAATTAACGCAAAACTCTCAACGCGCAACAATGATTGTAACAAACCTGCTACAACTGATCGGCAACACGCCTCTGCTTGAGGTGCGTGAGGGGAATGCGCGTCTGTTACTCAAGCTGGAGCGTCAGAATCCCGGCGGAAGCGTCAAAGACAGAACAGCCCTCGCGATGATCGAAGATGCCGAACGTAGCGGCAAACTCCATACAGGTTCAACGATCATCGAGCCCACCAGCGGCAATACGGGCGTAGGCTTGGCGTGGATCGGGCGGCTCAAAGGCTATCGCGTCATCCTTACTATGCCGGAAACAATGTCCGTCGAGCGGCGCAATCTGCTCAGCGCCTATGGTGCAGAACTCGTTCTCACACCCGGCGCGGAAGGCATGAAAGGTGCTATAGCACGAGCCGAGCAATTGCAGCGCGAAACGCCTGACAGCATTATCCTAGGACAGTTCACCAACCCCGCCAACCCCGCTGTACATTACGCCACAACAGGACAGGAGATCTGGGCGGACACCAACGGGACAGTCGATGTCTTCATCGCCGGAGCCGGTACAGGCGGCACAGTTAGCGGTGTCGGGCAACTGCTCAAAGAGCGCAAACCCGAAGTGGAGATCATTGCCGTTGAGCCTGCCTCATCGCCCGTGCTATCCGGTGGCAAACCCGGAGCACACAAGTTGCAAGGCATTGGCGCAGGGTTCATTCCCGACACTTATCGCGCGCATTATATTGACCGCGTACTCACCGTCACCGATGACGAGGCACTTGCCGCCACACGCCGCTTGGCAAGTGACTACGGCTTGCTCGTCGGCATATCTTCCGGCGCAGCGTTCGCAGCCGCTTGCCGCATAGTTCGGCTTGCAGAGTACACAAACAAAACCATCGTAGCCCTTCTTCCCGACACAGGCGAACGGTATTTGAGCGTATTATGATACAAGTTCCTACCATAGCACAACTCAAGCAACTGATAGCACATCTGCAATCGGTTGTCTTCCCCGACTACTTCCACGCAGTCGAAGCACCGCAATCGCTCCCGCTGCCCGAAGAGTTCTGGGCAAGTGTCCCTACTATTGCCGAACTGATTCATTCCGACGTAGATGCCGTGCTACATAACGACCCTGCCGTTAGTGATCGAGGCGAGGTGATCCTATGCTATCCGCTGACCTACGTCATGATCCATTACCGCGCCGCACATGTGCTACATCAGTTAGGCGTGCCGCGCATCCCGAGAATGCTCACCGAATTGGCACACAGCCGCACCGGCATCGATATCCACCCTGCTGCACAGATCGGCGACCACTTCTGCATTGACCACGGCACGGGCGTTGTTATCGGCGAAACGGCTGTTATCGGCAGTCACGTTGTGCTCTATCAGGGCGTTACGCTCGGTGCAAAGAACTTCGAGTATGATTCCGAAGGAAGACCGAAAGGTATACCTCGTCACCCTATTCTGGAAGACAACGTTACCGTCTATTCCAACACCTCTATTCTTGGGCGCGTAAGCATCGGTCACGACACCATCATCGGCGGTAACGTCTGGCTCACCTGCGATGTCCCCGCCAACTCCATGGTGCTGCAAAGCACACCGGAAATAAAACTGATAAACAGAAAGTAACATTTTAACGATTTAACACTTTAACGAAAAATATGAGATATTTTCTCGCAATCATAGGCGGAGGGCCGGCAGGCTACACAGCAGCCGAACTCGCATCGAAAGCCGGAAAGGATGTGGTCATGTTTGAGCAAAACGCTCTCGGCGGCACATGCCTGAATGTAGGTTGCATTCCCACCAAGTCGCTCCTATACGGCGCAAAGCAATATTACAACGCCACGCACGCACAACGCTACGGCGTAACGGCTGAGAATGTTAGCTTTGACTTTGCTGCCATGCAGAAGCGCAAGACGATAGTTGTGCGCAAACTTGTAGCCGGTATCAAGCAACGCCTTAACAATGAGCATTGCACCTTGGTTAGCGGCGCTGCTTCTGTAGTCAGCCGCACAGACAATCAGGTAACCATTGCCTGCAACGGCGAGAACTACGAAGCCGAGAACCTGCTGATCTGCACCGGCTCGACGAACTTCGTGCCGCCTATTCAGGGCATCCAGGATAACCCCAACGTCTGGGACTCCACAGCCGCACTCACTGCGACCGAACTTCCTAAATCCGTTATCATCGTTGGAGGAGGAGTCATTGGCATGGAGTTTGCCACGCTCTACCACGAACTCGGTATTCCCGTTACTATCATCGAAGCATTACCACGCATCCTCGCCAACCTTGACGAGAGTATAAGCGAGTATATAACAACCGCTTACGCCAAACGCGGCATCAACATCCTCACTTCCACCAAGGTCACAGCCTTCGAAGGTAACAAAGTCATTTTGGATAACGGCGAAACGCTCGAAGCCGACAAGATTCTCGTCTCCGTCGGTCGCCGTGCCAACCTCCAAGGTCTCGAGGCGCTCACCGATCTCGAGTACAACCGCGGTGCCATCGTTGTGGACGATTTCTGCCGCACCAACCTCCCGAACGTCTATGCCGCAGGTGATGTAACCGGCAAGATCATGCTCGCTCACGTCGCTGCCCGCCAAGCCGAAGTAGCCGTCGGTAGAATGCTCAAGCAAATCCCCGTGCAACGCATAGCCTACAATGCTATCCCTTCAGTTGTTTACACCAATCCCGAGATAGCCTCAGTAGGTATCAGCGAGTCAGCCCTCGAAGGCTGCGAAGCACGCACGCTGCCCATGACATTCTCCGGGCGTTTCATGGCGGAGAACGAAGGCGAGACAGGTCTGTGCAAACTGGTCATCAACACCCGCTCGCAAGCCGTCATGGGTGTACATCTTATCGGCAATCCCTGCTCGGAGTTCATAGCCGCAGCATCATTTGCCGTACGAATGGGCTACACCGTCCCCGAGTTCCGGCAGGTCGTATTCCCGCATCCCACTGTTAGTGAGATCATCAAAGAAATTCTGTAATCATGACTATACAACAACAAATCAGAGACATAGCGAAACAAAAGAACGCCATCATTATGGCGCATTACTACCAGCGCCCCGAAGTACAGGAGGTAGCCGATTGCATCGGTGACTCGCTCGCCTTGGCGCAACAAGCCGCCAAGACCGACGCGGACATCATCGTCCTCTGCGGCGTACATTTCATGGCGGAAACAGCCAAGATCCTCTGCCCCGACAAGAAAGTGCTCATCCCTGACCTCAATGCCGGTTGTTCGCTTGCCGACAGTTGCAAGGCGGCCGACCTCCGTGCATGGAAAGAGGCACATCCCGGCCACACGATCGTTTCCTATGTCAACACCTCAGCCGAGGTCAAGGCGCTCACGGATATCGTGGTCACTTCATCCAACGCGCTCAAAATCGTTCAGTCGATTCCCGCCGACCAACCCATTCTCTTTGGCCCTGACCAGAACCTCGGTCGCTACATTGCCCAGATGACCGGTCGCGACATGGATATCTGGAACGGCGCGTGCCATGTGCACTCACGTTTCAGCGTCGAGGCACTCATAGCTCTCAAGCGCGAACATCCCGATGCACCCGTTCTTGCCCACCCCGAGTGCAAGCAAGCCATACTCACCCTCTCCGATGTCATTGGTTCAACCCAAGCCTTGCTTAACTACGTCAAGGCGCACCCCGAAGCACCGAAGTTCATTATCGCCACAGAGGTCGGCGTGCTCCACGAGATGCAGAAAGCCTGCCCCGAAGCAATCTTCCTGCCCGTGCCGCCCGAAGTCACCGAAGGTGTCGGCTGCCAGTGCAACGAGTGCGAGTACATGCGCATGATCACACTCGAAAAACTCTACGATTGCCTCCTCCACAACTCCCCTGAGGTCTTTGTGGCCCCCGCAATCGCAGAAAAAGCAATCATACCCATTCAACGAATGTTGGCTCTTTCGTAAATCGTCAATAGCATTCAATGGTCAATCAATCGTAAATCGTCAATCGTTCAATCGTCAATCACAATGCAGAAACATTATTTTGAATATTTAAGCACAGTCGCTTCCCGCCAGTGGAACGATCTCGCGCTCTCTGACTACAACGAGCCTCAACAATACACCTTCGGCGAGATGGCAGCGACCATCCTTCGTCTGCACCAACTCTTCCGCCTCTTAGGCATCAAGGAAGGCGACAAGATCGCCCTCTGCGGCCGCAACTGCGCCAATTGGGCAGTAGCCTATCTGGCTATCATGTCCTACCGCGCCGTGGTGGTCAGCATCCTCCAGGACTTCAAAGCCGAAGATGTCGATCACCTGCTCACGCACTCCGACTCCCGCTTGCTGTTCGTTGGTCCCTACGTTTGGAAAGAACTGCAAGCACAGCCACTCAAGGATCTTGAGGCAGTCATCAGTCTGCCCGACTGGAGTTGCTTGCGTGCCAAAGATGAGAACAACATCCCCGATGCCGAGCAGCTCGAAGCAGCCTTCCGCAAGGTGTATCCGCGTGGCATAACGGCGGACGATTTCCACTTTGACCTCAATCCCGATGAGCTCTGCCTCATCAACTACACGTCCGGTTCTACCGGCTCGCCCAAAGGTGTCATGCTCAATGCCCGCTCGCTAAGTAACAACGTCGAGACAGGTATGTCCATGCTGCCCGTCGATCCCGGACAACGGCTCGTATCCATGCTGCCTCTGGCACATATGTTCGGGCAAGTGTGCGAGTTCCTCTACCCGCTCTGCTCCGGTACGCATATCTATTTCCTCACCAAGAGCCCCACGCCATCTATCTTGCTCAAAGCCATGCAAGATGTCAAGCCGTACATCGTCGTTACAGTACCGCTTGTCATCGAGAAGATCTACAAAAAGAACATCAACCCTCTGCTCTCGCGCAAGGTGATTAAGTTCCTTTGGCGCACACCGGGCATCGGACCTATCATCCGTCGCAAGGTGCGCAAGGCGCTTACCACAGCCTTCGGAGGCGAACTGCGTTACTTCATCTGCGGCGGTGCAGCCATCAGCCCTGATGTTGAAGCGTGCATGAAAGATATCAAGTTCCCCATCTCCGTCGGCTACGGAATGACAGAATGTGGTCCGCTCATCGGCGGCAATCCGCCCAAGTATTTCGTTGCACACTCCGGCGGCGTTCCCGTGCCGAACATGGAAGTGATGATCGACCAGCCGAACCAGTTCGGTGTGGGTGAGATTCTCGTCCGTGGCGAAAACGTGATGATGGGCTATTACAAGAACGAGGAAGCTACCATCGCCTCCTTCACCGACGACGGATGGATGCGCACCGGCGATCTCGGTTGCCTCGACAAGCACAAGAACATCTTCATCAAGGGACGTAACAAGACCATGATTCTTGGCGCTTCAGGTCAGAACATCTACCCCGAAGAGATTGAGGACAAACTCAATAACCTCGAGGGTGTTGGCGAATCGATCATCGTCGAGCGCGAAGGCCGTCTGGTTGGTCTCGTCTTCCCCGACGAGCAGGTTTCTCGCCGCTTGAGCATCGAGGATCTGCGCGAACTGATGAAGCAAAACGTGCAGAAACTCAACAAACTCATCCCCGGCTACTCCCAGGTTTCCGACATCGAACTCAAAGACGAACCCTTCGAGAAAACACCCAAAAAGTCCATCAAACGATTCATGTACAAATAGCTCTGGCATCGTTTTTGTATCTTCTCTGCAAACGCCCAAAAGGAAGTACAACACGATTAGGGAAATGACCAAGCTACGCACAATAGGATTGATTTTACTCGGAAGCCTTCTGATGGTTTCCTCTCCTGTGCGCGCACAGCTCAACACCGACCGCATCACATCCATAGGTCGCAATGCCCTCTACTTCGAGGATTATGTGCTCAGCATCCAGTACTTCAACCAGGTCATCAAGCTCAAGCCCTACTTGGCTGAACCCTATCAGTTACGCGCAATAGCCAAGATTCAACTCGGCGATTACCAAGGCGCATTACGCGACTGCAACGCTGCCATCGAGCGCAATCCTTTTCAGCCGGGCACATACTACACACGCGGCTACGTCTATCGCCAGTTAGGCCAAAACGAACAAGCCGAAGCCGACTTCAGCGAAGCACTCGTCTTTGCGCCCGAGAACAGGACATATATGCTGCTGCGAGCCGACACGCGCTCACAACTCGGGCGCTACGACGAGGCACGCACGGACATCGATTACCTGCTGCGCCGCGAACCCGAATCCGCCTCCTTACATTTCGAGCGAGGAGTGATCTGCTTGCAACAGAATGATACTGCGTGCGCCCTCAACGAGTTCACAAGCACCGTGCAATACGATTCGCAAAATGCACAGAATTGGTCGGCGCTCGGAGTGGTTACGATGATGACCGGCGACGAGGATGCCGCACTCAAGCACATCACACAAGCCATCAACCTCGATTCCAAGTACGCCGGAGATTTTATCAACCGAGGCATCATTTACTACCGCAAGCATAACTACCGCGCTTCACTCGCCGACTACGACAAAGCCATCGAACTTTCCCCCAATGAGCCGCAGTGTTACTTCAACCGCGGTGTGCTCCGCCAGGAACTTGGCGACTACAACCGCGCGTACGACGACCTGAGCAAAGCCTTGGATTGTATCGAAAAGAATCCCTCCGACAACAACCGGAAGTCGGAAAGTCTGCTCGGACCTACGCTCTACCAACGAGGTATGGTATCCATGCAACTGCAGCAATGGAAAGATGCCATCCGTGATTTCGACTCACTCAGCACACTCCATCCTACCTTCCTGCCCGCCTATTATATCGCCTCACGCGCACACACCGCGCTGGGCGAGAAGCAAGCTGCACAACGATGCTTGCAAAAGGCGTACAAGATCGAGGAAGATCATAATGCCGGTCGTGATACCGTTAGCACACAACAGCTCAACACCGATGTGCAGATGGCACAAACGGAGTCGAACAGACGCGACTACCGCAAGCTGTTCTCGCAACGTGCCGCACAAAACGGCGAAGCGGATAGTCAGGAGCAGAAATATAACTCAGCTTCACGTGGCAGGGTGCAAGACCGCTACCAGGATCTCATCAACCAGCCGGCGATCACGCTCACCTATTACCCGCAGGCACGAACCATATACAACTATTCGCTCACTGCCTTCAACAACCACCGTTGGCTTCCCGACGCACTCAAGGCCACAACACACGAGCTGCCGCTTTCCGCAGATATGGTGTCACACCACTTTACGCAAATCAGCCGACTCTCCACCATCATCGATGCCCTGCCCCATGACCTGCGCTCTACGCCCCTGACAGAAACCGAACGCATCGCACAAATACTCTTTGCACGTGCCACGGAGTTCGCTATCGTTCAGGATTACGCCTCTGCTATCGAGGATTGCACACGCGCACTCACCCTTGCCGGACTCGACACAACGATGGTTGCCGTCATGTACTTCTGTCAAGCCAATTGGCGATACCGTCTGCTCGAATACCAGCAGGCGAACAACGAGGTGCTCGCACAACCCGGTAGCCTTTCTACATCACGCTCACACAACGATGCTGCCTTTAGTGCCGCCTTCCGGCTCATGCTCATGGACTACGACCAGGTCATCCGTCGATTGCCGGATTTTGCGTTCGCCTACTACAACAAAGCAAATATCCTGTGCCAGCAAAAGGACTACGATGCTGCCATCCGCCATTACTCCGAAGCGATACGCGCCGATGCCGATTTCCCCGAAGCATATTTCAACCGCGGACTAACATACATCTACATCGGCAAGCACACCGAAGGATTACAGGACTTGTCGCGAGCCGGAGAGTTAGGCATCTACCAGGCATACAACATCATCACACGACTGCAATAACCCATAGTAAGAAAACAACAAACAGACAAAAAAAACAGGTGACCAAAAGAATTATCATAGTATTGTGTTTCTTTTGCGCAGCAATCACACACGCACAAGTCTTGTACAAGGTATCAGGCAACTCGTCCAAAGCACCTTCCTACATCTTTGCCACCAACAAGATCGTGGGCATCGAGTTCCTGGATTCCGTGCCGAACCTGCTACAATGCTTTGCCAACTGCGCGGTAGTTGTTACGGAGTTTGCTATGCAAGATTACGAAGCGCTCGCTGCCTTACGCGTGGCGGCTCTGCTCCCCGATTCCATCCGTCTCGACCGCTACTACACAACCGAGGAATACCAACAAATCGACGAAGCCATGCAGCTTACAGTCGGCATGGGTATGGACAAACTCTGCCGCATGAAACCCTCATACCTCACGGCTATGTATCGCGACGAACTGCTGCACAAATGGCTCGACTACGACAGCCAACGTTCCATGGAAGCGTTCTTTCAATCACTTGCCGCCGACAAGAAGATGCCCGTCAAAGCCATTGATGATATCGGAGAAACAATGTACATCATCTTCGACCGCGAACCCTTCCACTGGCAATGCAAGCAACTGCTGCAAATAATCGATTACCCGGAACGCGAAGTGCGCTACGAACGAACGATGGCTGAGATGTACCGAATGGGCAGACTTACCGACATGTCCTATCATATTCTCTCACCCGACAACCTGAGCACACAATCCTACTCCGACTACCAGATTTACGCCGCACGCAACGAGCAATGGGTGAAACGCTTACGCCCCTACCTGGTGGAAGGAGGAGCATTCATCACCTTGGATGCGGTATATCTCGGAGGAGAAAAAGGCCTGCTTGCACAGTTACGCGCAGCAGGCTATCGAGTACGGTCAGTCAACAAATAATTCGTCAGAGTTAATAACTGATCTTTCGTCAACCACGCAGCAAACGATAAAGGATCTCAATCGGGTGCAAGGCTGTTATTCCTGTCCCGTCTTTTATTTGTGTGCGGCACGAAGTTCCCGGAGCCGCTATAAACACAGGTTTATCCACAGTATTATTCTTTACTGCTTCCCTTACTGCCGGGAACAGGATCATCTCACCTATGGCTATCGATGTGCTGTAATGTGCCTGTTCATAGCCGAACGAACCCGCCATGCCGCAACATCCCGAAGGGATAACATGTACCTTTACATTTTTAGGTAGCCCAAGCAATGCTGCCGTCTTCTCTACCCCGACCAATGCTTTCTGATGACAATGCCCGTGCAGCCAAACCTCAGCCGGCATGTCTGTGAATGCATCCTTCGTAATACGCCCCGCGTCCACCTCACGCATCAGAAACTCATCAAACAACAAGCAATTCTTTGCCAACCGCTCTGCAGCCTCGCGTTGCTCCGCTCCTACAAGGTTCGGATACTCGTCCCTAAAAGTCAATATACACGACGGTTCAATACCTACCAACGGTGTCTCTTCTCGTATCAAGTCCTTCAGCAGCCGAATGTTCTTCTCTGCATATTCTCGTGCTTGCCTCAGGCAACCCTTTGATATGGCAGCCCTACCGCTTTGTGTATGTTTCGGAACAACCACCTCATAACCCAAGCGGTTCAACAGCCGGATGAACGTCTCCGCCAACCCGGGCTCATTGTATTTTGTAAACTCATCGAGAAACAGATACAACTTCCTTGTAGATTTACCACTGCACTCAGAGCTGTTTCTAATTAATCTTTTGTCTTTTTTCTTTTGTCTTTTGTCTATTCTCGGTATTCTCCGTTCCGGCGCAAATCCCGCCATCCGCTTTAGCAGCGATGAGGTGAATCGATTAGAAGCAAAAAAGTTATATACGTGGGGCACGAGTGCGCCTAAAGCCTGTATATCCGCGTTATGCGCTACCATCCATGTCCTCAGCGGCAAACCCTGCTTGTCGTATAGCGCTTGCAATGCTTCGCTGCGCAAGCGTGTCATATCCACGCCTGACGGACACTCCTTTCTGCACGCCTTGCACGCCAGGCACGACAGCAACATCTCCTTTACCTGCTGCTCGCCGATTGCTGATGGCTGACTGCTGATCGCTGCTTGTTGACTTCCCAGCCACTCCCTAAGCACATTCGCCCGTGCACGAGTCGTCTGCAGTTCATCGCCGCTCACCTTATAGGTCGGGCACATCGTGCCGCCTATCGTCAGCGATTTGCGGCAATCGCCGGCTCCGTTACATTGCTCCACACGGCATAATAACTCATCATTCTTTCCCTTATTCCCGTAACCCGTAACCGGTAACCCATACGCCATAACTCTCAACCCCTCATCCATCCTCGGTGTATCCACAATCTTGTGCGGATTAAACAGCTTATCCTCATCCCAACAATACTTGACTTGCCGCATCAACTCATAGGTCGCTTCGCCATATTGCAGCGGGATGAACTCTCCGCGTAATCGCCCGTCGCCATGCTCGCCGCTGATCGTCCCGCGGTGCTTGCGAACAAGCAATGTGGTCTCATGAGCTATGGTACGGAACAGTTGCCGCCCTTCCTCGGTCTTCAGGTTGAGTATAGGACGAAGATGCAACTCGCCGGTACTGATATGTCCATAGAACACGCACGATGTGCCCAGCCGCTCAAGCATGGCACGGAAGTCACGCATATACGCCGGCAAACGACTTGCTGCTACTGCCGTATCCTCTATCACTCCTGTAGGCTTGGCATCACCTTTCATGCCGTTCAGGATGCCTAATCCCGCCTTGCGAAGATTCCACACCTTACTCACCTCGCTGCCATATACGCGCGTACAATGACTTACCAGCCCTGTGGCATGCAGCGCCTGTTCCATCTTCGAGGCTTGTCTGTCAAGATCTTCGCGCGTATCGCTACGCAGTTCCGCGATCAGCAGTGCCGGAGGATCACCTTGCACAAAGAATCGCTCCACTGCCGGATTGCCCTTACTCAACTCCAGTATCTCCCCATCCATAAGTTCTACGGCTGTAGGATGTTGCCCAAGTGCCGTCAGGTTCGCTTCGAACGCGGCATCCAAACTGATGCAATGAGCACAAACAACCATCACCTCTTTCTCCGGCAAAACATCCAGCGACACCTTGATACGTGTCAAGAAGGCCAATGTACCTTCGCTACCTGCTATCAGGCGGCACAGATTGATCGTGCGGTTCCGTAGCGGCTTACTCTCATCGCACAGCCCCTCTATCACCTCATCGATTGCATAGCCGCAGCTACGGCGCGCCAGTTCTTTGTCAGGATACGTAGTGGCTATCAGCTCGCGCGTCTCGGCATCCAACGCCCAACCTATCAACTGCGCATAAATTCTCTCCTCCAACGTTCGCTCAGCTTTCGACTTTTGAGACACCCCACTGCGCAAGCTTGTGGGGACCCCGTGACTTTCGGCTTTCGACTCTCTACGCCAAAACTCCTCCCCGAACCGTTCTTCCAATTCGGCTACTGAATATTCGGCAAAATGCACCTTCGTGCCGTCTGCCAATATGCCGTCGGCTTCAAGCACGTGCCCACGTGTGCTGCCATATACCAGCGAGTGTGTGCCGCAAGAGTTATTGCCCACCATGCCGCCAATGCAGCAACGATTGGAAGTCGATGTCTCGGGACTAAAAAACAGACCGTAAGGTTTCAAGGCTATATTCAGCTCATCGCGCACCACGCCGGGTTCAACCCACGCATAGCGCGCTTCGGCATTGATCTCAAGCACACGATTCATGTGCCGGCTGATGTCGGCTACTATACCGTTACCCACCACTTGACCGGCTATCGACGTACCGGCGGCACGAGCTATCAAGCTCGTGCCACGGCTGCGTGCCTCGGCTATCAAGACACATATATCGTCTTCGTTTGCGGGATACGCCACACCGTAAGGAATCTCACGGTACACGCTCGCATCCGTCGCATAGGCAATCTTGTGCAGACTGTCTGTCTTGATCTCAATCATCGAACATACATCAATCTACCTTGATGTCTTTGTTCACGTTCTTTGATCCTACCAACGCGTAGAACAAGATATAAGCTACACCGATGATAGGAACGATATAACTCAGCAGAATATTGTTGGCTGCAATCAAACTCTGAATTTGCGGAACAATGCCGCCGCCTACAACCATCATCATAAAGATTCCCGAAGCCTTAGCCGTATATTTGCCCAGACCTTCAGTAGCCAGGTTGAAGATGCAACCCCACATAACCGATGTGCACAAGCCAACAAGAATAATCAGCAAGGCTGCAATCGGCATCTCGGCCATAGCAAAATCCCAACCTGTCGGCAGACTAACCTTCACGCTATCGCCCAGAACCATAGCTGCTACCATCAATGCAATAGCCACAACAGCCACACAGGTTACCATCGATTTGCTGCTGACCTTTGCGCCAATAGCCGAACCGATCGTACGACCTACCAGCATCAACAACCAGTACAATCCTGCTACGAAACCTGCGGCTGCAAAGCCTACCATCGGGTTCAGATACGATATCAGTGTAGCGGGAACACCTACCTCTATACCTACGTAGAAGAAGATAGCAATCACACCCAGCGTCAGGTGACGGAAAGCCCACGGACTGCGCTCGTACGTAACCTGCTCTCCGGCTCCGGCAGGCTCTGCCAGCGGAGTGATGAAGATGATGAGGAACAACAGCGCAAATACACCCATCGCGATGTAGAGCATGATGTTCACATCGGCAATCGTCTTACCTGCCAAGCTCTCGCCGATGATTGCACCTACCAGCATCGGAGTCAATGTGCCGGAAAGTGAGTTCAACGTTCCACCGATCATATTCAGCTGGTTACCTTTGTTTCCGCCGCCGCCAAGCAGGTTAAGCATCGGGTTGGTTACGGTATTGAGCATACATACGCAGAAGCCGCAGATCAACGCACCTGTCAGGTAGATGGCAAAACTGCTTGCTGCGCCGCTAAGCCATTGCACGCAGATTCCCACAAAACCAAGAGCAATAGCCGTCAAAGCTGTTTTCTTGTAGCCGAACTTGGCCAGGAAGTTTCCCGCAGGAATACCCATAATCAGGTAAGCCAGGAAGTTGAACAGGTTGCCCAACATACCCATTCGTTCAGCCTGAGCCGGGTCATCAAACGATGCGCCCCAGATCTTGCCCACAGGAGCTGCAAGGTTGGTGATAAACGAGATCATCGCATACAGAAACATCATCGCGATGATCGTAATTACGCGCAAGGATGCGCCGGATTGTTTTTGTGTCATGATTGGTATATTTAGTTATTAATTATCTTTCGAAATATCGAAATACCGAAATATCAACATTACTCCTCCAGGAACTTCATCAGTTGCTTGTGCAAGTGCTGATAGTGCTTGTTCTTCTTCAGGAAGTGATTGTCGTCAGGATAGATCAGCATTCGGTAATCCTTGTCGGCATCAATCAGCGCCTCCACCATCTTCCAGGTGTTCTGCACATGCACATTATCGTCGGCATTGCCGTGCACGATCAGCAGTTCACCTCTCATTCCCGCAGCCAAGTGCGTCACATCCGCCTCGTCATAGCCGCCTTCATTCACTTGCACACGACGCATGTAACGCTCTGTATATCCGCTGTCATACAGTCGCCAGTCGGTCACAGGTGCAATGGCTATACCTTTGGCAATCAGCGGCGTGCCATCCGTCTGCAGCGGTTGCGTGCACAACGTACGCAGCACCTCATACCCGCCATAGCTCCAGCCGGCCATATATATCTTGTGATTGTCCGTCCACGCTTGCTCGGCAATCCACTGTGCCACACCGATCATGTCGTCCGCCTCACGTCCCATCTGCATGTAAGCATAGTTGCGGTAGGCTCTACCCTGCCCGTCTGTGCCGCGCGGATCAGCAATAACCACCACGTATCCCTGGTCTGCCAAGCCGTAATCCCACCGTCTGCGCCAACGATCCGTCACGCGCTGCGATGCCGGACCACCATACTGCAACATCACCACGGGATATTTCTTCGTCTTGTCGAACGCCCGCGGATAGAAGATGCAGGCTTGCAACTCCGCACCGCCTATTGCTATTGTCGTGAAATGCTTGGCAGGCAACTGCTGCTTCTGCCATTGTTCGGCAATCGCCGCATTGTCCTTCAGCACTTTCTCTACGCCTTGCTTGGCGCTCCACAAGCGATATACTACAGGCTCCTGATCACTCTCATGCGCCAGCACAGCTGTCTTGCAGTCCTTGCTCAGCCGCATACTGTTCCAGCCGCCATTCTCTCCCACCGTAGCTATCGTGTTCTTTTTCATATTCAGCGCATAGCACACGCGTATCGCGGGTTGGGATGCAGCTTGCAGGTACAGCGTTTGTGTCGCTTCGTCATAGCCGTACAAGGCGGTTATATCCATGTTTCCCTCCGCGGAGAAAGGCAAACGACTCACTTGTCGTCCGTTCACGGCGTGCATATACGCACTCTTCCAGCCCTCTTGCTCCGACAGCACAATGAACCGCCCGTCGCTCAGCCACTGCCACTCGTCGAACAGCGTATAATCCACATAATAATCCTTGCTGCTCTCCTCATACAGCAGCGTACAAACCTGCGACAACGGATTGCACGTATATACCTGCATCGCATTCTGGTCGCGGTTCACGGTCAGCACAACCAGTTGCTGTATCGGCTCTTGATCTTTCTTGGCAGCCGGCAACGTACGCCAAGCGATGCGCGGCACATAGCGGTCATCCTCTTCCGGCAACGTAGCCTGACGGATATCTTTGTTGGCTATAGTATATAATAGTACGCTCGCACGCGCATTATGCTCGCCCGCGCGAGGATACGACTGTACCACGGTCTCCGGATGTCCCGCGCCAAGCATCATTTGCCACGAGGTCTCCGGCACGCCGGCATCGTCCAAACGGATATATGCCAGCTGCTTCGAGTCGGGCGAGAACTGCATCAGGCAGGTCTTGCCGAACTCTTCTTCATACAGCCAGTCGCTGATTCCGTTGAAGATATGCTCTTCCGCCTTGCTGCTCGTCACAGCAACCTCTGTCCCGAAATCGAGCTTGTGCAGATAGATATTGTTATCTGCTTTGGCGAAAGCTATATACTTCCCGTTCGGGGATATAACAGCATCGCGCACCGGCTCCTCGCTCAGCGGTTTGCGGGTGTTTTTCTGTGTGTCCACAATCCAGTATTTCGCCACAAACGAGTGCCGGAACAGCTGCTGCTTGTCGGTATATTCCAAGCGGTAACGCTGCTCGGGCAAGCTGCCGAGTATGCTGTCCTGTTCATGCTCGCTCAACGTCTGTTGGTTATACACGCCTTCTAGTATATCGTGCATCACTTGCTGACCGTGAATAGTCATCACAGCCAGCAGCAAGCCAATAATCATCAGTCTTCTATTCATTGATTTGCAAGTATTTTTGTCCGTTTTGTATGATTAGTGTTACTGCGCCCATGTTCATCCTATAGGTCATCGGCGCATCCGTCTTTGTCGCCTCTATCGCATCAAATCCCAAGGGATACGAGGTATATTTTGTCTCAGTATATTGCGGCTCGTCATCCAGGGCATACAGCAGCAATCCGTAGTCTTGCGCGTCTGTCACAGGACTAAATGCGATAGTCGCCCCATTCGTAAAATTCAACGAAATCAGATACTCCTTCCCGCCATTTTTGCCCGAGAGATAATGATACGTCATCTGATCCGTCTCGTTATAGCGCGAGCGCACCTTCCAACTGCCGCTTCCTGATTGTTTGAACTTCCCGCCCGAACCAAGATTCACGCCCGTGTTCGTTGCTTTATGCTTGATGCTCAGCGTACTATCCGTCAGCATCGTCAGCGTATATACCTCATTCGCCGTATATCCCGCCTGCATAGCTATGGGACTTTCCGCTATGTCATAGAAATGGTACTGCAACGCAGCAATCATCCCGTTCGTCACCTCTCCCGTAGCCTGATACATCGTATAACCCTCTGGCACATACAGGGTCATCAGGTAATCGCCTGTGCTCAGTTCGTCTGCCGGCCACCAATACTCCTCTTCCTCAGCATCTTTGCTGACATATACGGCGTGCAAGGTGCAGTTCTGCTCAGGGTAATACGTCTCGCCCGCTTGCCATTGTCTTGGTCGTACGGTCGTCTCCATCGTTGCTGTTTCCGTCCAACCCTTGAATTGCCAGTTCTCATCTTCGTATTGTACATCCGGCAGCAACACACCTGCGCCTGCATTACGCTCCGTGATGGCATCCACTTGCTCGGACACATGCGTAGCAAAATTCACTGTATAAGCCTGCGGTTCTGCCGCGGTATAATCTATCGCTACCGACTGGATATACAGCGAGTTAACCGATGCACCGATATGGAGTTGTATCTCCTCATACTCCTCGATCTTTCTTCCATTCAGCGCGTGCGAGATCTCTACCCATTCGGTGCTGTATGCTCCTGCCCACGCCTGCGAACTGAATGCCGCATCGTCGATATACCACGCCATCTCATCGCCTATAGTAAAGCGCAGCCATCCTGCCCCTGACGAAGTGTTCGACTTCATTTCCAGCTTCACGCCTTGCAACGTGCACCCCGCAAAACCCGTCAGCCGCAGCATGATAGAGTTATCGGCTGTCATCTGTCCCGAACGACTCCCAGTCTGCGTATATTCGTAACTAGCACCCGCAGGTATATCACCCGACGGCTGAGCATCCTTGCCCGCAATGGTATATAACGCGATTAACAAAAATATGGCTTTCATTATCCCTTAGGTTGTTCGTTTTATTCCTTTTTGTTGCCCCTATTTGGGCAGTCGGCAGCCGCCCGTTTTGACAGGCGCATACTTTCACGCTTACAAAATTACTAAAAAAAATCCACTTTTGCAAGTATTTTTCCGAATATTTGTGAAATTTCGCAATTTTTCTGCATTTTTCATCAAAAATCTGCAAAATCATTTGCATTTTTCCCATTTTTTGTGTAACTTTGTAGCGATTTTTGGTATACCCTGCACGATATGCCAAGAATAATTACCACAAATAGACTTACAAAAAATTCAATATAATGAAAAAACTTTTCCTCTTTTTCATTGCCCTTTGTACGCTCTCGGTTAGCGCCTGGGCAACAACCATTGAGTGGACCGCCTCTGACCTTGAAACGGTCAATGTAGAAATGGGGTACAACACAGCTCCGGGTGAATCGCAAACAATCAAAGGCATTACCGTCACCAACAACACATGCTATCAATGCGGAGATTATTGCCATTTTGAGTTTGACAATGACCCGCGAGCTCAGTATTGCGGTTTCTCCATGCGCGATAACGGACAACTTGTTTTTGCTCCCGAGTTCGGTAAATTGACAAGCATTGTTATTCACTGGAATTATGAAGGTCCCGACCCGGATCTTGTACCGGGATCAGGATGGAGCTTCAGCACCACTCAACTTACATGGACAAGTGAAACTGCGGAAGGAGCGTCGTCCGTAGTATTGAAATCCAATAGTTCAAACTATCTGGCTTCCGGTCCTATCACATTGATTGAGTTTACCGTTTCCGGCTACGATCCCGACAATACATGGGATAAGACCGACTTAGCAGGTATACAGGTTGGGAATGAGAATGGAGTAGCCGCAGCTGGCACCGAACTGACTCAAACAGTGAAAGACATCACGGTTTCTGCTAATGCCTCGGCGCCAGTAACTGAATGGGATTGGAATGCCGCCCAGATTAGTGGTGACGAAGTAAATGGAGGCTATATTAGTCTCGCCGGTGACGGAACGCTCACCTTTGCCGCTCCTGAAGGCAAACTATTGGCAGGCATTGTCATTACCTATAACGGCAACAGCGAAAGTCCGGTTGGCATGGCTTATCTGGATGGAGCAGCCGGATGGTCATGGGATGAAAATACGTACAAAATAACGTGGTCCGGTGATGCTGCATCGTCCGTAGTTCTGGCTTACACAAGCACCACGGAAACCTTCGCTATCCCACAAATTCAATCGATTGTATTTATTATTGAAGAAATTCCGGATACACGAGAAGTTCCGAAACTTAAGTTCTATAATGATCTGACAGAAGCAACAATTGTTTTGGATGATTATGGATGGACTTTTGAACCGGGAACCGATTATGAACCGCCTACCAGCTATTCAATTTATATAAAGGATGGTGTCTTCTATTATGAAGGTCAGCCTTATGAAAATTGGAGATCACCATCTGAATTAGAAGATACTCTGATCATTACGTACTCTCTGTCTAATGATGAAGTTATTGAGCTTACTTCGACATGGGGAGATAATTTTAGTTTTAATGTTAAGCCCAGTGGCTTTGGTGATGTAGTTGTTACGGCTTCTACTGTCGGCAATACGCGTTTCCAACCTGCAAGCATTACGTTTACCATTCATGTGATTGAAGGTAAAGCTCCGACCAGAGAATGTGTGCTGGCGTTTGAAGATGGCTCGATAGTGCCGGATGATTATGAATTTAACCTTGAAGCAGGTGACGAGATGCCGTGGCTGCAATTGCGTGAGAAGAATAACCCGTATCATCCTGTCTATGCTCCTTCCTTCTCTATGTGGGGTTCCAAGAATTATTATATAGCCAGCCTCGCCGGCGAGAAGAAACTTCGCGCACTTACCGCAGGTACAGATACGTTTACCGTACGATATGCTCGCTACCAAACAGGAGATGCAGAAGGCAAATTCCGAATCCTCAAGTTCCCTGTTCATATCAAGCCCTCGAAGCCTGCCATGACGTCTTCGCTCAGCTTAACTTCCAATCCGGCTTCCAGCTCCAGCCTGGTTTGCAATGCCGAGTACGATGGTACGGCACAGACCTTAAAGATAAACGGAGCACTGACGAACGAAGAAGTCAGGTATGCCATGGAGCATTATGCCTACGGCACTCCGGAGTGGAAAGCAGCCCTGCCTAACACGATCAGTTTCGAACTCGCAGCCGGTGAAGGTGATTTCAGTGTTACCTGCCAGGTTCTTGATGATAATTATGAGGTGCGTGTTTTAAGAGTCGGAGATGCAATAGCACGTCGCTATGACAATCCTACTCTGGAAACGTTCAATATCCATTACAATATAGCTACCCAGAAGGCTGTTGTTATCTATGTAGCTGCCAAGACAAGTCCGAACGATGCGCCGAGGCGTGCTCCGGCTGCAAAGCAAGACGCTGAGCCGTTGGCTATGCTGTCTGCGCTGGATATGGCTCCGACCTATCCTGTTGAAGCCATAGCCGATCCGGATCATGCTGGTGTTTATTACTGCACCCATTACAACGAAACGCAGAAATACCAGCTCCCTGCAGGCGCAGAAGCGTATGTGGCTATTGTCAGCGGTAATGATTTGAACTTAACCAAAGTAGCTGAAGGCGAACAAGTTATTCCTGCCGACATGGCATTCATCCTCAAATCGACTGCTGCATCGGTAGTTCTCACCCCGACGGATGCAGAGGCAGTTACAGTTAGTGCGTCCAACGACCTGATCGGTACGGATTCAGAGAAGGCTGCTCCTGCCGGCTGCTACGCGCTCAACGACAACAGCGGCATCGGTTTCTATCCGTTCAGCGAAACATTGGCTGCTCACACGGCATACATCACCTATGACGATGCAATCGCTCCCGAGCGTATGCAATTCGTCTTCGATAGCGAGACAACCACAAGCCTCGACAGCAATGAGCAATCGGCTATCTGCACGCAGAAGCGCATCGAGAACGGCCAACTCATCATCATCCATAGCGGCAATCGCTACAACGCTCAAGGACAAATAGTCAAGTAAGACTTCCGTCCCTATCATCGGCAGGAGACTTTAGCGAGTCTCCTGCTTTTTGTGCATACAGGTCTCATTTTTGTCCCCACAATCCCCCATTTTCTCGCATTTTGCTTACAAAAATAACTTTTTGTACTATTTTTTCGCCTAACATTTGCAAATGTCATTTTTTTTTTGTATCTTTGTAGGCTTTTTGTGTGAGCGCACGCGCCACGCATATATGCGCAAAATAATTTTGGGATAATTTTGGGTTATTTTTGACCGAACAAGTCCATTGCATTCGTTTAATTCGGTTAATTAGTGAACAGATAAGGATTCTTTGGAATTATTGGTAATTGTTGACCGAAAATAACCATTGCAATAGATGATAATTGTCTTTAATTGTTGACAAAACAAAAAACAAAAATAATTAATAACTAATCAACATGCAACAAATCAAACTGACTCGTGGTTTGGACGTGAAGTTGGACGGCAAGGCCGCGCTTACCGATGGTAGCGTGATGAAGCCTGCTGTTTATCACATCGTTCCCGACCATTTCGCCGGAATCAAGCCCAGACTCCTGGTGCATGAAGGCGACAAGGTAAAAGCGGGTAGCCCGCTTTTCCAAGACAAGACGTTTGCCGAGATGCTGTTCACCTCACCTGTCAGCGGTAAAGTCAGCGCCATCGTGCGCGGCGAGCGCCGTAAGGTGTTGAGTATCGACATTGAGGCTGACGCGACGATGCAGTATGAGGCGTTTGACACGAAGCAGGACTTGAAGGCTCTGCTGTTGCAGTCTGGTCTGTGGGCGCTCATCAAACAACGTCCCTACGACTGCATCGCGCTGCCTAACAAGACTCCGAAAGCCGTGTTCATCTCCTCGTTCGATTCTGCTCCGTTGGCTCCCGACTACGACTTTGTGCTGCAAGGCCACGAAGCCGAGGTGCAGGCTGCCATCACGGCGCTGGGCGCTATCGCTCCTGTGTTCATGGGTATCAAGGCCGGTGCGCGTGCGCCGTGGAAGGACTGCACGCTCTACATGGTTGACGGTCCCCACCCCGCAGGCAACGTAGGTGTTCAGATCAACCACGTGGCACCTATCGCCAAGGGCGAAACCGTCTGGACCGTCAACATGCAAGACCTGCGCCTCATCGGCACGCTGCTCCTCAAGGGCATCGTCGATATGCGCAAGCGCGTAGCCCTCACAGGCCCGCTGGTACGCGAACCGAAGTACTACGACGTGATCGCAGGTATGCCGGTTAAGGCTATCCTCGCTTGCAACGTCGATGACAGCATCGAGCCGCGTTACATCGCAGGCAATGCGCTCAGCGGTCACCGGATCACTCTCGAGGACGCCATCAGTCTCTACGACAACCAGTTCACCGTCATCGCTCAAGGTACGGAGACCCATGAGTTCATGGGTTGGATCATGCCGTGCTTCCTGCGCGAGGGTAAGCAGGATGCCCGTCTCAAAGGCGGACGCCGCGCTATCATCGTCAGCGGCGAGTATGAGCGCGTGTTCCCGATGGACATCTACCCCGAGCATCTCATCAAGGCTATGATCGCCGGAAACTTGGATCGAATGGAAGCGCTCGGCGCTTACGAGGTAGCACCCGAAGACTTCGCTGTTTGCGAGTACGTCTGCACCTCCAAAATGCCGCTGCAAGCTATCGTTCGCGCCGCATTGGATAACTTAAAACAGGAGATTGAATAATGTTTGAGGGTCTATATAAACTGAAAGAGCAACTCCGCCCGAACTTCGAGGAAGGCGGCAAGTTGCACGCATTCTGGTCCCTGTTCGACGGTTTCGAGAGTTTCCTCTTCACGCCGAACACCACCGGCAAGCGCCTTGGCTCGCAGATCCATGCGGGCAATGACTCCAAGCGCACGATGATCTACGTAGTGCTCGCACTCGTTCCGTGTATGCTTTTCGGCATGTACAATGTCGGCTATCAGCACCTGTTGGCTACCGGACAACTCATGGGCGGCTTAACCTCCGCGCTGTTCTGGAAGGCTTTCGGCTTCGGTCTGCTGGCTGTGCTGCCGTATATTCTTGTCAGTTACATCGTTGGTCTGGGCATCGAGTTCACCGTGGCTCAGTGGAAACATGAAGAGATCGCCGAGGGCTTCCTCGTTACCGGTTTCCTCATTCCTCTGATCGTGCCTATCAACACTCCGCTGTGGATGGTTGCCATAGCTACTGCTTTCGCCGTTATCTTCGCCAAAGAGGTGTTCGGCGGTACGGGCTACAACATCTTCAACGTAGCGCTCATCACCCGTGCGTTCCTGTTCTTCGCCTACCCGACCCACATGACGGGCGACAAGGCGTTCATCCGCACAGGCAGCACTTGGGGCTGGGATGGCGGTCACACGCTCATCGACGGCTTCTCGGGCGCTACCCCGCTCACGCAGCTGGCTACAGGCTCGTCAGCTGATGTAACGTTCATGGACATGGTTAACGGCCTTATCCCGGGCTCTGTAGGCGAGACCTGCGTCTGGGCTATCCTTCTCGGTGCTGCCCTGCTGCTCATCACCCGCACGGCTGATTGGCGCATCATGTTCAGCATCATCGTTACGGGCTGCATCACCGCTCTGCTGTTCAACAAGTTCGGCGCTGCCGACAACCTCGTTGCGCAGTATCCGTGGTACATGCATCTTGTTAGCGGCGGCTTCCTGTTCGGTGCTGTATTCATGGCTACCGACCCTGTTACCGCTGCCCGTACCGATTGCGGCAAGTGGATCTACGGTGCGCTCATCGGCTTCATGGCTGTAGTAGTGCGCGTGCTCAACCCGGGTTATCCCGAGGGAATGATGCTCGCTATCCTGCTCGGCAACGCTGTAGCACCGCTCATCGACTGGTGTGTTGTTCAACGTAATATTAACATGCGTGCAAAGCGCGTAAAAGCATAAGGAGGACGATATGAATACGAATAGCAATACCTACACGATTGTGTATGCTACGGTAGTAGTGATTATCGTAGCTGTCTTGCTGGCTCTCGTCAGCCAGGTGCTTGGTCCGCGTCAGCAGGCTAATGTACAGCTCGACCAGCAAAAGCAGATCCTCGGTGCCCTCAAGCAGGACATCTCTAACTGCGACGATCCCGCGGCGCTGTACTTCTCGCTCGTCAAAGATACGCTCGACGTCAACGGTCACCCCGTATATGTTGCCGTTATCGACGACGAACCGAAGTTCGTGCTCAAGCTCAAAGGCGCAGGTCTTTGGGGCGGCATCGGCGGTTATCTCGCGCTCGACAAGGATCTGAACACCATCTACGGTGCCAACTTCAACCACGAAAGTGAGACTCCGGGTCTCGGTGCGCTCATCGTTGAACTGCCGTTCCGTCAGCAGTTCGAGGGCAAACATATCCGCAACGCCCAGGGCGAAGTGGTCAGCGTAGCCGTGCTCAAAGCAGGCACACAGGCTGAAGGTCAGGAGCAGGTGGACGCACTCTCCGGTGCCACCATCACCTCCACAGGCGTTAGCGACATGCTCAAGGCTAACCTCGCCGAGTATGCTGAATTCTTGAATGTTAAACGTTGCTGCGGTCATTGCAAAGGCCAATGCGAAGGCAAGTGCGACCATCAACACGAGGGTTGCGAACATCACCACGAGGGTGAGGCTTGCCAGGAACATTGCCATCATCATGACGCACAAGAAATAACGAACGAATAATATGGCACTTTCTCAGAAAACGAAAGAGACCCTCTTGGGTCCGTTGAATGCCAACAACCCTGTCGTTGTGCAGGTGCTTGGTATATGTTCGGCGCTCGCTGTGACCGTGCAACTCAAGCCGGCCCTCGTCATGGGCGTGGCGGTTACGATCATCGTGGCTATGTCGAACGTTATTATCTCGTTGCTCCGCAATACGATACCTATGCGTATCCGTATCATCGTGCAACTGGTAGTCGTAGCCGCACTGGTTACGCTCGTTAGCGAGGTGCTCAAGGCGTTCGCTTACGATGTCGCAATGCAGCTGTCGGTTTATATTGGTCTGATCATCACGAACTGTATCCTCATGGGGCGTCTCGAAGCGTTTGCCATGACGAACAAGGTATGGGATTCGTTCCTCGATGGTCTTGGTAACGGTCTGGGCTATGCAGCCATCCTTATCATCGTCGCATTCTTCCGCGAACTCTTCGGCGCAGGCACTCTGCTCGGCTTCCGCGTTATTCCCGAAAGCTGGTATGTGGCCAACGGAGGCTTCTACGAGAACTGCGGTATGATGATGATGCCCGCTATGGCGCTGATCATCGTTGGTGGTATCATCTGGGCGCATCGCGCTATAAATAAGGAGGAGAAGTAATATGGAACACGCTCTGAGTTTATTTGTCCGCTCAATCTTTGCGGATAACATGATTTTCGCATTCTTCCTTGGAATGTGTTCTTACTTGGCAGTTAGTAAGACCGTGAAAACGAGTCTCGGTCTGGGCGTAGCGGTTACGTTTGTGCTGCTCATCACCCTGCCCGTCAACTACCTGCTCCAGGTATATGTTCTCAACCCGCTGAACCTCGGTTACCTCTCGTTCATCCTGTTCATCGCCGTTATCGCGGCTATCGTGCAGATCGTCGAGATGGTTGTTGAGAAGTTCAGTCCCGCGCTCTATGCATCACTGGGTATCTTCCTGCCGCTGATTGCCGTGAACTGTGCCATCATGGGCGGTTCGCTCTTCATGCAGCAGCGTATTCTGCTCGATCCGGAGAACGTTAAAGCGATCGCCAATATTGGCGACGCCTTCGCTTACGCTCTCGGTTCGGGTCTCGGCTGGCTCGTAGCTATCTGCTGCCTTGCCGGTATTCGTGAGAAGATGGAGTATAACGATGTTCCCAAGCCCTTGCAAGGCCTCGGCATCACGTTCATCGTGGTCGGCCTCATGGCTATGGCGTTCATGTGCTTCAGTGGTCTTAACATCTAATAGGAGGACAACACTATGAATATGACAGCAATTCTTTATGCAGTAGGAGTATTCCTTGCGGTTATTCTCCTGTTAGTAGTTATCCTGCTTGTGGCTAAGAAATACCTCGTTGCCAGCGGTGACGTCAAGGTCACCATCAACGGCGACAAGGTGTACAATATCCCCTCCGGTGGCACGCTCCTCGCCTCGCTCGGCGAAGCCGGTGTGCACCTGCCTTCCGCCTGCGGCGGCAAAGGCTCGTGCGGACAATGCAAGTGCCAAGTCCTTGAGGGCGGCGGCGAGATCCTGCCCACCGAGACCGTTCACTTCTCGCGCAAGCAGCAGAAAGACCACTGGCGTCTCGGATGCCAGGTTAAGGTCAAGAACGATCTCCAGCTCAAGATGGACGAGTCCGTGCTCGGCGTCAAGGAATGGGAGTGCGAGGTTATCTCCAACAAGAACGTCGCTACGTTCATCAAGGAGTTCAAGGTGCAACTCCCTCCGGGAGAGCACATGGACTTCGAACCGGGCTCCTACGCACAGATCCGTATCCCCGAGTACGATATCGATTACAACCGCGACATGGACAAATCCCTCATCGGCGACCTCTACTTGCCGTCATGGGAGCGTTTCGGACTCTTCAAACTCAAACAGAAGAACACCGAAGCCACTATCCGTGCCTACTCTATGGCTAACTACCCCGACGAGGGCGACATCATCACCCTTACCGTACGTATCGCTACGCCGCCGTTCAAACCCAAGGACCAGTGCCCCAACGGACCCGAGTTCATGGATGTGCCTTGCGGTATAGCCTCCACGTATATCTTCTCACTCAAGCCGGGTGACAAGGTCGTTATGTCCGGTCCTTACGGCGAGTTCCGCCCTGTCTATGACAGCAAGAAAGAGATGATCTGGGTCGGCGGTGGTGCAGGTATGGCTCCGCTGCGTGCGCAGATCATGCACATGCTCAAGACGCGCCAGTGCCGCGACCGCGAGATGCACTACTTCTACGGCGCACGCGCCTTGGACGAAGTGTTCTTCTTGGAGGATTTCCTGGCATTGGAGAAGGAGTTCCCGAACTTCCATTTCCACTTGGCTCTCGACCGTCCCGACCCCAAGGCGGACAACCTCGGCGTCAAGTACACCCCGGGCTTCATCGCTCCTGTCATGGGCGACACCTACCTCAAGCAGCATGACGCCCCCGAGGACATCGAGTACTACCTCTGCGGTCCTCCGATGATGGCCAAGACCGTCCTCGACCTGCTCCACTCGCTGGGTGTAGAAGACCAAGATATCAGGTTTGATAATTTTGGTGGATAATCCGAAGGATTTAAATAATAAGAGAGACGCTCGCATGGGTGTCTCTCTTATTATTTACCCTTGATCTTCTTTATTATTAGCCTGCTTTCTTGTTCTCATTCGGGTGTGAGTAGGCCGTGGTCGGTCTTCTCATGGGAGAGACCGCAGAGGTATCCATTCTTTCAGGCATCCAGCGGAAACCAAGACACGCAGTGGCTGTTTCCGATGGATAAGAGGAGGGAATGCGAGCCGCCTCCAGTCGCGTGCGACTGCACTTAGGCGAGCCATTACCGACGAGGCCAAGACCGTCCTCGACCTGCTCCACTCGCTGGGTGTAGAAGATCAGGATATCAGGTTTGATAACTTTGGAGGATAAGGACGCATACGCCCCTATTACTCATTTTACGTAGGGCTTAGCCCTATGATAACAAACGCTCGACCTGTCAGGTGCTCGCACATGTAAAGGTCGGGTCTTTGTTATCATACTATGCCGTAGGCATAAGTGAAATGAGTAATAGTAGCCATGTATGCGCAAAAGTGAGCGGAACAAACTTCGGGGGAATGCCCGCAGGACAGGCGGCGTCCGAATTTTGGTGGTTAACATCCCTCTACATTAATAATAGCGCGCGTACACATACGCGCGCTATTATTTTCTGAGGTTCCTCAAAGCTATTTACTGCCTTGCACACCGCCGCCACCGAGACGACCGAGCTCATCCATGTTGCCGACGTTGCGCTGCTTGTGCTGCTGGTACTGACCGAACATCCATGTGACGGCGAAGCGTACTCGCTGCTCGCGTACCGTATTCTTATACCAACTGCTGTAGCCGGGTTGCAGGCCTTGGTTGGTCGTGTTGAACGACATCGAGCGTGCCAGGTCATTGACGTTAAGATTGAAGATCAGCCCTTTCTGCATCCACATCTTCCGCACACCGAAACTCAGGTAGTACGTACTTCCCTGACGGTCGTATCCTGTGGTCATCGGCGATGACCAGTTGCCGTCGAAGGTGAGGGTCCAATCCTTAGGCAGATAGGCTGAGAGCGTGCCGCCTGCATAACAGTAGTGCGACGAGAGTTGGTATTCGGGAGTACCGTCAGCTTTGCGGGCATAAGACTTGTTCAGGAAGTTATAGTATCCGGCATTGACGGTGAGCGCCAGCCATGCACCCGTGATAGACCGCTTCGCTGTTGGACCGCCGGCGCTGTTAGACCGCTCCGCTGCCGGATCGCTACCGCTGTCAGAAAACTTGGGCACGATAGGCAGTTCGGTGAGCGAGATATTGCCGCCGTGGGTGGTACACGTACCGAAATTGGTATATTTCATCTCTCCCATGCCATCGGGCAGAATCGTCGTTTTCGCAGAAAACATATCCTGGGTATGTGCGAAGTTAAACGTTATATTCATATACTGCGTCCATGAGAAGTTCACCTCCACATCATTGTTGAACTCCGGCGTGAGTTCGGTATTTCCTTTTTGATAGGAATAGGCGTCCAAGTAGGTGACGAAGGGATTGAGCATCCAGTAGTTCGGTCGTTTGATACGCCGCGCGTAGCTCATGCTGACGCTGATCGGCTGCTGCAGTTTGCCTACGGCATTATTAGAGTAGCCTACATACGCCGTAGGGAAAGGATTGAAGTACGACTTGTCGGTTACCGAATCCGCACTACTCCAGTTGCCATGGCTGAATGTATATTCGCCGCGCAGACCGAGTTTCGCAGACCAGTGTTCGCCGAACTGCTTGCCGACGCTGATATACGCTGCTGCCACGTGTTCCTGATATTGGAAATCCGAAGGCGTGCGGCTGAGCTTGGCATCGTTGAGTATGGAGTCGGTGGTCATCGCGTTATCCGTTGACGAGAGCGCGTACTTCACGCCGCACTCGATCATGCCCGTCTGCCAGAAGCGGGTCTGGAAATCGAGCTTCGCGCTGTAGATATCCACTTTCTGACGGCTATTGATGTCCAGCCCGAGCTTGTGCGAACCGATATAATCCGTCTGTTGGAAGTTCTGCGACGACGTGCCGTAGCGGTTATAATCGGCATTGACGGTCAGTTCGCGTTCGAGAGCCTCGTTGAAGGTGTGGGTGAAGTTCAGGTTAGCCGTATGTTGCGGCGCACGGGTACGCGTGCGGGTGGTAGTATAACTATAGGTAGTGTCCGTGCCCGTGACGGTATAGGCGTAGTTGCGGCCATCCATGATGCGCTGTGATATGTTCATGAACGGCACTTGCAGGATAAATCCGAGCGTATTCACGGAATCGATATACCAGTCGTTGCCGAGCTTGAGCATGTAATATTGGAATTCGATATCGTAGCCCGACACGGATTTGTTCTCTATGGCGGGAGTGGTCGCCGTAGCGGGGATGGTACGACCCGTCTCGAAATCTATATCATTCTGGGCATAAACCTGCGTCAGTTGTCCGAAGGTATATGTCTTCTCGCTACGGTAATTGAGGTTGAGCGACACCATATCCATCTGCAAGTAGCGCTTCACGTCGCCGAAGTACATACCTCCGTAACCGGCGTTGAGCATACCGTTCAGCCCGCGCATCATGTTGCGCTTGGTCTTGATATTGATTATACCACCCTGCCCTGACGCATCGTACTTGGCCGAGGGGTTACTGATGATCTCGATCTTCTCGATCGTGTTACCGTCCGTACCGTCGAGCATCGCTTTGAGTTGTTGTCCGCTCAGGTACGAAGGTTTGCCATCCACATACACCTCCACTGATTTGCCGTTGACGGTTATGTTGCCGTCCTTGTCAATGCGCACACCGGGTGCACGGCGTAGAATCTCGTTGCCGTTGGAGCCGGCAGACAATGGCGATGTGCTGACATTCAGCACCAGCTTGTCCATCTGACGTTCCACGAGGGGTTTGCGGGCTTTCACCTCCACTTCGGCAAGGTTCTCCGTCTCCTCTTGGAGCACGAAGTCCGGACCACCGCAGGCGGTTTGATAACCGATATACGAGGCTTGGATGATCATCCCATTCATCCCTTCACCCGTTAATCCGTTCACCGTTACCTCGTATCGTCCTTTCTCGTCGGTGATAGCACCCGTGATGAGCGACGAATCCTGTGCAAGCACAGATACGGTCACAAAGGGCATTGCGTCGCCACGTGCATCGGTTACGGTTCCCTTGATTGTTTCGGCAGACATAACGGCAACCGATAGCAGCATGATAAGTATAAACAATTTTCGCATAACAAGTAATATTTTGAAATTTGATGCAAAGATACGGCAATTTTTGCAAAAATAAAATGAAAAATCGGACATTCTGCATGGAATGCCCGATTGGAGTGTCGATTTTTTGCCGTTTTGCTATCCGAAGAACACAGAGAAGTCCGCCGTCAAGGGGATACCCAACATCCTGAAGTGACTGGGTGATACGCATCCCATCTGCTGAAACTCCATTGCCATGTGGCTCAGATCGTAGTATCCGTGCTCCAATGCAACAGCGAGCAGATCGATGGTATTGCCGCGGGCAGCGGTTTGCTGCATCGTTTGCAGGGCACGATGTAACCGACGGAGCCGTACGAATTGCTTGGGCGGGATACCCACATACGTACGGAACACGCGTAGGAACTGCCGCTCGCTCAGGCATGCCACAGCCGCCATCTGAGCAGCGGTGATGTTACCTTTGGCGGCATCGCAAGCGGCTATGACCTTACGGATTCGGGTGTAGTTGAGGTCTTCCTTCGCTGGTAGATGTCCCAGGAAGAACGCATCCATGAGCGGTGCTATCTGTTCGGCGGAGGATGTATTCTTGAATATACGGTCGAGCTGCAGCAGAGCTGCGTTGCCGTAATCGGATACACGCAGCACTTTGCCCGACAGTTGCAGCAGATCAACACCGAGCAGGGCATACATACCACCGGGTTCGAAGTCAAGCATCATGCCTTCAAACCAACCGCTGACGGTCGTCAAACCGATCGTCTTCTGGTTCGCTCCAAGCAGAGTAAGTTCATCCGTCTGCGTACCGCTAATATCTGCCACAGCGTTACGTATGAAGATAAAACTGCCATAGTTTGGCAACAAGGGCTGAACATGCTTACCATTCACGAAACGCGGGTCATCGGAAGGCGGAGTCATAATATCCGTCGAGCCTTCCGCCTGCACGAACACATAACGGGAGATGTACGGACGTAAGATGTCAATCGGTTGTATAATCTGAGAATGCATAACGACAATTCTTGATTACTCCAAGCCCTTGAAGCTGGCAATGCGTTTTTCGATGTTCTGCCGGATGCAAGCGCTGTAGAGCCAGGGTTCGCAGCTGTGGATATCGCCCACATTGATGAAGTCGCGGTACGGCGCATACTCACTTCCGCTGTAACCGCTCACCACCAGCACATGCGCCGTCGGGTCGAGCGTCACCGTGATCGTGTCGTGCAAGATGGCCGGCGTAGCGTCGGTGTGCCAGTTCACGGGGTTGATAGCGCAGCATGAAGCCGCAATCACCGGCTGCACATACTTGACATCCTTCACCGTATTATAGCAGATCGCCACGCCCGTGTCCGTCTCGCCTTTTGCCGGACGTATATGCGCGCACAGGGTGTCGGAAGGCGTAAGCTTATATCCCATTACGTACGCCGCTGCCAGCCGGCTGTAAGTCTCATCGCTGATATGTTTGAGTAGTTCCACCACCGCCATGCCGCCTTGGCTGAACCCGGCTATCACCAGCGGACGACTGTTGTCACGCTGGGCAATGAAGGTGTCAAACGCCTCACACACATCCTCCATCGAAAGGCGGGTGCGGGATTGGATGAGCTCTTCATCCCCGGTCACCCAGCCGTCGATCGTCATGTGCCGGTAATACGGCGCATAGAACCGGTTACCCGGTGCCATGTACGCAGCCACACGACTTATCTCTTTCGCCATATTCGCCCGGTGCTCCGCATTCCATACATCCGCATAATGGCACACCGTGCCCTCATGCTGCCAATCCTCCTCCCATGTGGAGACTACATAGAAGATATCCGCGCCGGTGCCATCGGCATCGTCATCGGCAGTGAACCACATTGTCGTATCCTTGTAATCAGGCGCTTGTGGAATATACGTTTTGTGTGAACAACCGCACGCTGCCAATAACACCAGCGGCAATGCAAATAATAGCATTCGTTTCATATCGTTAATTTAGGGTGCTTTGCACGAATAATTAATAATCCGCCACAAAGATACTAAAAATAAATGACATATGCAAATGTTTTTGTGATTTTTGCATTTTAATCACCGAGTTGGCATATTTTTGAACACCGAGTTGGCAGATTTTTGTACAAAGGCATGTTTTTGAACACCGAGTTGGCAGATTTTGTACAAAGGCAATCTATATTGCAAACAAAAAGAGACATCCGGTGGGGACATCTCTCTGAGTGTGATTTGCTTGCCGAACGCTTTATAGCCGCTTGGAGGCATCGTAGGACTCAATCGTCTTGCTCTGTATCAGCACGGTTGTGTCTCCGCGCTGGACGTACGAGCTTGAGGTTGTCACCGTCCTTGTTACGTTGCACGAACTTATCAATGCACCACAGGCAACAACGCACAACAGCCCTGCAAAAATCAATAATAATCGCTTCATAGAATTTCATTTTAGTCAAAAATTACCCAAAATTAATCCAAAATTTCCGATGAGTTAGTTAGAACAAAAACCTTAAAAAACATTCAATGAATCTATCCGTTCACTAATTAAGCTAATTAACCTAATCCAACGGATTTGGTCGTCGGGTTTATTTAGGTTTATTGCTGCTTGCGGGTTGCGCCTCGCAGAGGTGAGGATTAGATTGATAAGGTAGCCATCAAGCTGGCTTGAATGGATGCCTTAGCAAGCTAAGACTCAGGTGCGCAAGCACGCAACCCGCAAGCAGTGTTTTTTAGGTTTTTGTTCTACCCCACACCCGCAGGCAGATTATTCTCCCGGGTGCTCGGCGTCGTAAGCCGCACCAACGACCATCCACAGGTAAGCCACGAGGGTCTTCTTGCCGCCCGGGGTGTTCTTCTGCGCCTCGAATGCCTCGCGATCTTGGTTCATCGTCGCCAGGTTCTTCTTGCGCTGAGCCACCTGCGCCGACACGATGCTGAATCGCGTACGTGCTGCCAACTCATCGGCGCTCGGGTCGCCGACACGCTTGTAAGCATCAGCAGCCCTTACATAGGCGCGGGTGCATCAGGTAATCGCCGTGCGAGTGGCCGTCCTGTTTCTTGGGCTTCGTCAACGCGCCCTTTACATAATCGATGGCTGAGTTCCATTTTACAATTGCCATACATACTCGGCGTTGTTTCACCTCGCGCCGTACGAGGGGTTCTGTGCCCTCTTTTCGGGGTCCCCGAAAATTTTAATTTTTGGGGAGGAGCCGAGGCAGGGGTCGCTTTTATGTCGCAGAGCGACATCTGGTGCGAGCCCCTTGCCGAAGGCGTATGTCAAAGATCGCTGCAACCCTTTCTTTTGTTATGTGCTCGCGATTTCATGAGCGAGTTTTTCGCCGCGGGCTGCTTTACGGCGTTCACATAATAGACACATCACTGTCCGTATTGGCGCTTGATTTGTCGAACAATACAGGCAATATATTGATGAACTGTCGACTTTCCAATGCCCAATTCTGCGGCTATTTCCCTGATGCTCAAACCCTTGCAAAATAGTTTCAAAATTTCGCATGCGCACTCGTGATTTCGTGCTCCTTTCGGCGGATGAGTGCAGTAATAATCGATTATTGCATCCACTCGACGACCTACTGCCTCGTTGTAATCCGTG
>CADBYS010000007.1 GCA_902798965.1 uncultured Bacteroidales bacterium | reverse complement strand
GCAAAATTAGCGCGACTTGAGAAAGAACTCACATGTGTCGCGTAATAAACATAAAATGAACACACTATCTATATAGCGCAGAGTTTAGTTATATAGAAGTATATTTCGAAAAGTATAGAAGTGCAAAAATGAAAAGACAGATTCTTATTTGTTTTGTATTGATAACGTGCGCATTGGGTGCGTACGCACAGGATTCTATAAAGATAAGTGCAGCCGACCTGCAGGCGCTGATACGTCGCGTGGAGCGATTGGAGCAGCGCGACAGCTTATCCCCAAATGTTGGTAATGTGGACGCGATGAGCGGTGCTACGCGCCGTGTGGACACTACTCAGACGGCACAAGCCACGCCGCAAAGCGAGCCAAAAGCTGCGCCGCAAAGCGAGCCGCGTCGGCGCGGGAAGTTCACCATCGGCGGGTACGGCGAGGTGACAGCCAAGCATTGCTTCTATTCGAACAACTACCTGCGTTACGGCAAGAACCCCGAGAAGTATGCCAACGACCATTACGGCGAGTTCGATCTGCCGCACGTAGTCGTATATTTAGGTTACGACTTCGGCCACGGTTGGAGCGTAGGCACGGAGATCGAGTTCGAGCACGGCGGCACGGAGAGCGCCATAGAGATTGAGGAGGAGGAAGGCGGTGAGTACGAGGGCGAGATAGAACGTGGCGGCGAAGTGGCGCTGGAGCAGTTCTGGTTGCAGAAGAAGTTCAACCGATATGCCATTCTGCGTGCGGGTATGCAGGTTATACCTGTGGGCGGCCTGAATGCGCATCACGAATCGACCGAATACTTCGGCGTGTATCGTAACGAGGGATCGTTCACTATCATCCCCAGCACCTGGCACGAAGTGGCACTGACGTTCATGGGTTCGTCACCCAAGGGCTGGCGCTATCAGTTGATGTTCCTGCCGGGTTTGGATAGCGACCGCTTCAACCGCAAGAACTGGATCAAGCCGGGTGCCGGTAGTCCGTACGAGTTCAAGTTGGCGAATGTGTTCGCGGGTGCGGCGCGCGTGGATTATGTAGGTATTGATGGTTTGCGTTTGGGCTTGAGCGGCTATTGCGGCAACTCGTTCCGCAACACCTTGAGCAAGACCAACGCCGAGCTGGATGCCAGCGCGTACAAGGACGTAAAGGGTATGGTTAGTATCGGTGCGTTTGACTTCGATTACAAGTACAGCGGCTTGGTGCTGCGCGGGGAGTTCCTGTACGGTCACCTGAGCGACGCTGCAGCTATCACGCAGTACAACATATCCATGCGCAAGGGTAGTGTGAGCAGCAAGCAGTGGGTAGCCAGCGATGCATTGGCAGCTGGCTGCGAGATAGGGTACGACTTCTTTAGTCTTAGTCGAAAGTCGAAAGTCAAAAGTCAAAAGCTATATTTGTTCGGGCGCTACGACTACTACGACTCGATGTTCCGCTACGACAACAAACCGACGGATATGTATGCCTGGTGCGGACGGCACAGAGCAGCCGTGGGCATCAACTACTTCCCGATAAAGCAGGTAGCCGTGAAGGCAGAGTTCTCGTACGGCATACTCAAGCCCGGTACGCGCGCGGACGGAACGGTAGGCAAGCTCTATAACGACGAGCCGCAGATTGCTGTGGGGATTGTGTATGCGGGGTTCTATCAGCTGTAAGCTGATGTTGGTGAGCCTTCGGCTGTTAATGATTGCATGTTGATGAGCCTTCGGCTGTTAATGATTGCATGTTAATGAGCCTTCGGCTGTTGATGATTGCATGTTAATGAGCCTTCGGCTGTTAATGATTGTATGTTAATGAGCCTTCGGCTGTTAATGATTGCATGTTAACACGCAGTCACCAACACGAAGTCACCAACACGCAGTCACCAACACGCAGTCACCAACACGCAGTCACCAACACGAAGTCACCAACACGAAGTAATTAACACAACGTAACTAACATGATAATACAAAGATATGAAGAAGAATTTTTTACTTGTTGCGCTGGCAGTTATTGGATTGGCTGCCTGCGAACAGAAAGGTAACACGCCTGTTACCTCGGACAAAGAAGCGGCGTTGCAGAAAGTCGCAGCGCCGTATGTAAAGAACACTGTTGTGGCCACGTATAGCGCCATGGCTGATGCCGGACTGGAACTGCTCGCGAACACGCAAGCTATCCTCGACAAAGTTGAGAAAGGCGAAGGCTACACGGATCTGATCGTTGCCGCAGACGCTAACTGGCGTAAGATGCGTAAACATTGGGAGCAGAGCGAAGCGTTCCTGTACGGACCTGCCAGCTCGCACAACATCGACCCGCATATCGACTCGTGGCCGTTGGACTTCAATGCGATGAACGCCTTGCTGAACAACCAGGAGCAGATGGCTCAGATCGAGAGGGAAGGCGGTGCGTACGTAGGCGACAAGCTCGGCTATGCACTGAAAGGCTTCCATGCTTGCGAGTACCTGCTGTTTGAGTCGGTAGAGCAAGACGGTCGTGCCATCGGTACAGGTCGTCCGCACGCCGCTAACCTCACGCACGCCGAGGCTGTGTATCTGAATGCTATCGTTGAGGATCTGACGCAACAGGCTATATTGCTCGAGTACGCCTGGGCAGGCGAGGTGAGCAAGGCGAAGGCTGATCTGCTGAAAGAAGGTGAGATTGAGCCATATGAGGACAAGTACGGCGAGCAGATGATCAACGCCGGTAAGGCAGGATCGATTTACGTAACCTATCAGGAAGTAGCGGAAGAGATCATTGCCGGTGCGATAGATATAGCCGGTGAGGTAGCTGACCTGAAGATGGGTAATCCGTACATCAGCAACACCGCCGAGCAGCGCGACTACATAGAGAGTCCGTACAGCTGCACGTCAACCACTGACTTTGCCGACAATATCCATTCGATAGAGCATGCTTACTGCGGTGCGAAGGCCGGTGACGCAAGTGTGTCGGATTACGTGAAGAGTCAGGACAAGGATCTGGATGCGAAGGTAAGGAAGGCTATTGAGGAGTCGATAGCAGCTATCGAAGCCATCGAGAACTTCGAGAGCAACGCACAAGGAAACCCGCAAGTGAAGGCGGCTATCGACAAGGTGTCGGCACTGGAAGATGTGCTGGATAAGGAAGTGTTGCCGATGCTTTCTAAATAAATGTTTGTGAGCTACGCTGTTAATGATTGCATGTTAATGAGCCTTTGGCTATTAATGATTGCATGTTAATGAGCCTTTGGCTGTTAATGATTGCATGTTAGTGAGCCTTCGGCTGTTAATGATTGCATGTTAGTGAGCCTTCGGCTGTTAATGATTGCATGTTAATGAGCCTTTGGCTGTTAATGATTTCATGTTAACACGCAGTCACCAACACGCAGTCACCAACACGCAGTCACCAACACGCAGTCACCAACACGCAGTCACCAACACGCAGTCACCAACACGCAGTAATTAACATGAAATATAATGATATGTTTATGAAGAAGGAGTTTTTATTTATCGCGCTTGCCGGTTTGGCGCTCGTGGGTTGTAAGCAAAACCCAACCACCGAGCCCGCCGGCGAGAACAAACCCGAATGGTACTATACGGGCGGTAAGTTAGGCACGACGGAGAACCTCACATCGATGACGTTCCGTCAGCCGACTCCCGCTACGGAAGATGCCGGTTTGGGTCAACTGTTTGCACAAGGCGACCAGATTGCCGAGAAGCCTTTCGTGACGAACGAGACAGGTCGTCAGCACGGTTTGGGACCGGTATATGTGCGCGCCAGTTGCCAGCACTGCCACCCGAACTATTCGCACGGCACAAGTGTGCCCGAGGGTACATACGACGCAGCTAACGTAGGTAACGGAACGCTGCTGGTAGTTATTAACCCCGCTACGCAGGCTTATGTGCCCTGGTTGGCAGGTATGCCGCAGCTGTTCGGCGCTGAGCCGTTCAAGGCTCCGCTCGACCCGAGTCAGATTACCGTAACCTGGAAGCAGGCTACCGACGAGCACGGCAACCAGTTTGCCGACGGCGAGAAGTACGAGCTGCGCTATCCTGAAGTACGGATGCCGAACACGGCTGTGTATGTGTATAACCAAGGCTACCGCGATCCCGACGGCTTGTTGGCAAGCGAGGGCTATGAGGTGAAGCTGGAGAACACGATCGGCGTGTACGGCTCAGGACTGCTGGATGCCATCACCGATGCCGACATCATCGCTCAGTACGAGAAGGAAGCACAGGACGGCAAGCTGAAGAACGGCTTGAACCCCGCGTTCTACGAGGGTGGCTTCAAGGAGAGCGGCTACTACAAGAACGACCCGAAGTGGGGACCCAAGCGCTTCACGTACGCGCTGACACGTGGTCCGCTGCAGGACGGTGCGGGTGCTAACGCTATTTGGAACATCACGAACGTGACACGTAGCGACCGCCGCTATCACTACCTCGACCTCAACGGCACGATCTATGCCGAGTATGCGTCGAAAGATCCCGAGGTACAGCAGGCTGCCGGCAAGACAGAGGAAGAGTTGTACAACTACCTGACCAGCAAGGAACTGCCTGTAGAGATGAGCGACGATGAGTTCACGCAAGTGATGGTTTGGCATCGCGGTCTGGCAGTGCCGGCAGCACGTAACGTGACGGACGAGAAGGTGCTGAAAGGCAAGGAGCTCTTCACGCAGATCGGTTGCGACTACTGCCACCGTCCTACATGGACGACGGGCAGCGACGAGGTACGTGACCCGAACGGTTTCTATACAGCCGGCGACGGCAAACTGCCTCGCTACCCGAACCAGAAGATATGGCCGTACACCGACATGGTGCAGCACAAGCTGTGCATGGAGAACGATATCCGTACCGGCTGGTGCCGTACAACGCCGCTGTGGGGCAGGGGACTGCACAAGAAAGCTACGGGCGATGCCTATGAGGCACGTATGCACGACACCCGCGCACGCGACGTGATCGAGGCTATCATGTGGCACGGCTACAGCCAGCAGAGCGACGCTTACTGGCCTACGCAGCAGTTCTACAAGCTGCCGAAGGAGGATCGTGACGCTATCGTAGCCTTCATCAATGCTATTTAGTCGAAAGTCAAAAGTCGAAAGTCGAAAGCAGGAAGTGAAAGGTGAAAGGTTGAAGATAGGAACGTGGATGTTGCACATAGCCCTCGCGACAATAGTCGTGGGGGCGTGTGTGACGCACTTCGTCGGCGTACAGGGCGAGATACACCTGCGCGCGGATAAGGCGACTCGTATTCCTGATACGGAGTTCAGCATGTTCCTGTGGGACTTTCATATTGTGAGCGATGAGCAAGGCAACCCTGCGGATTTTGTGAGCGAGTTGCGACTGCTTGACAGGAGCGTTCAGCCGCTGCAGATTGATGAGGGTATCGTGCAGATGAATAAGCCGCTCAAGTACCACGGCTACCGCTTCTGTCAGTCGGATTACGACAGCGACATGCAAGGCGTGGTGCTCACCTACAGCTACGACCCGTGGGGCATAGGTATCACCTATACAGGCTACAGTTTGCTGCTGATAGCGATGATAGGTTTCTTCTTCCAGCGCCGCACGTATTTCCGCGCGCTGATCAGCAAGCAACACACGTGGCTGATGGTTGTGTTAGGGGTAGCGGTGGTCGTACTGGCTGTTGTGATGACGAAGGTGGTGACACCCAAACCGCCGTTGCAGCCCGTGCTCCAGACGCCGCTGCTCGGCATACATGTGTCGGTAATCATGTTAGCCTATACCTTGTTTGCCGTGATGATGGTGAACGGAATATTAGGGCTGTCGATGCCTGCGCGCCGCGAGCGGCTGATGCATCTGTCGCAACTGCTGCTGTATCCGGCATTGTTCTGCCTTACTGCCGGCATCTTCATCGGTGCAGTTTGGGCGAACATGTCGTGGGGCAGGTACTGGGGCTGGGATCCCAAAGAGACCTGGGCACTGATCACGATGCTCGTGTATGCGCTGCTGCTGCACTGGCCGTGGCTGAGCAGATACCTGAAACTCAGCGGCAACAGCAAACAGCTGATCTACCACATAGCCGCGGTGGTGGCGTTCGTATTCGTGCTGTTCACATATTTCGGCGTTTCGTACCTGCTCGGAGGATTGCATTCGTATACGTAGATCTGCCCGACACAGGCTGCTACAGAAAAGATTTATTAGGTCAAAATGACCAAAAGTACCAAAAATTGACAATCTTGCAAAAAAAAGTGACGAAAAATTTGCAAATGTCAATTTTTTTTTGTACCTTTGTGCCCGCTTACGGGGATAATTGGTTTTGACAGCATGTAGAATAGGTATGTAAGCACGCCGAGCACTGCAGAGACGCTCGTAAATATCGTCTGCAAAATTATAACTGGCAACTACAATGTAGCTCTCGCCGCTTGATCGAAGTATAGTAGATCAGCTTAGCGTCGGTACAAGGTACTGACCCGAGACGTCACTCCAAGCCGAGTCTGTGGGCTGAATGGGCAAAGTGGCGCGGAAATACACAGAATAGGCATCGCAGGCTGCGATGCGATGCCGAAATCTTAGCAGATAAGGCGATAGTTGGTGGCTTGGGTCTTGCTACCGCACGAAAACGAAGGCCAAGATAAGCGTGTAGAAAGCGTATTGATTCCATGTTTGGACGCGGGTTCGACTCCCGCTATCTCCACGCGTTCGGCAAATGGTGCTTACAGATGCCGCGGGCGGCATAGAGCGCACCATTGCCTCCGCTCTCCGAAAAACAACCTTGGCAAGTTCTTTTTCGGGGTTACAATGAATAGAAAAACAACCTTAACAGGTTCTTTTTCGGGGTTACAATGAATATTTTACAGAGAGTTAGTGAAGAATATACGGAACTTTTGCATAATCGCGCACATTGACCATGGGAAGTCAACGTTGGCGGACAGGATGTTGGAGATAACCAACACCGTTGACGTGCGCCAAATGGAGAACCAGGTGCTCGACGATATGGAGCTCGAGAAGGAGCGCGGCATAACCATCAAGTCGCACGCCATACAGATGGCTTATAGTCGAAAGTCGAAAGTCGAAAGTCAAAAGACCGAGACGTTCATCTTGAACTTGATTGACACTCCGGGGCACGTGGACTTCTCGTACGAGGTTAGCCGTTCGATTGCAGCGTGCGAGGGCGCGCTGCTCGTAGTCGATGCCTCGCAAGGCGTGCAGGCACAGACCATATCGAACCTATACATGGCGCTGGAACATGACTTGGAGATCATACCCGTGATGAACAAGTGCGACATGGAGAGCGCTATGCCCGACATGGTCGAAGATGAGATAGTGGAGCTACTGGGCTGCAAGCGCGACGAGATACTCCGTTGTTCCGCCAAGACCGGCGAGGGCGTGGAAGCCATACTGGATGCCATCGTGGAGCGCATACCTGCTCCTCAGGGCGATCCCAACGCACCGCTGCAGTGCCTGGTATTTGATTCCGTATTCAACTCCTTCCGCGGCATAATCGGTTACTACAAGGTGGTGAACGGCACGATGCGCACAGGCGACAAGGTGCGGTTCTTCAACACCGGCAAGGAGTACGATGCCGACGAGATAGGCATCCTCAAGCTCGATATGCAGCCCACGAAAGAGATCAGTGCGGGCAATGTGGGGTATATCATTTCAGGCATCAAAACCTCGAGCGAGGTGAGGGTAGGTGATACGATCACGCATGTGGCTCGTCCCTGCGAGAAAGCCATCGAGGGCTTCGAGGAAGTGAAGCCGATGGTGTTTGCGGGTGTGTATCCGATTGAAGCAGAGGATTATGAGAATCTGCGTGCATCGCTCGAGAAACTGCAACTGAACGATGCGTCGCTCAGTTTCACGCCGGAATCATCGGTCGCTTTGGGTTTCGGCTTCCGTTGCGGATTCCTCGGACTGCTGCACATGGAGATCGTTCAGGAGCGTCTGGATCGCGAGTTCGACATGGATGTGATCACTACCGTGCCGAACGTAAGTTACAACGTGTACCTGAAAGGCGGCACGATGAAGGAGGTGCATAACCCTGCGGGTATGCCCGACCTGACGGAGATCGACCATATTGAAGAGCCGTATATCCGTGCATCGATCATCACGACCTCGAACTTCATCGGTAACATCATGACGCTCTGCCTCGACAAACGTGGCGAGCTCGTGAAGCAGGAGTATATATCCGGCAACCGCATGGAGCTGCTGTTCGATATGCCGCTGGGCGAGATAGTGATCGACTTCTACGACAAACTGAAGAGTATAAGCAAGGGTTACGCCTCATTTGACTGGCATCATAACGGTTTCCGTCCGTCGAACCTGGTGAAACTCGATATCCTGCTGAACGGCGAACAGGTAGATGCCTTATCAACCTTGACGCACCGCGACAATGCCGTGGATTTCGGGCGCAGGATGTGCGAGAAACTGAAGGAACTGCTGCCGCGCCAGCAGTTCGATATAGCCATCCAAGCGGCTATAGGTGCCAAGATCATTGCCCGCGAAACGGTGAAGCAGGTGCGCAAAGACGTGCTCGCCAAGTGTTACGGCGGTGACGTGAGCCGTAAGCGCAAGCTGCTCGAGAAGCAGAAACGCGGTAAGAAACGTATGAAACAGATAGGCAACGTGGAAGTGCCGCAAAAAGCCTTCCTCGCCGTGCTGAAACTGGATTAACAGCCTTGCGGGCTGACATCAATGCCCGGCAAGCATACAAAAGAAAAGTGAGCTTCCTGAGGGAAACTCACTTTTTTTTAGCGTAGAAAGACTTCGCTAAACGAACGAATTAGAGCTCGTCATTGGCATGCAGTTGTTGCACGTACTTGGCATGAGCCATCTTAACTCGTTTGATTTGGCTCGGAGCCTCAAATTGCTGGCGACGACGCAGCTCCTTGATGACACCGGTCTTATCGAATTTACGTTTGAATTTCTTAATCGCGCGCTCGATATTCTCGCCTTCCTTTACAGGTACGATGATCATTGCATGACACCTCCTTCCACGATCTTTTTTATTAGTTAATTATTTAACTGTCGCCCCAATTACTCTCGGTCGGCTTGGCTCCCCGCCAGCCTTCCCTTTTCGGATTGCCAAGTCAAGGCAATCCTCCAGGCTGACAGTTGTTATACAAAACGGGCTGCAAAGGTACGAAAAAGTTCGCACATTTGCAAATATTTCCGCTTATTCGGTCGGATTTTCGTCAGTAATCTTTCCGGCTGCGAAGTTGAGTTTGCGTCCGGGGTATTGTTCCGGCCAAATGGTGTTGTGCGTTGACATGATGACCGTGATGCCCGCCTTGGATATACTATACAGCAAATCCATGATTTCCTTGCCGGTCTCGTGGTCGAGATTACCCGTGGGCTCATCGGCAAGGATGAGTGATGGCATGTTCAGCAGTGCGCGTGCGATGACCACACGTTGCTGCTCACCTCCTGACAGTTGGTAGGGCATCTTGTAGGCTTTGTTGGCCATACCTACCTGCTCGAGCACATCCATAGCATGCGACTTCATGGCTTTCTTGTCCTTCCATCCGGTAGCGCGGAGCACGAACAGCAGATTCTCCTCGACATTGCGGTCGGTGAGCAACTGGAAGTCCTGGAATACGACACCGAGCTTACGGCGCAAGTAGGGTATCTGCTTGCGTTTGAGCTTAGCCAGGTCGTAATCAAGGATATGTGCCTCGCCTGCTGCTATGGGAAGCTCGCCGTACATGGTTTTCATGAACGATGATTTACCCGAACCTACGCGCCCGAGCAGGTAAACGAATTCACCCTCGCCGATCTGCAGATTGATGTCTTTGAGCACAATCTGCTCGGCCTGATGAATGCTGACGTTGTTGTATTGAATGATACTACTCATTGTCCAACTCGTTGATTTTGTTTTCTATATCGTCGGCTTGCTTCTTGAGCTCGTCGATCTTCTTCTGTAGTCCGTTAACCAGCGCGTTGCCGGATTTGGAAGTGAAGAACAGGATGTTGTTCTCGGCCGTGCGGATCTCCGCCTGCAGCGACTCGTACATACGCATCAGTCGTGCACGGTCGGTCGTGCCTTCGATGTTCTTGTGCCACTTCTCGTTCGCTTTCTCCTTACGTGCCTTGAATGCTTCGCGTTCCTGCTTGGTAGCTTCGCGTTTGGCCTCGAAGAACGCATCGCAAGCGGCTGTGAACTTCTTCCATATGTCGTCGGAGTACTTGCGTGCTACGGGACCTATCTTCTTCCACTCGTTCTGCAGTTCCACGAATGCTTCGGAAGCTGCTTTCCAGTCCTGGCTATCCTTGAGCTCCTCGGCCTTGGCGAGCAGTTCGCGCTTGCGGCGCAGGTTGTCGTTGAACATGTCGCGTGTGGACTTGTAGAACGCAGCTTTGGCTTTGAAGAACTGCTCGCGCAGTGCCAGATACTCATCGTAGATAGCCTGGTTGTACTTCTTCGGCGCAAAACCAATGGAGCGCCACTCTTGTTGGATGGCTTGGATCTTCTCGGATGCTTCGTCCCACGCCTTGTTGGACTTGATTTTGTCGAGATCGATCTCTTTGATGCGTTCGATGAGTGCGCGTTTGTTCTGAAGGTTCTCCTCCTCGCGCTGGTGCAGCGCATCGAAATGTGCCTGATGCTTCTTGTTGACCACGGTGGATGCTGCCTTGAACCGCTCCCAGAGTGCTTCGCGCTGGTCGCGGGCGATAGGGCCTATCTCTTTCCACTCGTCGTGCAGCTGCTGCAGTTGGCGGTTGGCCTCTACGATATTGTTGTTCTCAGCCAGTGCTTCGGCTTTCTCGCACAGGGCGGTCTTCATCTCCAGGTTGCGCTTGAAGTCGAGATCACGCAGCTCGATATTGATCTTTACCAGATCGTAGAACTGCTCCTGATACATGTTGTACTGCCGCCACAACTCCTGTACTTTGGGTGCGGGCACTTGTCCGATGGTTTTCCACTCGGCCTGCAAGTCGCGCATCTTCTGCAAGTTACCCATGACGTCGGCTGTCTCGGGATTGGCGAGCTCCTTCATCTGGGCGATGATGTTCTCCTTGCGCAGCAGGTTGTGCTCTTGTTCGGCGGCTTGTTGCTTGAGCATCTCGTCGCGACGCTGCTTGTAGTCGTTGAGCAGTTGGCGGAACATGAGTTCTGCTTCGTCTTGCGGCAGTACAAACTCTTCTCCGGCTTCCTCGGCGGCTTTCTTCAGTGCTTCCTGCTCCTGATGCAGTTCGCGGTAGAAGTGGTTCTTGAGTTCGGCTACTTGCTCTTTGATAGCGGTTACGTCACCTTCTGCGAGTAGAGTACGCAGTTGTTCTACGATTGTAAGTTTTTCGTTTTCCATATTATTTATCTTTTGGGGAGTAAGGAGTAAGGACCGTTTCACTGAAGGAGTAAAGACGAGCTACATCCGTCGAATCCATTTAAGTCTTTATTCCTTATTCCTTAATCCTTATTGTCTATTTTGCATACGATATAGCGCGAGTCTCGCGTATAACGGTTATCTTTACTTGCCCCGGATAGGTCATCTCGTCCTGGATCTTCTTGGCGATATCGTAGGAGAGGAGCTCTGTGTCCTTGTCGCTGATCTTGTCAGCGCCTACGATCACGCGCAGTTCGCGACCGGCCTGCAGCGCGTAGGTCTTGATTACGCCGGGGTAGGTCATAGCTATGTTCTCCAGATCTTTCAATCGCTTGATGTAGGTCTCCACAATCTCGCGTCGTGCACCGGGACGGGCGCCGCTGATGGCATCGCAGGCTTGTACGATTGGAGCGATCAGTGTTTCCATCTCTATCTCGTCGTGGTGCGAACCTACGGCATTGCATATCTCGGGTTTCTCGCCGTACTTCTCGCAGAGCTTCATACCTACCTCTGCGTGCGGCTGCTCGTAATCCTCGTCCGCTACCTTGCCTATATCGTGCAGCAGACCTGCGCGGCGTGCAGTCTTGGGGTTGAGTCCCAGTTCCGAAGCCATAGTGGCGCAGAGGTTAGCTGTCTCGCGCGAGTGTTGCAGTAGGTTCTGTCCGTACGACGAGCGGTACTTCATCTTACCCACCAGACGGATGAGCTCGGGGTGCAGACCGTGAATACCCAGGTCGATGGTTGTGCGCTTGCCTATCTCGATGATCTCCTCCTCGATCTGCTCGGTTACTTTGGCTACCACCTCCTCGATACGTGCGGGGTGGATACGGCCGTCCTGAACGAGCTGGTGCAGACTGAGTCGAGCTATCTCGCGGCGAATAGGATCGAAGGCGGATAGGGTGATGCACTCCGGGGTGTCGTCCACTACGATCTCCACACCTGTGGCAGCTTCCAGAGCACGTATGTTACGGCCTTCGCGACCGATGATACGACCTTTGACCTCATCGTTCTCGATGCGGAAGACGCTCACGGCATTTTCCACCGTTGCCTCGGAGGCTACACGTTGTATGGTCTTGATGATCACCTTCTTGGCTTCCATGTTGGCGTTCAGGCGGGCTTCGTCCATCGTCTCGTTGATGAACGAGAGGGCTTCCGTCCTGGCTTCCTCTTTCAAGTTATCAACCAGTTGCTTCTTTGCTTCGGCAGCCGACAGACCTGACAACTCTTCGAGTTGTTGCTGTGCTTGTGCATACAGCTTATCGGCTTCGGTAGTCTTATAGTCGATGATCTGTTGTTGCTTATCCAATTGCTGCGAGCGGTTCTTCAGGTCGTTCTGCAGACGTTGCAGTTCGCCCTGGCGTTGGTTGAGCTGCTGCTCGCGTTGTTGCAGACGCTGGTCGGCCTGCTGGCGCTTCTGCTCCTGCGCGCGTACCATATTCTCGTGCTCGGCCTTGAGTTGAATGAACTTCTCCTTGGCTTCCACTATCTTGTTCTTCTTGATAACCTCAGCCTCGGCAAGCGCCTTCTTGAATAATCCGTTCTGTGCAAAACGGCATATGAGAAAGCAGACCAGTACTCCTATAATGAATGTTACGACTGCTATCAGTACTATCATTGTTGTGTTCATAGTTTCTCTTGTGTGCTTGATGCGTTGTTATTCAACGCGTCGGTGATTGATTGATTGATGTTTTCTATACGCTGCAACATGGGTTCTATATCGTATTTTGCATTTTCCCGCAGCAGGTTAACTGCTGCTTCCAGAGCTACATATACCCATATTTGCTCAGCAGATTTGTTTTTCATGCCTGAGCTGTAATATTTAAACCTGTTGTTCAGATGAGCTGCTGCATCACGGTAATACTTCTCCTCATTCCAAGCTACGGGAAAGCGCATGGTGTGTTCACCAATTTGCAGGGTGATGTTCAGTGTGCTTGGATTCTGCTCAGCCATAACGGTTTAACAATTTAACAGCTTAACAATTTAATAATGTGTTTATTGTTTTAACGTTTCTATCGTTTTGTCGATATCGGCGATGATAGATCGGATATGATTTTTTGCTTTTGTGCGTTGTGGCGAATCTACGGTCAGTGCGTGTGCTATTTGCAAGGTGCGTAGTTCGTTTTGTGTCTGCTTGAGTTGTGTGCGCAGGTCGAACAGCTCTTTGTCCTTCTGTTCAACCTGCTCCTGTAGAGCCGCGCTATCACGTCTCGCCGCAGTATATGCCTCGACGAGACGTGACACGTTTTGCTCTATCTCTTGCAGGTAATCCACTGTATGAGTGTCGTTCGCTTCGATTAGAAACTGTATCCTACACCCAGACCGAGAACGCCCTTGAACTGTACGCGCTCGCTGTAGTGGCCGTCCTTGTCGGCAATCAGCGTGCCCGGATAGTATTTCAGGTTCGTCTGGAAGGTGATCTGCAGACATTTCAGGAACTGATAGCCGAGAGCTACGTCCCACTCAACATCGAAGTTACCGAAGTAACGGTTGTTGCTCGAGTATTCGAAGTAACGGTCGATCTCGTCACGGTCCGCCCAGTTCAGACCCGGGTTGGCTTTTTCCCATTTTTCTTTCACATTGAAGCCTTTGCTCCTGTACGGAGTGAACAAACCAAGAGTGGTGCTCAGCTTGAAGTCATTGTAGGTATAAGCAATACCTCCCTTGAAGCTCAAACCTAACTCAGCGCGGGCGTTTTGATACAACTTTTCGCCGTTTGTCTTGTCGTAGCCGATTGTACCGTACTTCTCTTGCAGCAAGCTGCGAAGGTCAGCGTGATTGTCTCTAAAATAAGCATAACCTAATGTCTCGTAGTCAGCCAGAGCCTTGTCGTAATCTGCTTGTGCTTTCGCTTTATCAGCGGCCGTCTTGGCATATTCCAAAGCATATACTTCGTCTCCAAGCCAGCTCTCGCGGGTGTAAATGTCGTTCCATTTGTCGCCAATGTATGCCGTAGTGATACGACCTGCTACCGGTGACAGATAAATGGAGAAGTCGCAACCGTTCACGCTCTTCTTCCAGTCAACACCGATAGAGATATCCGTGTACGAAGGAGCCAACCATTTGGAAGTGATATCGTTGTAACCGTCCTGGTACTTGCGACCCAGTGCATATTGGCTCTGGAAGCCGGCGCTTACTGTCAGATACCAGTTCTCCTTGAATGCCCAACCGAACTTGGTAGCCAACTTGATATTATCACTTGATTTCTGGAAGGGATCTTCCTTCTGATCGATCCATGTCAATCCGAAGTCGGTATCGAAGTTTGTTTCCCAGGCTATGGCATCTTTCTCATACAGAAAGTGAAGCTTGGCATATACAAAACCGTTCATGTTGTTCTTACCACCGGCTGTCCAGTTTACCAAACCTGTTGCAGCGGCGTTTAAGCCCAGTGAACCGTCATACTTCCAGGGGGAAGGGGCTGCTTCCTCTTGTGCAAACATGCCTGCACTAATTACCAGACATGCTAAAAAGGAATAGAATTTCTTCATTGTTTGTTATTTGATTAATTTGTTGTTATTTTTTTTTTCAATATTGCGCGGCATCATAAACCGCATCGGCTGTCTCGCTGTCCTTGAGTTTCTCGATCAGGCAGAAGGCGAAGTCGCTACTCAGTCCGGGACCTTTGGCGGTGATCACGTTCTTTGATTCCACTACCAGACCGCCGATATAACTCTCGCCGAGGAATCCTTCGAATCCCGGGTAGCAGGTAGCCTGCTTGCCTTCAAGTATGCCGAGTCGTCCGAGTACAGAAGGCGCATAGCAGATGGCAGCGATGAGTTTGTCTTCAGCGTTGTGTTTCTTCAATAGGTTGCACAGTGCTTCGTGGTTCTCGAGATGTGCAGCACCGCCGGGCAGAATAAGCATCTCGGCGTCAGCGAAGTTGCAGTCCTCAAACAGGCGGTCGGCATGTACGATGATTCCGTGTGCACCATTGACCTGTATTGCGCCGCGAATGGCTACTGTGGTCACTTCAATGCCTGCACGGCGTAACAAATCGACTGTGGTCAGTGCCTCGATCTCCTCGAAGCCATTGTCAAGAAAGAGATAGTTCATACTTAGTTTAATTTGAAAGTATATGTAATTGTTCCTACTTGAATCTTGTTTTCGGAAGCGGAGAACTCTGCTTTGCGAGCAGCTTCCAGTGCCACTTGGCGAGTCTGGTAGTCACTCACAGTCGTTCCTTCGCCCACGGTGGCAGATATCACTTTGCCTGCGGCGTTCACCTGTATGTTCACCACAACCTTTCCTTCCTGATTGAACTGCGTGGAGGGTTTGGGCAGTGATTTCAGGTTTCTGCCTGCCAGACTCCAGTTGTTGCCGCCCACTGAGCCATGGCCAACGGGGTTGTTCGAGCCTTGCGTAGCCGCACCTTGCGTTGTTCCGCTGCCTTGTGCTCCCGGCTGGTTGTTGCCGAACATACCACTCATCATGTTGTTGGCGCGATCGCGTTTCTCCTGTTCCTCGGCTGCCTTGCGAGCACGTTCCTCGGCGAGTTGCTGCTCTCGGGCTACACGCTCGGCTTCCACACGTGCTTCCTCCTCACGCTGCTTGCGAATCATCTCCTCTTCTTCGGCACGACGTTTGCGCTCTTCCTCGCGTTGCTTGGCCAGTTGCAGAGCTTCCTCGTCGTCCTGAACCATCAGGTCGTTGTCGCTCGGTGCTTGCGGGGTAGGGGGCGGAGCTTGTGTGACAGGTGTAGCCGGCATAGGTATGGCATCCGGCTCTGCGCCGCCGCCATCCTCGCTCGTGCCGAACGCTACCTCAATGCCTTCCTCTTCCACTTCCTGTGGCGCATCGATACTGATATACCACAGCAACAGATAGAGCAACGCCATGATAAGCAGCGTCGATACACCTGATTCTATTTTAGCTTTCTTATCGTTGTTCATTGAACTTTATTTCTTGTTGCGGGTAGCCACAACCAACTTCATATGGTGGCTGTTGGCAATATCGAGTACGCGTACCACTTCCTTGTACGCGATATCTTCATCGGCATGCAGGGCGATATACGCCGTGCTGTCCTGCTGCTGCACAGATGCCAGGTACGGCTCCAGGTCTTCCACGTCGATTGCTATGGGTTTCTCTTTGCCCAAGGCTACGAAGTAATTACCCAGGTTGTCGATGCTCACCTTAGCCACTACCTGCTTGGTGTTCGTCTTGGCCTTGGCCTGCGGCAGGTTGATCTTGATGTCGTTTGGCGACGACATGGTGCTTGCCATCACGAAGAACAGCAGCAACAGGAAGATCAAGTCGGTCATCGACGACATGGCGAACGTGGCCTCAACTTTATTTCGTTTCTTTAAAGACATAATTCTTTCGACTTTTGACTTTTGACTTTCGACTATTTACGCCGGTTCATTGAGTAAGTCCATGAATGCGAGAGTTCTGCTCTCAAGTTGTCGTACTACGCGGTCGATACGCGAAACGAGGAAGTTGTACATGAACATGGCGATGATACCTACAATCAGACCTCCGATGGTGGTAACCATAGCCTGATACATACCTTCGCTCAATGCCGACATCTCAATCACGCCGCTGGCGTTCTGTGCCATGTTGTAGAACGTCTGAACCATACCGAGTACGGTACCCAGGAAACCCAACATCGGTGCTCCGGCTGCAATAGTAGCCATGATAACCAAGCCTTTCTCCAGTATGGAAACCTCCAGGTTACCTACGTTCTCAACGGCTACCTGAACATCCTGCATGGGGCGACCAATACGGCTTATACCTTTCTCAATCATACGTGCAGCAGGCGTAGCGGCTTGCTTGCACAGGTTGAGAGCGGAATCAATCTTACCCTCGTGAATATAATCCTTGATGCGATCCATGAACGAGCTGTCCTCCTTCGTGGCTTTGTGGAGCACGATCAGGCGCTCAATAAAGATGTAGATTGCCCATGCCAGCAGCAGAGCAAGAATAACCATAATCCATCCGCCATACTGCGCCATAGTCAGCAGGTTGATTGACTCTTGAACGGGTTCTTCGGCTTGAATCAGCGACTCATCCATCAGAGCCGTGGTGTCGATTTGTAGTAACATATTTTTCTTTGTTTAATTAATTTTTTTATTAGTCAAAAGACCGTTCGTTTCACTCACTCAAAGAAAAAAGATAAAAGCCTAATTACTCTTTTAGCGTTAGCGGTCTTTTAGTGAAACGGTCTTTTTTCTTTGAGCGTAAGCGGTCTATTTACAGCAAGCGAGGTATCGCTTGATGGTGTCTTCTATTCCCCAATATAGCGCATCGGCTATCAGTTGGTGCCCTATGCTCACCTCATCTATCCACGGGAAGGCTTTCACCAGTGCCGGTAGGTTCTCCGTACTCAGGTCATGCCCGGCATTCAGCCCTAATCCTATCTCTTTGGCTTTCTCGGCAGCCGCACGATACATCTCTATCGCTGCTTCTGGATCTTTCGGGAACAGCGCAGCGTACGGCTCAGTGTACAGCTCCACGCGGTCAGCACCTGCGAGTTTGGCTCCCTCCACCATTGCTGCATCGGGATTGACGAAGATCGATACGCGTATGCCCGCCTCGTGGAATCGTTTGGTCACTTCCGTGAGGAACGCACGATGCCTGATCGTGTCCCAACCGTGGTTGGATGTCAACTGCTCGTGTCCATCGGGCACCAGGGTTACCTGCGTCGGCCTAACCTCGCAAACCATCTGCACGAACTCCGGTTCGGGGTTACCCTCGATATTGAACTCGGTTGTGATGCACTCCTTGAGCGCATATACGTCACTACGGCGTATATGCCGCTCGTCCGGACGAGGATGAACGGTTATTCCCTGTGCTCCGAATCGCTCACAATCCTTGGCGAACTGCACTACATCGGGCACATTACCGCCACGTGCATTACGCAAGGTGGCTACTTTATTGATGTTGACACTCAAACGGGTCATTTCTTTCAATTTTTAGGGCATTTTGAGGGCATAATTCAACATGCACACAAAAACGGCTACAAAGTTACAAAAAAAATCTCAAATTTGCAAATATTTTCAAAAATTTTTTCAAAAAAAATGTTTCCTGCTATTTAATTGCTATAATCTGCATTATATTTTGGCATAAAATGGGGGTAAAAATAAAAAAAATCGCAAAACATTTGCAAATATCAAAATTTTTTTGTAACTTTGTAGCCGATTTTGCGCGTGCAGTGCGCATACGTATATTTTATGTGCCGTTTTTCGGCAGGAAGAGGAAAATTAATAAAATACTCAACACATATGGAATTCAAGTATGCTCCCATGTTCCAACTCGGCAAGGACGAGACGGAATACTATCTGCTCACCAAGGATTATGTCAGTGTGAGCGAGTTTGAAGGTCACCCTATGCTTAAGGTTCAGCCTGAAGGACTGACGCTGATGGCTCAGCAGGCATTTCATGATGTAAGTTTCATGTTGCGTCGCAGCCATAACGAGCAAGTGGCTAAGATTCTTCGTGACCCCGAAGCCAGTGCCAACGACAAATACGTTGCTTTGACGTTTTTGCGTAATGCCGAGGTGGCTGCCAAAGGTCAGTTGCCCTTGTGCCAGGATACCGGCACGGCTATTATCCACGGCGAGAAAGGCCAGCAGGTTTGGACGGGCTTCTGCGACGAGGAAGCGTTGAGTCGCGGTGTGTTCAACACCTATACCCAATGTAACCTGCGTTACAGCCAGAATGCTCCGCTTACGATGTACGACGAGGTGAACACCAAGTGCAACCTGCCTGCACAAATTGATATAGAGGCGGCACAAGGTATGGAGTATGAGTTCCTGTGCGTAACGAAAGGTGGCGGCTCGGCAAACAAGAGCTACCTGTATCAGGAGACCAAAGCACGCATCCAGAACGAAGGCACACTTATCCCGTTCCTGGTAGAGAAGATGAAATCCCTGGGTACAGCTGCTTGCCCGCCGTATCATATTGCTATTGTCATCGGCGGCACGTCGGCAGAGAAGAATCTGCTGACGGTTAAGTTGGCTTCGACGCATTACTATGACAGTCTGCCTACCACAGGCGATGAGACCGGCCGTGCTTTCCGCGACATCGAACTGGAGAAGCGATTGCTGCAAGAGGCCTACAAGATCGGCTTGGGTGCTCAGTTTGGCGGCAAGTATATGGCTCATGACGTGCGTGTGGTTCGTCTGCCACGTCACGGAGCAAGCTGCCCGATCGGTCTGGGCGTAAGCTGCTCGGCTGACCGAAACATCAAGTGCAAGATCAACAAGGATGGTATATGGATCGAGAAGATGGACAATAACCCCGCTTCGCTTATTCCTGCCGAACTGCGCAATGCAGGTGAAGGTGACGCTGTACGCATCGACCTGAACCAGCCGATGGCGGATGTCTGCAAGATCCTGACGAAATATTCTATCGGTACACGTCTGAGCCTGAACGGCACGATCATCGTAGGTCGCGATATCGCTCACGCCAAGATCAAAGCGCGTCTGGATGCAGGCGAACCGATGCCCGAGTACCTGAAGAACCATCCTATCTACTACGCCGGACCGGCTAAGACTCCTGCAGGTATGGCGTGCGGCTCGATGGGCCCGACCACAGCCGGACGTATGGACCCGTATGTGGACGAGTTCCAGGATCACGGTGGCAGTATGATTATGCTGGCCAAGGGCAACCGCTCGATTGACGTGACCAACGCTTGCCAGAAACACGGCGGATTCTATCTCGGCTCGATCGGAGGACCTGCTGCTATCCTCGCTCAGGAGAACATCAAATCCATCGAGTGCGTGGAATATCCCGAACTTGGCATGGAAGCCATCTGGAAGATTGAGGTGGAGAACTTCCCCGCCTTCATCCTCGTGGACGACAAGGGCAATGACTTCTTCAAGCAACTGAAGCCTTGTGAAGGGTGCACGATTATGCAATAGACCGCTAACGCTCAAAGACCGCTAACGCTCAAAGAGTAATTAGGCTTTTGTCTTTTGTCTTTGAGTCCCGAGGGACGGTCTTTCGACTAACAATAATTATGTACAAAGAAGAAAGTTGGTTTAAGCGAATACGGCAGAAGCGGCGACTGACGCTGATTGACGATGACACGCTGCGCGAGTTCTGGCACATTCATGTGTCAGGACTTGGCGTGTTCACCGTGTTGTTCCTGATGTTTCTGCTCACAATTGGCATCCTGTCGCTGCTTATCGTCTATACACCGTTCAGGAATATTCTTCCAGGCTATTCGGCAAGCCTCCGACAAGAGATTATCGAGGAGTCGATGCGTATTGACAGTTTGCAGCACACACTTGACTTGCAGACGCAATACATCGGTGTGGTACGCGACGTGATGGCAGGTGAGGTGCATACGGATACAGTGGTCAGCCTGGACTCGCTGCAGATCATCATGCAGGAGCAACTGCTCGAAGCCAAGAGCGAGGTGACAGAGGCATTCATTGCAGAGTACGAGGCACGCGAACGTGATAACCTGCTACTGTTTGATGCACCGATCACCACGCCCGTTTTCTCGCTCTTTACGCCCGCACATGGCGTGGTGATTGAACCTCATGCTCCGCACGAAGGCCGACACGGCGTGAAGATACAGACACCGAACAAGGAGAATATCTGCGCCACGCTCGATGGCACGATTGTATATGTGGATGGCGAGGAGAATGAGACGAACACCGTGATGGTACTGCATCAATCGTATCTGTCCGTTTACAGGAATGTAGGACGAGTGCTCTGCCATGTGGGTGACGCAGTACAGACCGGTCAGACGATAGCCATCGTACAGGATGGCACCCCGTTCACGTTCGAACTTTGGAAACAAGGACAAGAAATTAACCCCGAAGAGATCATTGCATTCTAATGAAACAATTAGCCATATTAGGAAGTACGGGAAGTATCGGTACGCAGACCTTGGATATAGTTCGCGATAATCCCGATAAGTTCGGCGTGTATGCTATATGCGCGCACCGTTCGGTGGATCTGCTTATCGAGCAGGCACGGGAATTCAAACCCGAGGTAGTGTGCATCGCCGACGAGAGTCTGTATCCGCAGTTGCAAGAGGCGCTGAAGGATGAGCCATGCAAGGTGTGGGCAGGTGCAGACGCTATTGCAGAAATGGTGACGTTTCAGCCGATAGATATTGTTGTGGCGGCTATGGTCGGTTATGCCGGTTTGCGCCCGACAATCGAGGCAATCAAAGCCGGCAAGACTATCGCTCTGGCGAACAAAGAGACGCTGGTGGTTGCCGGCGAACTGATCTGCGAACTGGCACTTAAGTATCATGCACCTATTCTGCCTGTGGATAGCGAACACTCGGCAATCTTCCAGTCTCTGATAGGGGAGAAAGCTGAGATAGAGAAGATACTGCTTACGGCATCCGGTGGGCCTTTCCGCAACTTTACGCTCGAGCAGATGGCGGAAGTGACAGCCGAGCAGGCGCTGAAACACCCGAACTGGTCGATGGGCGCAAAGATCACTATCGACTCTGCCTCGATGATGAACAAAGGTTTTGAGGTTATCGAAGCCAAGTGGCTGTTTGGGGTTCCTGTAGAGAAGATAGAGGTGCTTGTGCATCCGCAATCAATCGTTCACTCGGCGGTGCAGTTCGTGGATGGGGCGATCAAGGCGCAATTGGGCGCTCCGGACATGCGTGTGCCGATACAGTTGGCACTCACGTACCCCGAACGCATCAAGAGTAACTTCCCCCGTGCCGATTTGGCAGCCATAGGCTCGCTGACCTTTGACAAGCCTGATTTGGCTCGATTCCCGAACCTGGGCTTGGCATACGAGGCTACGAACCGAGGCGGAACGGTGCCCTGCGTGCTCAATGCCGCCAACGAAGTGGTGAACCTCGCGTTCCGTGAGCACAAATGCAAGTTCCTCGAGATGTCCGAACTCATTCATCGTGCGATGACCGATATGCCCTTCATCGCCAAACCCACCTACGACGATTACGTAAAAACGGATAAAGAAACAAGATTATATGTGCAAAAGTTATTAGCGAACTGATTAGGCTTTCGACTTTTGACTTTTGACTTTCGACTAAAATAAAAATTATGACAGCCATACAGTGGATTCAACTAATAGTAGCATTAAGTTTCCTGGTAGTGATACACGAACTGGGGCACTTCACCTTTGCGCGCATTTTCAAGGTGCGCGTAGAGAAGTTCTACATGTTTTTTAACTGGAAGATCTCGCTCTTCCGTGCGAAGAAGTTCGACGGCAAGTGGCATTTCAAGCTCTTTGCCAAGAACGACGACGAGGAGTGGGACAAACACCCCGAGCAAACAGAGTGGGGCATAGGATGGATACCTTTTGGCGGGTACTGCTCCATAGCCGGTATGGTGGACGAGACCAAAGGCTCCGACGATCTGGCCAGCGAACCGCAACCCTGGGAGTATCGCAGCAAGAAAGCCTGGCAGCGCATGCTAATCATCCTCGGAGGTATCATGGTGAACTTCATTGCCGCCCTGGTTATCTTCAGCATGATGCTTTTCCATTGGGGCGATACCTCATTGCCTCTGCGCAACATCGATAGCGGGTTGTACTACTCGCCTATTCTGGTTGCCGAAGGATTTGAGCAGCAAGACAAGATCATCAGTATCGATGGCAAAGAGCCTGAGATGCTTTCGGATATCGTGGAAGCCATCATCATCGAGGGCAAGCGCAACGTAGTTGTTCAGCGCGGCACAGAGACAGTACAACTCACTATGTCCGAAGATCTGGGCAACCGTTACTTGGCTCTCAACAACGAGCATGACCGCAAGGAACGTGCCAAGGCACATATGGACGATACGTATCAGAAACGTCCGTACGTACTCATCAGTTATTTTATGCCGTTCGTGGTGGATTCCGTGCTCCCCAACCATGCTGCGTACTTCGGTGGCATGGAGCGCGGTGATAGTGTCGTAAGTATCAACGGCGAGGCAACACCATGTACTGTCATGGTGCAGAATGCCCTGGCTGAACACCCCTGCGATAGTATTACCGTTGGATTCTTCCGCCAAGGTGAGTATGGTGAGGCGCGGCTGTTCATAGGCGATCATGCGAAGATGGGTGTCATCATGAAGCCTGTGTTTGCCTTCTACGAACCCGAACACAAGGATTACGGTTTCTGGGAATCCATACCCGCAGGCATCCGGTACGGTTGGGATCTGCTGGCGATGTATGTACATCAGTTCCGGCTCGTGTTCTCCAAGGAAGGCGCAGAGTCCCTCGGAGGATTCGGGGCTATTGGCAACATGTTCCCCAAACTGTGGAATTGGTATTCGTTCTGGCACATGACGGCTTTCCTGTCGCTTATCCTCGCATTCATGAACTTCCTGCCTATCCCTGCGCTGGATGGCGGCTATGTGTTGCTGTTGCTCATTGAGATGATCACCGGCAAGCGCATACCCGACAAGTGGCTCGAGAAGATCAATAATGTAGGCTTCTGGATCTTGATAGCCTTGCTCGTCTTTGCCAACGGCAACGATATATTCAAGGCCTTCTTCTAACTCGTAAAAATGGATATAATCATATGGCAGAATTTTTTGTACATGAATCCTCTTATGTAGATGAGGGTTGTCAGGTTGGCGCAGGCACTAAGATTTGGCATTTCAGTCATATCATGTCGGGCTGCAAGATCGGTGAGAACTGTAACATCGGTCAGAACGTGGTTATCTCGCCGGATGTTGTGCTGGGCGAGAACTGCAAGATCCAGAACAACGTCAGTGTATATACCGGCGTACGTTGCGAAGCCGACGTGTTCCTTGGTCCGAGTATGGTGTTCACCAATGTGATCAACCCCCGTGCGGCCGTGTCGCGCAAGGATGAGTACAAGCCGACGCTGCTCAAGCGCGGTTGCTCGGTGGGCGCTAACGCTACAATCGTCTGCGGTCATACGCTCGGTGCATATTGCCTGATAGGTGCAGGCAGCGTGGTAACGAAAGACGTGCCGGACTTTGCGCTGATGGTTGGTAACCCCGCACGACGCATAGGCTGGGTGAGTCGTCATGGCGAGAAGCTGACCTTCGATGCCGATGGTCGGGCTATATGTCCTGCCACGGGCGAGAAGTACCTGCTCAAGGATGGCGTCGTGAAGGTCATTTGCCAGCATGTGCCCAAAGGAGAAGAAAAACCCGATTCGCCTGCCGATTACTATCGCGTAGATTATCTTGCGTAAGCATTGGCTGCTGATATTGCTCGTCCCTGCTATTGTTTCCGCGCAGGTCACCCGTACTTCCACCACGGGGGATACGGTCAATTTTCGTGTGGATGAGATCGAAGTAACGGGTAGGCAATCGATCTCCGGTCCCGAGTCGCCGCAGATGTCAGCCGTGGAGATTCCCCTGCTGCAACTGCAGACTATCCCCGCTTTGGGTGGCGAGGCGGATGTGCTGAAGGCTATCCAGCTCTTGCCGGGAGTGCAGTCGGCATCCGAGGGGCAGACAGGCGTGTACGTACGCGGTGGTGGAGCGGACGAGAATCTTATCCTTCTGGATGGAGTGCCGCTCTATAACGTCAGCCACGCCATGGGGATGTTCTCGGTGTTCAATGCCGATATACTCAAGAACGTCACGCTCTACAAGGGTAATTTTCCTGCGCGTTACGGCTCGCGACTCAGTTCGGTGATTGATGTGGAGCAGACGGCGGGTGACCCGACCATGTGGCACGGAGGAGTGAGCGTAGGGCTTATCTCTGCCAAGATTCATGCTCAAGGACCTATCTTCACGGGCGAACAGTTGCGCGAACGCAAACTATCCCAACAGAAAGATACGTTTCAGGCGGCTACGACCTTTGCCATTGCTGCGCGACGAACGTACTACGATGTGCTTATGGCACCGCTCATGGCGCTGGTATCGGCCAGGCAGATGGATGGTAGTGCTATCGGAGGGTATTACTTCTACGATGTGAATGCCAAGCTCCAACACCGCTTCCGCAACAACGACCGGCTCTCGGCTTCGTTCTACATGGGCGATGATGTGATTTATATCCGCTACAACCGCGAGGAAGAGTATAACTCCTACTACGACGGAACGCGCACCAAGGAAAAGGCCAAGTTAGGGCTGCGTTGGGCATCGGGAAACTTGATGGCAAAGGTGCAATACGACCATCGCTTGCGCTCCGACCTCACCATGCAAGTACATGCGCATTTCCTCAAGTTCGGCTATAACTTGAGCGAACAGATGGACGCCGTGATGACTGAGTCCGAACCGGGCAAACCGGCTACTACCACCACGTTCAATCAGTCGCTCGATTACCGGAGTCGATTGATGGACGGCGTGGCACGAACGGATTTCCTCTACGAGCGCGACGAACATTCCGTACATTTCGGAGCAGGATACGAACTCCACACGTTCCGTCCGCAGATAGGTAACTTGATGATTGCCGAACTCGGACCGATGAACCTCAATTACGATACGACCTACACGCAAGGAACGATCTTTGGCCACGAGGCGTATCTGTATGCCGAGGATACATATACCCCCGTGCGCTGGTTCACGATGAACTACGGTCTGCGGACTGCATTGTACCATATCGATGGCAAGACCTATCCATCCATCGAGCCGCGTGTCGGCTTGCGGTTCATGTTGCATAAGGATGTGGCGTTCAAGGCCTCGTACTCCTACATGTCGCAGTATGTGCACCTGCTCTCGAGTACCAGTATATCGTCGCCTACCGATCTGTGGGTGCCCGTTACGAAGGATATACCGCCTATGCGCTCCATGCAGGTGGCTGCCGGATTGAGTTACAACATCCTCGACCAGGTCGAATTGTCGGTCGAGGGTTACTACAAGCGCTCGAAGAACCTTGTGGAGTACAAGGAAGGCGCATCGTTCTTCGGCTTGTCGTCCGGTTGGGAAGAAAAGGTGGCAGTGGGCGATGGCTGGAGTTATGGCGTGGAGCTGCTCTTGCAACGCAAGTTCGGACCTGTTACAGGATGGATAGGTTATACCTGGAGTCGCACCATGCGCCGGTTCGATCGCCCGGGGATGGTCATCAACAACGGCAAACCCTACCACGCCAAGTACGACCGCGAGCACGACCTGAGCATCACGCTGCAATACCGCATCACGCCCCGGTTCGAGCTGGCAGGCACGTTCGTATATGGCACAGGCAATCGCGCTACGCTCGCCATGCAGCGCTATTACGACACCAACGAGATGTGTTGGGTGGATTACATCTCCGAGCGCAACAACTTCGTGATGCCTGATTACCACCGCCTCGACCTCGCTTTCAACTGGCATATACCGCACAAGAAGAGTGGGGATGCATCGCTATCGAAAGGCGGATGGCTCAAGGATGCCGAACATCTGGTCAGCGTGTCGGTGTACAACACCTATTGCCACAAGAATCCCTACTTGATGCTGGTGGTGGGCAACCAACTCAAGCAGATATCCATATTCCCTATATTGCCCACGGTTAGTTATGCGTTCAGGTTTTAGGGGTAAATTGTTAAACGGTTAATGAGAAGAGAACTGTACATAGTATTCATGTTGGCGTTGCTCCTTCAGGGGTGCGACTTCTTCTATTCCACGGTGGATTACAAGGGGAAGGAAGCGGATATGCGCTTGTGTGTCGTCAGTCGTGAGTTGCCGCCCGAGTCTTCCGACGACCTGTTCCGCGTGGATGTGCTGCACTCCATGTTCTTCCTCAGCGACGAGGATTATGTGTTGCCTGTTCTGAAGGATGCCAAGGTGAGCGTGCAGGTCAACAGTCTGCCTGCCGTACCGGCCGTCTATACGCCGGGCAGCGACACCATCATGACCATGGATGGCACGGGCAATGTATATCTGCGCATACTCGAGGGAGGCTATATGACTCCATTGGCATTTGCTGCCAAGGATACCGTCCGTCTGCATGTAGAGCATCCTACGTACGGCACGGCGGATGCCGTGCAGGTCTGCCCGGTTAAGCAGCCCTTCACCCTCAGCATCGATTCCGTTTCTGAGTACGGCGAACTGTGGTGCCATATGCACGTGCCGGCATATACGGGCGATATGAATGATGTGCTGACCATTCAATCGGCCATCATGACCGACGAATACGACGAGGAAGGAATGAGCATGTTTGCTTACTCGCGCGATGAGGCCTTTGCCTATTACGACAATTATCAGACTCCTTCCGGATACTATGCCGGCTATCAGCTGCATATGCAGCCCGCGCTGACCGATAGAGATATAGCTCTGGTGCTCTATCCCGGAATGGGGTATATGGCCGATATCTATGACGATACCGCTGATACCATACATATTAACGCGTATATGCTCGCGCGCACACGGGAGGATTATATGTACAAATCCACGATGTATGCTGCTCTGGGGCGGTCGATGTATGTCAATGAACTGATATCCGAGCGCCGGCAGTCGAGCAACCCTGCCGACGACTATTTCGATATCAATATGGAGGAACTGTTCTACATGATATCCGAGAATTTCGATGTGCTCGGCAATGCCGAGAGCTATCAGGTGTACGGCAATCTTAGCGGCAGCAACAAGCAAAACATCCAACCCTTTGGTTGCTTCTCGCTCGTCAATACTACCGAGCAGCACATCGAATATAGTATTAAATGACTAAATAGTAAATAATTAAATAGTAAATTGTAAATAATTAAATTGTAAATACTTTTATGATTCAACGAATTCAAACATTGTATCTGTTGGCTGTAGTGGCCTTGGGCATAGCCATGATTTGGCTGCCCGTTGTGGAGTTTGTACCCGCAGCCGATATGCTTCACACATGGCAGTTGCGGCCGATTGGCTTTCAGGAACTGATGCCTGTAGGCGCCGATGCACTTGTTCCTGATGTGCAGGGCTTATGGGGCTTGCTTGTAACTTCAGCACTTATCCCGCTGCTGGCACTGGTGGATATCTTCCTCTTCAACAAGCGCATCCTGCAAGCTCGCCTGAACATCTTCACCGTGATGCTTTGCATAGGCTATTACGGAGTCGTAGCTATCTATGTATGGCTGGTAAAGATGGTTGCCGAAGTGGAGTGGTATATCACCCCGTGGGCTTCGTTCCCGCTGATTTGTATGGTACTCACGCTCATGGCTACGCGTGCTATCCTCAAGGATGAGGCGCTTGTCCGCGCCGCTGACCGCTTGCGCTAAATCGTAAATAAATCGTACATCGTACATTCATAAATCGTACATTATTATGTTATTCTTACAAGATATCCCTATCATCCCTGCGGATAGTGTCCGTCAGGGTGCCAGACAGATGATCGAGTTTGCCAAGGCTGACCCCGAGGGGTTCTGGCAGATCTTTGTGGACAAGGTGACGCAGTTCGGCCTCAAGGTCGTAGCTGCCTTGCTTATCTATATCGTGGGCATATGGCTTATCAGCCTGCTCAAGAAAGGCTTGGCGAAAGGCTTCGTCCGCAAGAAGGTTGAACCTACCTTGGCATCGTTCATTACCTCGTTTGTCTCTATCACGCTTACTGTGCTGCTTATCATCGTAACAGTCAGCACCTTAGGCGTAAATACCACCTCGCTGGCTGCCATTCTGGCTGCCGGAGGAATGGCCATAGGTATGGCTCTGTCCGGCACGGTGCAGAACTTCGCCGGAGGACTGATGCTCTTGGCGTTCAAACCCTTCAAGGCGGGTGACTTCATCGAGGCAGAGGGGCAGAGCGGAACAGTGATCGAGGTGAACATCACCGTCACCAAGATCCTCTCGCCCGACAACCGCGTCATCATCCTGCCTAACGGTGCCCTGGCCAACGGAACGATCAACAATATCAGCGGTCGACCGCTGCGTAGGGTGGAGTGGCTCGTGAGCGTCTCGTATGGCGTGGATGCTGCGGCTTGCAAGCAGGCTATCCTCAACATCATGAACTCCGACCAGCGCGTGCTGCCTGCCGATACGGATATGGATAAGCTGTACAAGGATCTGAACATCAGTAAGTTCCAACTCTCCACAGTTGGCTACCGTATGGCGGCAATCCCTGCACCGTTCGTGGCACTCAAGTCGCTCAACGAGAACGACATTACCTTTGTGGCACGTTGCTGGGTGAAAGGCTCGGATTACTGGGGCGTATTCTTCGACCTGCAGGAACGTTTCTACACCGAGCTCCCGCCGCAAGGATTCACCTTTGCATATCCGCATATGGATGTCACGATGATCAATGAATAGACCGCTAACGCTCAAAGAGTAATTAGTCTTTTGTCTTTTGTCTTTGAGTCCCGAAGGGACGGTCTTTCGACTAATAAAATAACTACCATGAACTACCCACTTGATAAGAACCTCGTAGATAATGTGTGCGGAGCCTTTGGCTTGATGGATGCACACGAGTTAGGAAACGCCACTATCCGCCAGATGGTGGGCATTGTGCGCGAGATTGAGCGCCAGGCCGACTGCGAATATGTGCATATGGAGCTGGGCAACCCGGGCTTGCCGGCCGAGCAGATCGGCATCGAAGCCCAGGTAGCTGCCTTGCGTGCCGGTTGCGCCAACCAGTACCCGCTCATCACGGGTATTCCGCAGCTTACCGCTGCCGCTTCCGAGTTCATTCGTGCCTTCCTGGGCATCAGTATCCCCGAGGAGTGCATCGTGCCTACTGTAGGCTCTATGCAAGGCTGCTATGCGCTCGATACGCTCATCTCGCAGTTGCGGCCGGATCGTGATACCATCCTCTTCCTCGATCCCTGTTTCCCTGTGCAGAAACAGCAGAGCCGCGTCATCGGTCTTAAGGTCGATTCCATCGATATAGGCGACTTCCGTGGCGACAAGCTCCGCGATGCGCTCGAGCAGAAATTGCAGAAAGGCAACATCTCCGCTATCCTCTACAGCAACCCGAACAATCCCTCGTGGATGTGCCTCACCGAGGATGAACTGCGTATCATCGGTCGTCTGGCTAACCGCTACGACACCATCGTCATCGAGGATGTGGCGTACCTGAATATGGATTTCCGTGACCCGAATCGCGGCAAACCCTATCAGGCACCCTTCCAGCCTACTATCGGACGATATACGATGAACTGCGTACATCTCGTTTCCTGCTCCAAGATCTTCTCGTACGCAGGTGAACGGGCGGCTGTTATTGCTGTCAATCCCGACTTGGCACATCGTCATTTCCCGGCACTCACCAAGCGCTACAACAGTGATGGACAGTTCATGCGTACGCTCGTCTACCAGATTCTCTATGCTATCTCGTCGGGTGTATCGCACTCCGTGCAATATGCTATGGCGGCGATGATGAAGGCGGCTGCAGAAGGGAAGATCAACTTCGTGCAGAATACCCACGTCTATGCCGATAAGGCACATCGCATCAAGCAGATCATGGAGAAACATCACTTCCATGTTGTATATGACAAGGATGCCAATGACCAACCTGTTGGCGACGGATTCTTCTTCACCTTCACCTATCGAAACTGGACTGGCGAACAGTTGCTCAACAAGCTCATCTACTATGGTGTGTCGGCAATCTCGCTCGTCTCTACAGGTGCCAAACGCGAAGGTATGCGCGGCTGTGCAGCGTCTATCCGCGAGGATCAATTCCCCGCGCTCGACGAGCGTCTTGCCCTCTTTGATCGTGATTTTTCGTCCGCCGAAGAGTAACCGAATAAGGGAATATGACAAACTAACAATCACTTCGCCCTGATATGAGAGAATTTATATTGATTAATATTATCGGCTTTGATAAGCCCGGCGTGACCGCTGCCGTAACCGAAGTGTTAGGCAAGTACGGCGCGTTTATTCAGGATATAGGTCAGTCCAATCTGCATCACCAATTGAACCTGAGTATACTGATTCGTGTGGACGACGCAACCCAGAGCGGCGATATGATCAAGGAGGTGCTGTTCTGCTGTTCGCGCTTGGAGATGATCGTACGCTTCACGCCCCTCACCGAACAGGAGTATGCCGCATGGGTTGGCAGGCAGGAGCAGGAGCGATACGTCATTACGCTCTTGGCGCGGGAGATCAATGCGCGTCACGTAGCGCGCGTCACAGAACTGGTGGCTAAGCGGCAACTGAATATCGATAATATCTTGCGCCTCAGTGACCGCCCGAATGTTGATCTCCCAATTGAAAAACGCCACAGTTGTATCGAGTTCTCGCTGCGCGGTAACCTGCCCGACAGAGAGGCGCTGCAGCGCGAACTGATGGAGGTGTCCCGGGAAGAGGGTATAGATATATCCTTCCAGAAAGATGATATGTTCCGCCGCAACCGACGACTCATCTGCGTGGATATGGACTCCACCTTCATCCAGACCGAGGTCATCGACGAGTTGGCGATGCGAGCTGGAGTGGGGGATGAGGTCAAAGCCATCACCCTGTCGGCTATGCGGGGAGAGATCGACTTCAAGGAGAGCTTCACGCGGCGTTGTGCCTTGCTCAAGGGGCTGGATGCAAGCGTCCAGCAGGATATTATCGATCATCTGCCTATCACCGAAGGAGCAGACCGGTTGTTCGGCATACTCAAGAGATGCGGATTCAAGATCGCCATCCTCAGCGGTGGATTCACCTTCGTGGGCAAGTATCTGCAGCAGCGCTTTGGCGTGGATTATGTGTATGCCAACGAGCTGGAGGTCGAGGATGGTAAGTTCACCGGCCGATATCTGGGTGAGGTGGTCGATGCACGGCGCAAGGCGGAGCTGCTGGAACTCATAGCGCAAGTTGAACATATCGATCTGGCGCAGGTCATTGCCGTCGGCGATGGCGCTAACGACCTGAATATGTTAGGCAAAGCCGGACTCGGAATAGCCTTCCATGCCAAGCCCAAAGTGAAGGAAAACGCGCGGCAGGCTATCTCAACGGTCGGCCTGGACGGTATCCTGTACTTCCTTGGCTTCAAGGATGCGTTCCTCCGATAACCGATACTGATTGCCCAAAAATAGAAATAGTAAAAGAATAATCATATGAAGAATGAAATGAATGCCTTGATCATGGAGGCAATGAAAAACCATGATTCCGTACGCACTGAGACGCTGCGCGCCATCAAGAGTGCTTTCCTCAATTGGTCAACAAGCAAGGAGAATGCCGGTAAGGAAATGACCGAGGCCGACGAGATCCAGATCATCAAGAAGATGGTTAAGCAACGCCAGGAGTCGGTGGAGCAATACATCGCTGCCGGACGTAAAGAACTGGCCGATGCCGAGCAGGCACAGATCGACGTGCTGGAGACCTTCTTGCCCAAGGCTGCCAGCGAAGAAGATATCGTTCGTGCCTTCAATCAGGCCAAAGAAGCCAACGGCTGGGAAGCCGAGAAGAAGAACATGGGTCTCTTCGTCAAAGCCATCAAGGCCGCTCTGCCCAATGCCGACGGCAAGATGGTTGCACAGGTTGTGCAAAGCCAATTGGCATAATTCGGATCAATAGCAACCTATGAACATCGCCTCACTCAAGCAACGTCTGTCGTTGCACAACCTTTGGCAATCGCTCCGGCGCGTTGTGCTGCGATTTCCCGTGGCAGTCTGTCTGCTAACGGCTTTAACCGCTTTGATTACCTATTTGACTATTGCTCAACCCGGGAAATCCGCAACGTGGTTGCTGTGTCTGCTTGTCTTCCTTTCGGGAGGAATACCGATCAGCCTGGCTGTATCGTTGTGGGGCGAAGAGCAGAGGAGCCAACATCTGCGCTGGTGGACTGAAGGTATCGCCCTTGCGTTGTGGGGTGGGTATAGCATCCTCTTGTTCTATACTAATCTGTTCCCCGACAAAGAACTCCCGGCATTCTACATCGGCAATGCGGCGTGGGGCACAGCCATCATCCTTTTTGCCTTGCTCGGCTCGTTCCATAAGGAGCAAGACGACCTCAAAGCCTGGCACTTCATCTGTTCGTCTGCCGGTGCACTTCTCATCAGCGGCATCGTGTCGTGGCTGATGGTCGGTGGTGCAGAAGGCTTGGTGGCAGGTACGGGAGCGCTGTTTGATTTCAAGCCGAGCGAGAAACTGATGGTTATTCTGATGGTTCTTGGGTCGGTGATGCTCTTCGGGATGCTGTTCATGGCGTTGCTTCCACAGGGCGACCGCAAGCACAACACCTCTGCCGATATGCCCTCGCTGCTCCGCAAAGTCGTGTCGTGGCTGCTCTTGCCCTTGCTTGGCTGTTATATCGTGGTGCTCTACGCGTATGGCATCAGCATCCTCGTGCACTGGGAACTGCCCAAAGGTCTGCTATCCGTGCTCGTATCATGTGTGATGATTGGCTACGTGCTCTGTTTCGTCTTGCTCTATCCCGAGGTAACCAAACGCGACACGTGGCAGAGTAGGCTGCTCACACGCTGGTTGCCTGTTATCATTCTGCCGCTGCTCGTGCTGATGACGGTCGGCATCGTGCGTCGGGTGGTGGATTACGGCATTACTGCTCCGCGTCTGTATGTGCTGACGATGTTGCTGTGGTTCTACGCCATCTGCATCGTGATGCTTGTTGCCAAGCGCAAACGTTTCCATTGGATCATCTGGTCGTTTGCCGCGCTGTTCCTGCTCACTTCCGGTCAGCCGCTGAACTATTATCGTATATCTCGTCCCATCCTGACAGCCAAGATCGACCGCATAGTCAATGACAAGCAACTGCAACTGCCGCTGCATATCTATGGCTTGACGGACAATTCCGCACTGACCGAATCTGAGGCCAACAGTCTGCGCGATGACCTGCTGTATATGCGCAATAACTATGGCGACGACTACGCAAACCGCTGGTTGGATACGTCCTGTTATGGCAGTAACGGTTCCGCTGACTCAACAGCAACAATGCGTACCCTAACGTGGGCGTTGGCGTATTACACACCGAATAATGAAGTTTCGTATCCGTGTCCGCAAGGATTCACCTCGTTCCGACGCATCAACCGCTGGACAACGCGTTCTATTCCCGCTAATAGTCTGCAAGGTAGCGTATTGCATATCAACCTCAAATACGGAGAACAGAATTACCTCCTCCTCTTCGACACCGCGTCCATAGCTGCTGCCAAAGCCGAAAAGACTGCATTGGTCGTTCACTCGCAGGACAATAAGGTAGCTTTTGCCTTGGACGATATTGATATCACAGCCTACAGCGACAGCACCATCGACATCCAATACGACGGTTGGCTGTTCACCAAATAACGAAAAAGATGACCACAGCCCTCATCCAAGCAATCCGGTAATATTTAAAATAGAACAACCATGCGAGTAGTAGTACAACGTTGTAGCCGTGCCGAGGTGCGCATTGATGGCACGGCGGTCGGTAGGATAGGAATGGGTTTCATGCTTCTGGTGGGCATCACCGAAACAGACACCCGGGCAGAAGCCGATCTCTTGGCGAAGAAGATCGCCCAACTCCGCGTCTTTGAGGATGCGCAGGGTAAGATGAATCTCTCTCTGCGTGAGGTGGATGGGGCTATCCTCAGTATATCGCAGTTCACGCTCTATGCCGATTGCCGCAAGGGCAACCGACCTTCCTTCATCCGTGCCGCGCGTCCGGAACAAGCCTCGCCGTTGTACGACTATTTCAATCAAACTCTCCGTACCACCTACGGACTGCACGTTGAGACAGGCCGTTTCGGAGCCGACATGCAAGTCGATTTCATCAACTCCGGTCCCGTCACCATCCTCCTCGACACGGACGACTTGAAGTAACCATTCGTGCAGCTGATTGAATTTTTGCACTCAAAATCTCGCATTTCGCTTGCAAAATGAAGAAAAATGAAATTTTTTCCCATATATCTTTGCATATTTTTGCATGACGGTTTGACGGTTTGACGGTTTCTGCGCAATGCGCATAAAAACAATAAATTAAGATGTTGAAATGCGCTGATTTTGGTAATAGAAACCGTCAAACCGTCATGTTAAAAAAATGTCGGATGATGGTATCCTTCGGGAATGGACGTAGGGATAGTTCTCGCAAAAATGCGAGAAAAATGCAAAGATGATATGGGGAAGGTCAGGGTTTGATTGGGCTTTGGGGAGGACTAAAGTCTAGGATAACCCCGATAAAACCCCATCTTGACCCTGATAAGACCCCATTTTGACCCCGACGAGGTTGCGGAAAGATCGGAGGGGCAAACCGTACGCGACCAGTGAGCGATTAGGTTGGTGTTGCCATGGACTTGACTATGATTTGACCCCGATTAAGCTGCACACTTTTGAAAGGTGAAAGGTGAAAGGTGAAAGGCGAAAGGTGAAAAGAGAAAGGTGAAAGGTGAAAAGTGAAAGGTGAAAGGAGTGAATTGAACAAAAAGAGCCGCCCGCGCGGCTTTTTTTGTGTATTTTTACGAAAAAATCAAAAAAACTACCAATATTTTCGCAAATCATTTGCAAATGTCAATTTTTTTTAGTAACTTTGTAGTTGCAAATCGAGCATAATGGCACAAGAGGAAATCATAAAACATTTCGAGGCGAGTAATATTCGCGTCGTGTGGGATAGTGAGAAGGATAAATACTTCTTCTCCATTGTAGATGTGATTGAAGTTCTGACCGATACCGACAGACCTCGCAAATATTGGAGCGACCTTAAAGGTAAACTGAAGAAGGAAGGAAGCGAGTTGTCCGAAAAAATCGGACAACTGAAGATGCAAGCAGCTGACGGGAAGCACAAACCGGCAGGAATGTCGTTTCCCCATTAAGTGCCAAACGTTTCTTCGAAAGCCAGCACCCCTCTTTGCCGCTTGAAGAGAAAACTGATAAAGATAAAGAATAATCCCATCCCCACCTGTGGATATTTTGACAAAACAATCACCAGAAATAGTATCGCTGCGAGCAGATATTGAGCAGCTTATGGGGCGGGAAATGCGTACGCCTACGGATTTCGACTGGCTCAATCTGCGTATCTGGGAGGTATCGCACGAATACCTGTCTCCCACCACATTAAAGCGCCTGTGGAACTATATCGACGGCGCGCAAACGCCACGTCATACTACACTTTCTATTCTATGCCATTTATTAGGATACGCTTCATGGGAGGAGTATTTGCAGGCGCTTTCTGACCGTCAGGAAGCAGACAGTGAGACATTTGTGGGAGAAGGTGTGCGGGCTGATGAGCTGCAAGCAGGAGATTGTGTGGAAGTAGCCTGGCGACCGAACCGACGCGCGGTATTGCGCTATGAAGGAACGAACCGGTTTACGGTTGTGGAGGCAGAGAATAGCAAGTTGCATGCCGGTGATACGTGTAGTGCCGTTTGTTTCCTTGTCAATCGCCCTATGTATCTGGATAATGTAGTCCAAGAAAATCAACCTCCAAAAACCTATGTGGCCGGCAAACGTCACGGCTTGACCTATGTCCGCAGAGTATAACAGCCCGAGTTCTTCCGGCTTCATAGCTTCCGATACATGGAACACCGAATGGTCGGATCTTACGCTCCTTCAGGAGCGCAAGAACTGCCTTATCTATAGCGGAGTACGGTACGACCGGCGATTCCTGATCAAAGCCCTGCGTCCCGAACATCGTGCGCTCACAGAATATCGCCGGATGCTGCAACGTGAGTTCCGAACCGGTATTGCCTTATCCCATCCGAATATAGCAACAACCTTTTCCCTTGAACCTGTCGAAGGGTTAGGGGAGTGTATCGTTCAGGAGTATATCGAAGGGCAGACTTTAACGCAATGGCTGCTTGCCAAACCGTCTTGGACTGCCCGCGAACGAGTAGTCGGACAACTGCAAGACACTTTGGATTATATCCATGCGCACCAGCTGACTCATCGCGATCTGAAAGGCGATAATATACTCATCACGCGTAATGGCTGTAACGTCAAACTTATCGATTTCGGGCTAAGCGAAACGGATGACAGCATCTATGCTTCCGCCGACGATATACGTAACGAGAATGCGCAAGCGCAAGAACTGCTCCGGAAGATTTATCCGCGCCGTTATGCCGTAACGCGCCGAGTACTTCGCGCATTACCTGTTATATTTTCCGTTTGTTTGTTGGCTGTTGCAGCGAGTCTCTTCTATGCCGCCCAAAACGAGCGCCATGCTGCCGAGCAAGAGGAACAACTGATGCTCGAGCGGGTCAACACCTCTTTGGAGCAACACTATGCAGCTATCCGTCACGCGGCAGAACAATCAGATGATGTAATAACTAAAATTTCGGCTATTTCCGAGGAATCTCAGAGAGGCTTTGCTATTCGTGACTCGCTCATGAACCTGTATCCTGATGATGAATTACGTCGCGACCAAATATACACGTTTTGGACTAATAAGACGACTGAATTTATCAATAATCTGCTTTCTGAACCATAAAAAATCGAATATTTACATAAAATATGCAAATAATTATACAAAATTGCGACTATTTTTGATCTTTATTTGCAAATATCAGTTTTTTTTTGTAACTTTGTAGCCACAAAAGTTTAACCATATGGATGACTATCATTTTATAGATAGTTACAATCACTATGAGAAAACCTGTTCTGATAGTAAGAATACGACATGAATGAAATGCCACATAGAAATATGAATAACGAACTTGCAAAGATTGATCATCCAGTTGTGTTGCCTGATGCAGATCTTTCCTTGCTTGCCGACAAGATTGTGCAAGAAATAGAGGATGGAAAAAGAGCCTTAGCCATTAGCATCAGCGAAACCATCAAAACGACATATTGGAGGATTGGTCGTCATATTGTTGAGTTTGAACAGGATGGTAACAAGCGTGCAAAGTACGGAACTGCTATGCTTTCCAACCTTTCCAAGATTCTTCGCGCAAGAGTCGGGCGAGGCTATAGCCATCCTAATTTGAACAACATGCGCAAGTTCTACTTGATGTTTCCCAAATGTCAGACATCTGACAAATCTTCGCAAAATTTTCAGACATCTGAAAAATTGACGTGGATAGCAATCTGTTTGTCTCGAAGTATGAACTATTCCTCCCTAATAAGGAAGAACTGCGAAAGATGGTCAAAGGGATGTTAAAATAGATCACGCCCCCTCGTCGCTTCCCGACGTTAAACCGAAGATTATGCGCAAAGCGTTGCGCAGACATATTGATTTATAGCGTTTGCTGTTTGTTCGAAACACGCCTTGAAACGTAGGAAACTTCATAACGTGTAAATGTCGGAACAAATCAAGCAAGCGTCCATCATTAGCATGGACGTTTCTTGTTGACATTTACAGGTTTTTCCTACGACCTCAAGGCATGAACAAGAACCGTTCATGCTTTTTTTGCGCATGGACGCTTGCTGAAAAGCACTGCAAAATTACTAAAAAATAAGGATTTATGCAAATCCCAAGCAGAAAAGAACCAAAAAGGACTTTGTATATATCAAAAAAAAATGCTAACTTTGCACTCGAAAACGGAAAGACATATAATAAAACTAAATGAAGAATAACATTTTTTATCGTCCGGAATGGACATGTGGCAAATATAACGCAACCAAGCATGTTGCAATCATGTTCAATCTACTCATGAACGGAGAGTACTTCTTTGAACATGAATCTGCTGATGTTGTTGGTATGATACTTGCAGCCAGTCGTAATGGAGAGGTGTCCGTTTCTCAAATATCAGAGACATTAAATATTTCTCCAGATTCCATTCTGCCTTTCTTTGCTTCTTTGGTGGAGATAGGTCTTTTGTCGGAAAAATATCCTACTTATAGCGATGTCGAGCAATATAGAAAACATTGTGCCTCACAGCCCAATATAACGACCTATATAGGCGATAATGCAGAGCATTACATTCATTGTGATATAAGTAGCGTAGAAGAAGCGTATTATCATGCAGTAGCTGATTGTACAGAAATTACAGGGGCATTATTTGAACTCACATATCGTTGTAGTGAGAGATGTTTGCATTGTTATAATTTAGGCGCCACTCGTAATGATGAGGAAAAAAGCGGCCGAGCAGATTTTGATGAGCTTACTCTGTCCGATTACAAGCGTATTATTGACCAGATGTGCGATGCCGGTTTAGTATCAGTATCTCTCAGCGGAGGAGATCCTTTTTCTTATAAAGACATTTGGGGAATTATTGAATACTTGTACCAAAAGGACATCGCTATTGCGATACTTACAAATGGGCAGCAGATAGTTAATCAAATAGATAAACTCGCAAAGTTTTACCCAAGAACCGTACGCATATCTCTATATGCTGCTAATCCGGAAATGCACGATGGTATAACGCGTAAGAAAGGTTCATGGCAAATAACAATGGATGTAATCCATGCTCTTAAAGATAGAGGAATTTCTGTTGGAATCAATTGTGTACTTATGCGACCTGGAGTAAAGTCCTATTTGGAACTAAAATCCCTTGCACAAAAATTGTCATGTCCTATTTCGATTGATTATGGAGTAATAAGTTCTATGGATGGCGATGTCTGTGCCACGAAACATCTTCGTCTCACTCCTGAAGAAATGGAATTGATAATGATGGATCCGGATGTTGAATCTAAAAATGAAGACTTTGAGATGACTTCCAATCCGGCTCCATGTAAACAAGGAGTGCCATGTTTGGCCGGTCAAGGAACGTTTTGTGTAATGCCTAACGGAAAGTTAATCCCTTGTGTCGCTATGCACATGGAGTTAGGCGATTTAAGACAACAAGACTTTCATTCTATTATAACGAATAACCCAAAACTGAATAAATTATTAGGAGCAAAGGAATCTGAATATGTTGAGTGCGGAACTCATGACTATTGTAAGTGCTGTACTTTCTGTGCCGGAAATAGCTACGCTGAGCATGGAACTCCTTTTCACTCTAATGAGAATGACTGTTACTGTGCAAAAAACAAGTATTCTTTAATGATGAATTTGAGGGCTGGAGTAGATGTGCTTAATGGAAAATCGCTAAAGGAAAATCTTGAACTTCTACCTGAGTATGTTTTCTCTCCTTTGCATAGAGAATATAAAGAAACGGGCAAATGAGGTCCCATAAATCCTCTGTAACTATTAATAACTAAGATTATGAAATCTGTAAATTTGGTTGTAAGCATGGGTGTAGTTAATCCCGCATCGGGTACTAAATGCTTGAATCGTGACCAAGCTGGTTCGATGACTTGCAAGACAAAGAGAAATTTCTAAACACCCTGTAAGGAAGCTGCTGCGTGCAGCAGCTTCCGCTTTTGTGATTATGAATTGTTATTATCTACCAATATCTGAATTGTCTAATGGCACAACGCTTACAACGGATCTTCCGCACAATGTGCCCATTCTCTATCGCTGGTGGTTCTCTTGTGAATCAGAACCGATTAAAGCTATCGAGAAATATCTAAAGGATAAGCCTGAAGACGCACAAATGCATTATCTATATCATTCTCGCCTGAAGAAAAAGAAGATTGGTGAAGATACATATTGTGCACTCTATTTCGGCAAGAGTATCAACGGGCGTAAGAGATTTAGACATCACATCAATGGACCAATGGATAACTCAACATTACGCAGAACATTGTACGCTCTGTTATTCTCCAATGTTGATGCAACCAAAGCAGAAGCGGAGATAAGTGCCATCTTAAGCCGTTGTTACTACGAATGGATAGAACTTGCTGATGACAAAGAGTTGGTTGACATGTTGGAAATGACAGCGATTTCGCTTGGCGCTTATCCTCTGAATATGGATGGCAATCCCGCTATCAGCGATATGTGGCGCGAATATGTAATGAATAAACGAAAACTGAAATAATTAATCCTTAAAATAGAATCACTATGAGTAAAGAGTATTATCGCAAGCGTATTATCGACTTGCGTGCAAGTCTTGACAGAGAAAAAGAAGCCAAGAAGCGCGATAATGAGCGTTATGCTTCTTTGGTTAAAGGTGCATCTTCACCTTCGAGCAAGGCATCTTATCGTAAATCTAAAATCGATGCCGCTGCACGCCATGATAGTGCTATCGATTCACTGAAACGTCAGATTGAAAGCGCTCGTGAATCTCTCAAGCGCGAGAAATCATAGTGCCTGTTAGGCGAAATTAAACAGGGCAGGGGAGCTTGAACGCTCCCGTGCTTACTATCTAATCAATATGCGAGAGAAGTAACTTTGCGACACTAATGATGATAAGTAATGATATAACCAATTATATAGAACCTTATGGTGTATAGGCAAACCATTGAAATATTATGGATTTTGGATTGTTTTTCTTTCTTCTCTTTTGTGTTATTGCTATAATGGAAAGAATATTCACGTCCGTGGATAAGCGTACCGGGTTTGGAAAAAGAATAAAATGGATATTCAGACTTGTTGGAATAATAATGCTAATTCTTGTTGCAGTGTTTTATATTATGTCTTAATGTAAGGCTATGTAGTAAGAACCGGCAGGCTTGACTAGCAGACTCAGTTGAGGGAACAATGGAAATACAATAGAAAGCGTCAAGGAATCGCTGAAATGAGAGAAATAAAGTATGAGATTAGTGAATAAATACATTATTTGTTTGTCGCTGTTGATAGTGACCTTATTTGCGTCGTGCGTTTCCGGATCCGACGAACAAAATAAAGTCGTAAGTGACAGTATTGTATTAATTAGCGATCAAACTCAGGAAGTTGTTGCTGCGGCTGATGACGGAGCGGATGACAATTATGTTGTAGTACAGCATCATACCGATAGAAATCCGTTTTATCTGTTGCAGCAGGCATTTGCCAAGACCAAAAGCCAACTCTTGGTGACCTTTGAATTGATGCTTGTGCTGCTATTGGTTTTGTCGTTTATTCTGTATCTGGCAGAACACTTTGCCCAGCCAACTGTATATAAGCATTTCCCAACGTCTTTATTATGGACATTTGTGAAATGTATCCAAGACCCGGGTGAGATGGCTCCTCCAAAGCCTATTACTTTGCTTGGTCGGATTGTGGCTAACGTAATTGGATTATTAGGTGTTGCAGTATTTGCTATTCCTGCAGGTATCGTCTCTAGCGGTTTTATCGGGGCGATGGAGGAAGAACAACAAGCAATTCAAATACATGAAAATATAAAAACACTCCACTTGGCTTTTGAGCGAAAATTAGATAGACCTACAGGATACCAAATTGCACCTAAATATATTTCTATAACTGAAATACAGGCGCGCTTGGGTCTTAAGGAGGACGAGATTCTTGATGCAGTAAGAAATGATGACCACTATCGCCTCATCAATGTCGGGGTCACTCAAACCGCAGAAGAGCACCCACAAGATATGCTGGCAGTAGAACTTTATACATTAAATACAGTGTATGGACAATGTATTGATAGAGGAAGCAAGGTGACCATTTTTTCTCCAGGTAATATCGTTGACCCGATTATGGGGTGGTGGAGCTATTATCTCGCGATGATTGGTGGATTTAATTATATTTCTCGCGAATTAGGACAGACTCGCCCGTATTTGTCATATTATACCTATAAGCCAGAATTGAATATTCCCGGGAATACGGAGTTTATGGAAGACATGAATTATTTGGCAAACGCCTCGGATAGTTGGGTGTTCACACTGATGCCAAGTAGCGGACAATTTGAGCCGAAATATCCGACGCAATTCCATTTTAGCTATGGTTTGAAAAAAGGTGAAACTGCTTTTTCAAATCCCAATATCACTTTGAACGACACATTGGCTTTTGACGCTTTTTATCACTCTTTATCAGATGTTTTAGAAAATAGGTATTCGTTGTGTGCGGACAAACAAAAGTATCACAACAACTCAAATCCCGCACTCTTTGCTCGACACTTAGAAAACAAGGTTAACGCTGTTTCGCTTCGAGTTGCATGGAGTGTAATATGCTGGGATATGAGAGCAATTAAGATTGCGAGGGACATAGCTGAGGCTATCAATAGAGAGCTTTTAGGATTAGATGGCAATCCCGATGTTCCTGAATTAAAGGTTAAGGACATCGGATACGAAGGATATACAAACTAAATCGTTTTTTATATGAGTACTTTTTTTGACAAAGTAAAAAAAGCGGCTTCTGATGTAGGAAGTTCAATTGCTGACGCTGCAGCAAAGACTGCTGAGTCGGTGGCGGAAACAGCGAAGGTCGCTAAAGACAAAGCGGCTGCAGCCGCAGAAGTGGTAACTAACAAAGATACTTACATCCAAATAGGACAAACTTTGTCTGACAAGGAAACGTATATCAATATGGGAAATTCCGTTAAAACGAGATTAACGGAGGACACGGATGGAGATGGTATACCTGATATTGTCACAGAGGCAGGAAGAGGCGCTGTTAAAATAGGTAAGACAATCAGCGGAGTGCAGGCATATCAAGACGGTAAAGCAGCAAAAATAGCTAAAACAGAAGCTGACGAAATAAAAGCCTACATTGAGACTGAGAACGAACGCAGACGCGAAGAAAGTAACAAGATTCTGGATACTTTTGGCCGAATACGACTTGACGCATTACATGAAACAGTCGGTAAGTTCATTATCTATCTTGACCTGATTAAGAAAAAAGCAAAGGTTAAGGAATACGAACTGATGACCAGTATCAATATTACGCCCGAACAAGTTAAAGAACTTGAAACAGTTAATATGAATGCCTCAACGGCACTGAAAACACTGGCCGTTTCAGGTGGCAATGCAATAGCAGTTGTTATGGGAGTTCCTGCTCTCGTGACACAATTTGCAGCGGCGAGCACAGGCACTGCAATCGCATCGCTGCATGGTGCCGCTGCTACCAATGCGGTGTTTGCATGGTTAGGAGGTGGTAGTATCGCTTCCGGAGGATTGGGCGTAGCCGGCGGAATGGCAGTGTTGGGTACGTTGACCGGAGTTGTCGCTTTAGCATCCGCAAGTGTCGTAGCTACTGCATATTTTGCCAAGAAACATACTGAGGCCACACAGTATCTTGCAGATATGAAAGAATTTAAGGCAAAAATGGAACTTGGTTGGACAATCTTGGATAACGTTAATAAACGCGCATTGGAACTGCAAGATGTAACATTGCAGTTGAAAGAACGTTGTATGCAAGGACTTGATCAATTGGCTGACATTATGATAGGTTTTGATGCTCAGAATATGGAGCACATCAAAATTTTCCAACAAACAGCCATATTAATCAAATCCATGAGCGAATTGGCACAAGTTCCGGTAATGGACGAGGAAGGCAATGTCAGCGAAATGTCGGGCGTTGTTAAAGGCAATGTACTGAATGTATTAAACAACCAGCTTAAATAAAATCTATCAGAAACCATGGTACAAATAAAAAATCACTTAGGAATATTTGCTGCAAAAGCGTGGGATGTGGCCGGAGAAAAATCTCTTAATGCGGCATTGGCATTATCGACAAAAAAGTTGTCGAAATCCATGCAGGACAACTATGATGTTAAGCCGGAACAATTTACCGGAATAACCGAATGGTTGTCTAAATTTATTGCTTACGTGATTACGCAAACCATACATAGACAAACGATTGACGGTAATAAAATTTCCGACATGATTTATTCTGATATGGTACCTAAAGTGGCATCTATTGCTTCGAATAATCCCCATGGGGAGGAAATCGTTACAAAAATATCGGAATATGTGGGTGTATTGACGCAAAATGATGCATTTGAGTCAATCATTTCGCAGTTCGCTGGTAATCAAGTGACAGAGCAATTGCAGCTGGCTGCGAATGCGATTGCGGCATTGAATAATGCACCTGCAGAGGAACAAGTGCTTCAGGATACGGAAGAAGAAACAGAACCTCTTGTTGTTGAATCTGGAGAGGAGGTCGTAACGGAACCAGAAGAAATTACGGATATTCCAACCGTAAAAGAAAAGATGACTGATGAGGAAGATGAGCAGTTTGTTAACGACGTTTTTGGTGCAATGAAGATGGACTTCTCCAGTCCGGAAGCTGCCAAAGAGAGTTTTGACCGTTTTGTGAGTGTAGCAGGAGAAGTTGCCAAATTCACCGAATTGCAGAAAACAAAACGCACACAGATTCTTGCCGATGCAGAAGTCGCCATCAAAAAAGTGGAGGCTATGCGCGATGTCCTTAAGGACTATCTGGCGAAATCGTTTGATGAGCGTAGTGCTATATTCATGAAACAGTTTGAGGTCGTTGACAAAGCTCTTGAGACAGGAGACAACGCGATGCTTTCTGCCGGCTTGAGTTCCATCAACGAACTGGCGGCATCAAGTCCTTTCAAAGCATTGGCTGACATCAACTCTGTGCAGCAAATGCTGAGTGATGATTCGGAATTGGATATATAATTTATAGTCATAATGAAAACAAAATTCTTTATTCTGTCTCTCTGTACTGTTGCGCTGATGAGTTGCGGCGAAGACTTGCAGAAGAAGACAGAAAGTAAAATGCAGGAGATGGCTGCATTGAGCGAACTGGGGACTGTGGAGTACACAGTAACCAAAGTGGTTAAAGGCAGTGATGTCGCTTGGTACACGATCGGTGACAGGAAGATCCTATTCTCATGTCAGGCAAAACTGAAAGCCGGTGTTGATATGAGTGAGTTCGATCCAAAAAGTGTGGTAATCAATGAAAAGAGCATTGAGATTACTCTTCCGCAACCGAAATTGCTGGCAATGAATATGCCGGCAGATGAAGCAAAGATCGTTTATGAGAAAGTTGGTGTTTTGCGTATGGACATATCAGCCAAGGAGCGCAATGAACTGTTGCAACTCGGCGAGGCTGATATCCGTGAAGATGTACCGAATCTCGGTATCCTGGACGATGCCCGCAAGAACGCGGAGATGTTTTTCAGAGCTCTGCTCAAACAATTGGGATATGAACGAATAACCATTAAATTTGCATGAATATGAGAAGTGTTAGAGTGATATTGGTATGCGTTACCATTCTTGTAGTTGCAGCAGTGGGGCTGTATGTGGCAGATAAATATGCAGGTTTAAGCATCTTTGACAATCTGTTCGGTAAGGGCATGCAGTATGAGAAGACTGCGAATGTGATCACCGAAATCCGCAACATATCCGAGTTTACTTCCGCTTGCTACTATGAGGAACTTGTTATGGCGGAGGTGAAAGACAGCGAAAACACAACAAACAAGGTTGTTAAAATGCTGGGCAGAGGCGCCGTTTCGAAAGATGAGATCTGTCTTATCATGGACGGAAAGGTGCGTGCGGGATTCGATTTGTCGAAAGTCGCTGACGATGCCATTGCCATATCCGGTGATACGTTGACGATGACTCTGCCGAAGCCGGAGATATTTGACGTGATTGTCAATCCTTCCAATTGCGAGGTATATGTGGAGGAAGGCAAGTGGTCACACGAGCAGGTAACAGCTATCCAGGCAAGTGCACGTGTGCGAATCCAGGATGATGCAATCGGTTATGGCATCTTGGAGCAAGCCGACAAGTTCGGTCGTGAACGTCTGACTGAACTGTTAAAAACCTTTGGCTTCAATATCGTGATACTTAATTGATTCTATCCGTCACTCTCTATTTTGAACTTCTGGGCAAATATAAAGACGAAACCCAATAGTAAATACGCTCAAACATTATAGTTATGGGATTTATAGATTCTATCAAACAAACGGCTTCTGTTGCATCTCAAAAAGTATCTGATGGCACAAATAAAATTAAGACCTCTATCTCTGAGGTAAAGTTGGAAGATATTACTGCCAACCTTAATTTGTACGAGAAATATTTTTCGGAAAGCGAATTGTGGCAGAAAATAGGTAAGTTCGGAAAATCTATCGGTGCCACTGTCCTTTATCCTATGTTTTTGTTATTCTACTTGCTGAAATCAGGAGATATCAATCTGAAAGAGAAGGCTATGATTATAGGTACTCTCGGCTATTTTGTACTTCCTGTGGATCTTCTACCCGATGCAATTGCAGGAATGGGTTATACTGATGATATAGCAGCAATTACCGCCACTATTACAGCACTTGCATCTTGCATAACGGAAGATATTCAAAATGAGGCGAAAGAACAATTACGCAATCTTTTTGGGGAGTTCGACGAAAAAGCATTGGACTCGGTAACAGAAATTATAAAAGGAGCAAATAATTTTATAAACAAAAGATAATAAACTATGACATACAAATTTTCTTCCTCCGAAGCCTCCTTGCTGGCTAATGGACATGCAGCGGATATATTAACTCCGTGGCAAATAGAGATTGACACCAACGAACAAACCATCACTATCCGCAAGCGCAACAAGTACCTGATCGGTGTTGACGAAGATACACTTGCCTTCCGTTTCATTCGTCGTGTAACCATTGATCAGCATCTCATAGGTGCAGACATCACCATCCAAGCCGTTGGCGGAAAACTAACAGCCAAGTGCTTGGACAAAAGTGACTGCAAAAAGATCAGGCAAATCCTAATGGACTACAACGAAAAATCTAAAACCAAGCATAACATATTCAGTTAGTAGATTATCTTCAACCATCCTGATGGCACAAGCTACACTGCCACCGGAGCAAAAGTGGAGGAAGGGGGAATTGAAAAGTGAAAAGTGAAAGGAAAAAGAGAATAAATCTTGGATGATAATACACCGAGCGGCTCAAAACAGAGTCGCTCGCTGTTGTACTACAGATCTTTGGATGATTGCTGTTGTTGGGTTATTAATAGACGATTAATACAACATACCGAACAACCATAGAGGAATCTTATTGCCCATGCCGACATCGATGTTATCAGCAATGACATAACTGTCGGTGATATTGGCTATCTGCTTATAGTTCTTGTTCTTGCCGCCAACCTCAAAGAGTATTGAGCCATCCATCAGCAGATCACCGGACTCCGGCATGCAAATACTATGATTGCTGAGCATGTTCGCCACAAATGTCTCACGCAATGTGCCAACATCAGTGTTAGATGCCAACGCATACATCAGGTTGGTATTGTCAAACAAGATCTTTTCGGGTTTTTGCAGAATCTTCATACCGCCGGATTTTTGATAAAGGCGCCTGATAAGTCCCGCCTTCTGCATCAAATCGAGCATCTTATACACACTGTCACGCGATGCGCCTAACTTCGTAGCCAAGTCGGAAACATTAAGCGTATAGGGATTGATCTCTGCCAAGATGCCTAACAATGTCTTAATCTTATATACCAGTTCATAAGAAATGTTTGTCATAGAGGGCATTTCCACCTGAATGATGGAATTCACCTCGTTATCCAACCGAATGGCAAAGCCGTCGCCCTCTTCTTTGTAGAACGGATAGTAGCCATGATCCAGATACTGCTCGAAATGTTTCAACACAGGTATTTGGTTGGTTATGTGTGCCGCAATCGTCGGATGGTTTTTTAGTATTTCTTCCAGCGGAATCGGTTGTAGTTGCGCTACTCCCTCCAACTCCAGATACTCGCGGAAGCTCAGTCCCTGCATCGTGTATGGTCTGCAACGACGGGACAGATCAGCTTGCGTTTCGCTCAGTTGCAGCATCGACGAACCAGTGATTACCACATGCAGTTTCGGAAACGAATCATAGATCTCCTTAATCTGTCTATCCCACGCGGGATACTTATGTACTTCGTCCAGATAAAGATGCGTTACGCCATGAGAATATAGGTATTCCGCCAAATCGACTATGGAGTGCGTAGCAAACCACGAACTGTCAGCCGACGCATAGAACGCCTTCGATTTGTCGTCAAATGTGCGCTTGATGTGCTGCAAGAGTAGAGTCGTTTTACCAACGCCTTTCGGACCTTTTAGCAGAATAAGACGATTATCCCAATTGATTTGGGAATACAAATACCGCGTGTAATCCAATGACACGAGGTCTAATAAATGCAGGTACTTAGCGTTTAATCTGTCCATAATTGTCGAATGGAAAAGTCAAAATGTTGTTAATTTTGTCGATTGAAAAAGTCAAAATATGGCGCATTTTGTCTTTTTGAAAAGTCAAAATCGGTGCAAAGGTACTACTTTTTATCAATATATGCAAATTTTTTTACTAGAAGATGCTCAATTTATGCACATTTTCGTATAATCGTCAACTTTGCTGAGCGAAACGGCCAACTCTTCATCTTTCTCCCTAACGGCACGCGTTACACTGCCACCGGAGCAAAAGTGGAGTAAAATATGGACAAATCCATTGCCTGACAAACGATACAAACAATCATGCAATCATAACTATATCCTCCTGCTATCGAACCAGGCTTGGCAGAGGGTGCGGAGACGGGACTCGTCGCGGATAAGGGCACGAAGCGATGCCAGGCCTTGGATATTGCGTTCGCTGTTGAGCCAAAGATGCAAATAGCCTCCCTCGGCATATTTCTCCAAAAGATGTTCGAGGCTACGTTGGTACAAGGTTTCAAAATCTCCTTCCGGGAATAGCTTTTGGCTATACGCCATCGTGCGATGCACTACGGTAAGTGGATCAATCTGCCGGTCGGCCTCGGCAACGATGGCTCCATAAATAGTTCTTGGCGGGTGCTTGGCACTTGCGCGATGGTCTTCCACCGCCTCGCGCATAGTGAGCAGCTGTTCGTCGGTGAACCATTGGCGCAACTGCTCATCGCTGAGCAGAATCTCTCCAGAATGGATATGATGCTTCTCGCGGTCGTAGCGCAGTCCCAGATCATGATAAGCAGCGATGACGAAGGCCATGTTCTCGTCGGCTTGGTAGGCGCGAGCAAGCTTGAGGCTCTCGCGTATGACTGTCTCGGCATGATCGCGCTGATGACCGCCATCGAAAACATCATATTGCGGTAGGATAGATTGCTGAACGTACACATCTATTGCCAAGTCTTGCGGCTTGTCCACGATGCGCACTGCACCTGCTTCCTCCAGTTGCTTGCGTGGCACGAAACCCCATGAGCAGGCTACAAACGGCACCTGGGCATTCTGAGCGGTCTGCATATCCACAAGGCTGTCGCCAAGGTAAAGTATATCAGTCTTTATTCTTTCAGGCGAAGCCGGTCTTTGTTCTTTCAGGCGAAGCCGGTCTAAAATATCGAAGACGATCTGCGGATCGGGTTTGCGCTCGATGCCCTCACGTTCGCCCAGAATGACGTCAAACACATTAGGAAAGAAGTGGTTGACAATCTTCTCGGTAGCCGCCTGGTACTTGTTGCTTGCCACAGCGAGCCGATGTCCTTGTGCCCGGAGTGCGCCGAGCAGTTCGGGAATACCGGCGTAGGGATGCGTATAGTCGCAATTGTGGTCGTTGTAATACGGCACGAAGTGTGCACGCACACGTAGTATATTGTCCTCTGTTCGCTCGCCTTCCGGCAAGGCGCGACGTATGAGGTTGTTGATGCCGTTGCCCACCATACGCGGATAGTCAGCTATCGGATGGGTTGGATAACCCACCTTTTCCAGAGCGTAATTGCAAGCATAGCCCAAATCGTCAATCGTATTGAGCAGCGTTCCGTCCAAGTCAAAAATGATAGTCATGTAGTATTCAAAATTTATGCAAAGATACGAAAAAATAATGATATATGCAAATATTTTACCAAATTTTTGGTGTAATCATCAATTTTTTGCTTATATATTTGCAAAAGTCAAAAATTTTTAGTAACTTTGCAGGCTATTTTTGCGTAGCTAACTATGCGTAGATGCTATATGCTCATACTGATCTGTACCTTGTCGGCACTGCAGGTGTCGGCACAGGATGACCGTTCGGCAGCGATGCTGGACAGCATTGTTCGTCAGTTTGAGTTGGATGAGGTGGAGGTGAGTGCTCGCCGCAGGGAGGAGCCGGTTATACCCGTGCAGAAGCTGGAAGGTGCGCGCCTGGCTGGCTTGTCCACACAGAGCGTGGCGGATGCCGTGCGATACTTCTCCGGCGTGCAGATCAAGGATTACGGCGGAGTAGGCGGCTTGAAGACTGTTGACCTGCGCTCGATGGGAACGCATCATCTGGGCGTGTTCTACGACGGCATAGAGATAGGCAATGCTCAGAACGGAGTGGTTGACTTGGGCAAATTCTCCATGGAGAATATAGAACAGATAGCGTTGTACAATGGCCAGAAATCCGAGATCTTCCAGCCCGCCAAGGATTACGGCTCTGCGGGCACCTTGTATCTGAAGACGCGTCGGCCGCGGTTCACGGACGGCAAGTCGTACAACCTGAGCGTAGGTATGAAAGCGGGTACGTTCGGCTTGGCTAACCCATCCGTGCTCTACGAGCAGAAACTGACAGAGGATATCCACCTATCAGCCGGCGGCGAGTACACGTACGCACACGGCCGTTACCATTTCCGCTACCGCAAGGTGCTGCCCGGAGGCATCGTGGCGTGGGACACGACCGCCGTCAGGCAGAACGGCGATATACAAGCCGGCAGGGCTGAGGCGGGCATATTCGGCTACCTGCCCGAAGGCAAGTGGCATATCAAGGGCTATTACTACCAGAGCGAGAAAGGTATTCCGGGTGCGATAGTGAACAATGTGTGGAAAAACTCGCAGCGGCAGTGGGACAGAAATGCCTTTGTGCAAGGCAACTTCACGCAGCGCGTGACGAAAGGCTACGACGTGCAGGTGAATGCCAAGTACAGCAACGACTTTATGCGCTATCTGAATCCCGACACCACGCTGATGTATATCGACAACAGTTTTACGCAGCAAGAGGTGTATCTGAGCATGGCGCATCGTTTGGCTATAGTAGGCGTGAAAGGTCTGCTACCGCATCGCACGCTCAACTGGGATATATCGCTCTCGGCTGACTACCAGTGGAACTACCTGGAGAGTAACATGGCTAACTTCGTCTATCCCGAGCGTCAGACAGTACTTGCTGCCGTAGCTACGCAGCTCGACTGGACGTATATCAAGGCGCAGGCTTCCGTACTCGGTACGTTCGTGCACGACAAGATTCATCACCCTACAGCCACTATGCCTACTGCCTCCAAGCAGAAACCGCAGTTCACACCAGCCGTGTTCCTGACCGTACATCCGTATATCCAAGACCTGTATATCCGTACGTTCTACAAGCGCATCTTCCGCATGCCTACGTTCAACGATCTGTATTACACCGATGTCGGTTATATTGGCCTCAAGCCCGAATACACGACGCAATACGACTTGGGTGCGGAATATACCAAGACGTGGAGTAGGGGCGTATGTCGTGCGATTGACCTGAAGGTGGATGGTTACTTCAATCAGGTGACAAACAAGATTGTAGCCGTGCCGAAAGGTACAGGCCAGTATCGCTGGCAGATGATGAACTTGGGGTATGTGGAGATTCGCGGTGTGGATGCCAACCTTTCTACCACGCTATGTTTCAATCCATGGGCTGTGACCGACAATCAGGTACTGTTCTCGTTAGCCGCGGCGTACACCTACCAGAAAGCACAAGATCTGACCGATCCGAACGAGATTACGTACGGTGGTCAGATCGCTTACGTGCCCTGGCATAGCGGGTCAGTAACTGCCAATATCCTGTGGCGGGGACTATCGCTTAACTACGCGTTTATCTATGTGGGCGAACGATACCACAACTCCGCGAACATTCCCGCCAACCATGAGCAACCGTGGTACACCCACGATGTGAGCGTGTCGTATGAGATGGAGGTCGGCAGTCAGCAATCAGCAATCAGACCTCGCTTGCATTTTGCTTTGGAGTTCAATAATATACTCAATCAGCAATACGACATCATCTTGAACTATCCGATGCCCGGATTGAATGGCAAAGGAATTATCCGACTAATGTTGTAACAGCGAGGTTGTCCGCCAGTTGCTCCACGCTGCTTGCACCTACGAGCACGGAAGTCACACCTTGTTGCTCCAGAATCCATCCTAATGCGCGTTGCGCAGTAGAAATCTTGCGTTCTGCTGCTTCCACGCGTACGGCTGCTACCTCGGCACGCACCGCGTCGGTCAGTTGCTCGGCACGCAGAAACTTTCCTTTCGCCATTCTTGAATCTGCAGGTATACCATCAATATATCTGTCGGTAAGCAGCCCTTGTGCGAGCGGCGAGAATGCAATGAATCCCACACCTTTCTCATGGCAGAACTGCAGCAGTCCGCTGTCGATATGATCGGTGTACAACCGGTTGAGTTTGCCCTGATAGATCAGTAGCGGAACGTCGCGCTGAGCAAGGTAATCGTACGCCTTCCGTAGGTGCTCGAGCGGCCAGTTGGATATACCTATATAGAGCGCTTTTCCGGCGCGAACAATATCCACAAGCGCCTGCAATGTCTCTTCGATAGGCGTTTTCGGGTCAAAACGATGACTGTAGAACAGGTCAACATAGTCCAAATGCATCCGCTTAAGACTCTGGTCGAGGCTTGAGATGAGGTACTTACGCGAGCCTCCGTTGCCGTACAATCCCGGCCACATATCGTAGCCCGCTTTGGTGGAAATGAACAGCTCGTCGCGATACGGACGGAAGCTGTCGTCCATCAGTCTGCCCATCGTTTCTTCCGCCGACCCGTATATCGGACCATAGTTGTTAGCCAGATCGAAATGCGTGATGCCATGGTCGAACGCAAAATGCGTAATAGCGCGACTACGCTCGTAGGGGTCAACACTGCCGAAGTTATGCCACATGCCCAGGCTGATCTTCGGTAACTGTACGCCGCTGCGACCACAGTAGGTATACATCTGCGGTACGTCATAGCGGGTCTCTGCTGCTTTGTAGAGGTCTTTCGTTTCCATAAGATAGTATTTCGAGAGTTAGTATATAGGAACGTTGGTTCGCGGAACGCGTCGTTTGATCTCTTTGCGGGTCATCGGCTGCACATCACGTGTGCGCAGTGTGGTCACGCGTTGCGTGGCGCGGATGTTGAGCGGGATAGTATCCTTCGATTCGATCATCCCACGTCCTGTGGGTTTGCGGTCTTTGCGCTTGCCGATGATGGTTGCATCGCTCTGCAGATTCTTCTCGAGCGGATACAGGTGCTCGTCGCGTTCCTGATAGATGCTGTTCAGACTGATATCGGCATGCACCTTGCTGATGCGGTATTGCTCAATCTGCTTCTCCTCCATGTTCAGCAGGTTAAGCAGTTGCATCTCTTTGGGTTTGACTTTGTAGCCGAAAGGAATATTGAGTTCTACATGTGCCTGCTCCACGAAGCGCGATATGCGCAGATCGTCGGAGTGGAGTATGTAATGCCGTTGCATCTTGTAGAGGAAGATGCCCAGAATGTTCCGGTTCTCGGTGTACGTAAGCACTGTCTCTCCTTCGTTCTCGTTGCTCACCTGCCAACGGTTGACCTCTTTCATGGTGTTGCTAAAGTCGTAGAACACATTGCCCATGCTCCACAATGTTCGATGCACCACAACACCGGAATCCACCGCGGCGGCGGCATTGCGCATGTTCGGGTTGATGGCTTCCAGGTCGTTGGTCGTATAGATGCTGTCGGCAAGGCTACGGATAGAGGCATCAAAGAACCGTTTGCAATGTTCGCCGCTGAACTGGATGGAGTCGGTTGGCACAACACCTTTCTTGCCATTGCGCGGGTCTTTGTAGTACCTGCCTTGGCGCGGCAGCATAACCACATAGGCAATCATCTGCTCCATACCCCACGGTACGTTGTCGGCATCCATGCGCACATCGCTCACGATATGATAACCGGTAGTGCTGAGCGGGAAGTCGCGCTCCATCTGCGCGTACACGGCTGCCAGCAACTCTTGCATCCGCTTGCGTTTGTTTTTCTGCTTCTGCGGTTTGGCGGCAATCACCACTTCCTCAAGATGAATAGGTTGCTCCTTGAGGATGATAACGGTCGTATCCTCGTGCAGCTCGCTGAGTAGCAGCGTTTGCTTCTCATAGCCGATGAATGATACGATCAGTTCGGAGTAGATAGGCAGATCGGTTTGCAAGCGGAACAAGCCGTTGCTGCCTGTGGCTGCACCTACCACGGGATCATCCGCCATATAGACCGTGGCATAACTGACCGGATTGCCTCGCTCATCAACCACCCGACCGATATACTCCGCGGCGTGAGAGACTACCGTGAGGCAGAGGATAATACCGATCAGGAGATATTTCGATATTTCGATATTTCGATATTTCAATATTTCGAATATTCTCATCTGAAGTAGTGGTTAAATCCGATGGATAGTAGCTCCTTGAATTGCAGGTGTTGCGGTTCGCTGCTCTTGACCGTGGAGTCGAAGCGCGGATGGAGTGTGAGGTGCGTGGACAGGAAGCGGTTGATAATAAAATCAACATCAATCTGCCAGTCGAACTCCACTTGCCGGTAGTTGGTATATAAGTAGAGCAGGGTATATAGCTCAATTTCTCGCAGCGGCTTGTACTTGGCCTCGATTCGGAGCGAACTACCGAACTCGGACAGTGTGTTCTGCCCTTTGTCGATACCGAACGATGTGACATCCACGCGGTTGCTGTCGCTGATGGCGGCATGTACCAGTTTGTAGGTTGCCGGCGAGAAGTTCACCGTCACCCATTCTATGGGTTTGTAATCCACACCGATACCAAGATTAAAGCGGATCGGTGTCATGAAACCCGACTTGAGTTGCGTGCTGTTGGCCTTGAACGAGGGTAGGAACGTCGTTTGCAACTCGGTGGAGGCGGATACGAGCAGCTTGTCTTTGTACACCTGATAGCCCGCCTTCGAGTAGATTTTGAACAAGTCGTCGGTGACGTTCACCTTGTGTACAGAGTCTGTTTTGCCGGTTGTGGACAGACCCATGCGCCACTCGCCGGTGTTCTCCCAAACGAATTTCTCTTTCTTGTACGTGATATTACCCTTGAGCAAGGCGAGCATGGCCAGACTGGAGTTACCGCCTTTGTACCAGTTCGGGGATATATAGTTCTGCGTGAACTGCACCATGGTTCGTGCCTCCTTGATCCACGGCGAGTACTGCTGACGGATGGCGCGGAGGATATCTTCCCTGTCCTGTTCCTCGTCGCGGAAGATATGTTTCTCGATGCGTATATCCTGAATCTCGACGTGCGTATTGTACTCTTGTACCAGCCGTTGCGTCTCCATGCGGATGGAATCGATGCGCAGCGAATCACGAATCAGTGAGTCGCGCCGCAGCTGTTCGTGCAGGGCTATCATTCGCTCTATATCCGCCGAATCCGCCAACTCGCGACTCTGTTGAGCCACGAGGTCAAGCAGAAAAGCATCGCTTATATCCACGGTCTGTTGCGCGTCTTGCAACTTGAGCGTGTCGGCATACTGATGAACCACAACTATGGTATCATCAGCCCAAACGCCAAGTGCCAGACAGCACAAAGCCAAACAATATATATATCGCTTGATCACTTTCTCTTCTCTGACTTCTGACTTCTGATTTCTGACTTCTCCTCAGCTGTGTCAGGATTCATCGGCCGCTTATAGGCTCGTACCACGAGCCATGCAGCAATGGCAATGAACGGAATACTCAGTATCTGCCCCATATTCAGCAGATGTCCCGCCTCAAAAAGCTCTTGATCGTTCTTGATGAACTCCAACAGGAATCGCGTGACGAACACGATGAGTAGGAACGTGCCGAGCAGCAGTCCTTCGCGCCGATATGCTTTGCCGTAGCGGTACATACATTTCGTGACAATCAGCGCCACGATGCAGTAGAGCATCTCGTAGATCTGCGTAGGGTGGCAGGGAACAGTCTGACCGTCACGTACGAAGATGAATCCCCATGGCAGATCGGTCGGACCGCCGTAAATCTCGCTGTTCATCAGGTTCCCCAAACGGATAAGCGTAGCCGTTACACCCACGCCGATACACAACCTGTCAAGAATCCAGATCATCGAGGTGTGGAACTTAGGCACTTTCGAGAAGTGCTTCTTGTTCAGCAGCCACGCGGCTATGAACAGACCTATCGCTCCGCCGTGCGACGACAAGCCGCCTTCCCAGATCTTCAATAGATAGAACGGGTGCTCTATGTACGGATTGCGGTACTTGATCGTCCAACCGAAGATCTGCACAGGTTCGGTGCTGATGTTCATCGCCTTGCAGTAGTTAGCCATCCAGGGGATGGTCACGTCGTGCCATTCGTAGAACCAGCAGTGACCGATACGTGCGCCTATGATCACTCCCAGTGCCATCCATAGGAAGATCTTGTCTGCCCATTCGTCGGGGCAGTTCTCGTGCTTGTACAACTTGATTTGTATCAGGTAGCACAAGTACAATCCAATCGCCCAAAGCAAACCATACCACCGTATCTCCAGACTGCCCAAATGCAGCAGCACAGGATCAACGTTCCAAGTTATATATAGTAAATTATGCATTGTTTGTTAAATGTTTATCGTCTCTCAGGTGGAGGCCCCATGGGTGGTTGTCCGCCTCTGCCGGGTTGACCGGGTTGCTGACCGCTCTCCATCATCTCTTGCATATGTCCCGCGAAGCCTTTGGCTTTCAGCTTGCCCATCTTGTTCAGCTTGTATGTGAACGTGAGCATGGCGTACGTGGGCAAGGTGTTGTACTCCTTGTACTGCACGTAGTTCTCGCCAACAACCTGTACGATGTTCTTTTTCTGGTTAAGCAGGTCATACAGTTTTAGGCTGAGCGTAGCGTTCGACCAACTCTTGGCAATCGCAGCATTGAGCAGAATCTCGTCGGGGTCGTCAAAGCCGTAGCCGTAGCGAGCGGTGTATCCGCAATCCGCGCTGATCGTCCATTGCTTGGGCAGGTTGAACTTCACATCACCGGTCACCGTCCAGTTCAGCACGTTGCTCTGCGCCTTGGTACTTAGGTTGTTTTGCGTATAGCTGTAGTTGACAGAGCCGGTCACACCCAAATCTACCACCTCGTGCGTGAAACGCAGTGTCATCGTTTCGCCTACCTGCACGTTGCCGGTTACCGAGCGATCACCCAGCGCAAGGCTGTTCGTCTCAATCATCTTGGCTATCTGAGCAGCCGTATAGCCGTAGGATATATATCCCACACGCTGGTTGTAGCTGACCACTGTACGGGTGTTGAACTGCATCATTTTGTTCGCAAACGGCGTATTGAACATCAGGTCTGCCCGCACGTCAAACGGCGCATCCTGAGCGTTCACCGTCTGTTGGTACTGCTTTCCGGTCTCGTCGTACAGCGAGTTACCCACCAGCGCATCCTTCGTCACATTGCCGTGCAATCCGGTCATCAGGCTCCAGAACTTCTCCTGGTCGAACTTCGAGTACATCATGTGCAGGCTGTGCTTGAATGCAGGGTTAAGCCCTAAGTTACCGACCGTCTCGTGCATCGCGTCGGAGTTGTTGCGAACAGGCTCCATTTGCGTGATTGTCGGTTGTTGCGTCGTGCCGTTGTAGCGGATACGCGCAAACTCTTTCTTGCCGAACTTGTAGCGGAAATTGATGTTCGGCGCGAAGTTGAACACGTTACGCAGCGTATCGCGAACCAGCACACCGCCGTACGACGTCCGCGAGTGAGTCTGTGACATCAGGCCTTTCATACCAGCCGTCAGGTTGAACTTCTCATGTTTCCACTGGTAGTTAACCTCCAGTTGCTCGGTGTAGAAATCGTTCTTGAGGTTATTGCTGTACTCGTTGTTATAGGTCGTATCTATCGCGCCTATGTCGTACTGATCCTTGTGCGAACGGCGGTTGTTGCCGCTGGCAAGAACAGCCACCTCCAACAAGTGCTCCTTGCTCTTCAGCGGCTCGATATATGAGGCACGCAGGCTATAGCCCACAGCCGTGTTGCCGCTGTTCGTATATTGATTGACGAGTATACTGTCGCCGAGGTTGTCATAAGCGTAGGTGTCGGTGTGACCCTTCGTATTGCTCACGTTCGCATTACCCGTCAGCGTTAGTTTTCTTCCGGGCTTGAGGAAAGAGTAGGTGTATATCACCTGAATCTTGCCGCTGATATCCTCACTGAGGCTGTTCTTTGTCTGCTTGCCGTCGCTGATGAGCGTCGTGTCCGTGCCTTCGCCGAATTGCGCATTGCTGTAGGTGTTCGTCGCATCCGAACGCGTGTTGGCATAACTGAATTGCGGCTGCACAAGCACCTTGTTCATCGAGTCCACTTCATACTCCATCTCCAGACGCACATTCGCATCCCACGTGTTCGACAGCGAATTGGAATTATCCTTCTGCAGATAGGTGTTGCCGCTCGAGTAGCTCTCCTTGTGGGAGTCGGCGCGCGTGTTGTTGGATGCGTGCGCAAACTGTCCGTCGCCGCCAAGCAGCAGCCCGGGCACGTTGGCGCTCACGTCGATGCTCGTATTCACGCCTATGTTCTCTGCCCAGGTTATACCTTGATTCTGGCTGCCCCAGCCACCACGACCACGACCCATCCTGATCTCGTTCGTATTATTGGCGTTGCCGATGACGGTCGTTTGACTGTTCCCCGCCATGATGTTCATGAACGCTCCGGCAGAATAGCGGAAGTCGTTCTCGAAGAAGTGTTTGGTCAGTTGCCACGGGGTTGAACCGAACGCGGGATTACCGTAGTTGAACCACTTGCCGTCGTCCGTCACCAGGTCGGCGCCCAAGCCGCCGTTGAAGTTGCCGAACATTCCCTGTTTCTTGTCTTTCTTGAGCGTCAGGTTGATCACACGCGATGTTTCGTCATCCTCAAAACCTGTCATCTTCGAGGTCTCGCTCTTCTCGTCAAGCACTTGAATCTTCTCAATCATGTCGGCGGGAATATTCTTGGTGGCAGTCTGCACATCGTCGCCGAAGAACTTCTTTCCGTCCACGCGCACGGCTTTTATATTCTCGCCGTTAACCGTCACATTACCTTCCTTGTCCACCGTCACACCCGACATCTTTTTGAGCAAGTCTTCCACCACAGCCGTCTCTTCCATCTTGTATGCCGAGGTGTTGTACTCAATCGTATCGCCTTTCACGGTCATCTCTGCCGCTTTGCCTTTCACGTTCACCTCTTGCAGCGTCTGCACATCTTCGGTTAGCGGCAGTTTGCCTAACTCCACAAACAGCTGTTCGGGTGTCAGTTCTACGGGGATGATACGGGTGTGATATCCTAAGGATGAAAGAACGATCTTGTACTTGCCGGGCTTGATCTTCATGAAGTAGAAGTAACCTTCTTGATCGGTCTGTGCGCCTCCTACCATCGTCGAGTCGCTACCCGAGTACACAAACAACTGCGCAGCCACCATCTCCAGAATCTGTCCGGAGTGACTGTCAACCACCGTGCCTTGTATGCTGCCGGTCTGCTGCGCGAATAGCCCTAACGTGCTACTCAGCAGGATTGCTAACAAAATCGTTCGTTTCATAGTAGTGATGTGTATTTAGTTGAATAACGTTCATTTCTCTCGCTCAAAGTCAATACCAAATAATCTTTTGTCTTTTGTCTTTTATCTTTGAGCGCAGCGGTCTTACAAATTGATTCTCCAATCTTTCGGATACTTAACCGTGTAGCCGAGCACTATATCTCTGCTTTCTCCGGGTGCCAGCGTCAGTTCGTAGGTCACGATGCCTGTCTGCTTGTTCTCCGTGGTCGGCTGCGTGTTCTTGTCGCTCACGCTCACCTGTATTTCTTTGGCGCTGCTTACGGGATATTGGTCGGTCAGGGTCAGCGTGATAGCTTCCTTCTTATCATTACGCACGTGCGTCGTGTACGCGTACGTTACTATTTTATTATTACCGCTTGTCTTGGTGTTGTAGGCGGTTTTCTCGCGTTTGATCTTCACTTGCTTGTCATCGCCCAAGGTCAGTCGCACCTTTGCCGACTCATCGTTCGCTGCCAACCGGCTCTCGCCGTAGTACGTGCCGTTGTAGGTGATGTTCGCTGTGCCGTCGGGCAGACTCAGCGCGCTCCAGTTGTTGATGTACGCCACAAGATAGGCGCTTTCGTCCTTGCACGGTGCGGTATAGTACGCATAGTTCACATCTTGTACCTGCTTGTCAAGCAGCGCAATCATCTGCTCCTTGCAGTTGCCGGCGATGGTGTAGGGCAGGCTGATAGCGTACTCCACAGCCAGCGCTTGCTCATTGGCGGAAACATAGTTGCCGACACCCGCTGTTTCGTAGAGTACCTCTTCGGCCTGAGGCGCTGCATCCGCTTCCACAGCCATCGCTGCTACGCCGTACAAAGCGTTCTTTGCAGCATAACCGCGCGTGCGAATCACCTGCTGTTCCAACCACCAGGTATATAGTTCCGGCGCCTCGTTCGTGCGCGAAGGACTGCCGGTGGATAAGGTCAGATGAGCATCCTTCCAGTCAATACCCGTGTGTTGCGCTACGTGCGCTTTCATCACCAGCGCAATAGGCGAACTCAGATCTTTGATGTTCAGATCGTAGGTCGCATACCACGAAGCTTGCGGCGTGAAGTACGTCAGCAACGCGCTTATTGTCTGTTTCTTGGGAGAGTTAACCTCCAGTGTCACGATACCTGCCTTGTTTACTGCCAAACCGCCGTTCTCCTGTATCTGTTTCTGCAGCGCCTTGATACGTTTCTCCAACGCAGTCTTCTCGCCACGAGTGGCATCCATCTGCTTGGCAAGCTCCAGGGAGTTCGTGCGGAAGTACTGCAGATTCTTGTCAATCAGCGCGGTTGTCACTCCTGTAGAGGCAGTTAACGTACTGTTCACACCCGCTTGCAGTAGTTTCTGCATCTCCGCGATGGTCGCTATTCGGCGCTCTGCATCCGCCAACGCATCCTGTGCCAGTTTCAGGCTGTCCTCCAACGCGGCTGTGTTCATCCTCTGCTTGTCTGCCGACAGATAGTCGTTGCTAAATGCGTATTGTTGTACTATCACACCTCCGCTCAGGGCGATCTGCAAACTCTTCTGGTTGATATATGGCGACAAGCCTTCTATCACCACGGTATTGTTGCCGGCTTGCAGAGGGATAGATACTTTCTGTTGTAACTCTGCGCCTTGCGTAAACACCGTAACATGCTCTATCTGTGCCGTATATGGCGCAGCATACAGACCGCAAGCCATCATAATGGCTGCTATCGTTACAAATAATCTCATCTGTTTCATAACGCTTCAATTTACTGTTTACACCCCTCGTTGCAATAACCGTGCCAAATTTCCTTTCACTTTTCACCTTTCACCTTTCACCTTTCACTTCCTTAAATATTCCGCGTACGTGTAGGGGTAGGGATTCTTTTCGTCAGCCTCGTGCCGTTCAGCGGCTGTTTGCTGCCATGTGTCAGGCTCAATCACAGGGAAGAAGGTATCGGCATCCTCCCAACTATGGTGAATATGCGTGATATACAGCTTGTCGGCTATTGGCATGAACTGCCTGTACACCATTCCGCCGCCAATGATGAATGCCTCTTCCTCTTTGCCTACGTGCGCCATCGCCTCGGGTATCGAACGCACTACAACAGCCTGCTCGTCGTTGAAAGCAGGGTTGTCGCTTATCACGATGTTCTTCCGGTTAGGGAGCGGGTGCTTGGGCAGCGACAGGTACGTGCGCTCCCCCATAATTACCGTGTGTCCTTGCGTCACTTGCTTGAAATGTTGCAGGTCTGCCGGCAGGTGACACAACAATCCGCCCTTCTTACCAATGGCGTAATTCTCTGCTATAGCTACTATAATGGATATCATACGGCTACTACTCCCGCGATATGCGGATGCGGGTTATAATCGGTTAATGTGAAATCTTCGTATTGGAAGTCAAAGATCGACTTCACGTCAGGATTGATCAGCATCTTAGGCAGCGGCCGCGGCTCGCGCGTCAGTTGCAGTTTCACTTGCTCCAGGTGGTTGATATATATATGCGCATCGCCGAACGTGTGCACAAAATCTCCGCACTCCAAGCCCGTAACTTGAGCCATCATCTGCAGCAGTAGCGCGTATGACGCGATGTTGAACGGCACACCCAGGAAGATATCCGCACTCCGCTGATAGAGTTGCAGCGACAACTTCCCGTCTGCCACATAGAACTGAAACAAGGTGTGACAAGGCGGCAAAGCCATCGTATCCACCTCCGCCACGTTCCAGGCGCTCACGATCAGCCGACGGGAATCCGGACTCTTCTTGATCATCTCCACCAGATTGCTTATCTGATCAATCGTCCCGCCTTTGTAGTCAGGCCATGAGCGCCACTGATGACCATATACCGGCCCTAAGTCGCCGTTCTCGTCAGCCCACTCGTTCCATATACGCACGCCGTGCTCTTGCAGATACTTCACGTTGGTATCGCCCTGCAAGAACCACAGCAACTCGTAGATGATTGATTTCAGGTGCAGTTTCTTGGTGGTTAGCAACGGAAAACCGTCCGCCATATGGAATCGCATCTGATGTCCGAACACGCTGATTGTTCCCGTACCCGTTCTATCAGTCTTTTGTACTCCTTCCTCAAGTACCCTGCGGCATAAATCCAAATATTGTTTCATTGTCTTTTGTCTTTTGTCTTTTGTCTTTCAGCCGAAGGCGGTCTAATAAAGTTTATACGTTGTGCGTAATACCTTGAACTCCGTACGACGGTTGATCTGGTTGCAGATCTCTTGTTGCTCACTTGTCAATCCCGTGATGAACTCTTCTGTCAGTTCCTGATCCACAGGTATGAACCGGTACTTCTGATTGAGTGCTGCATCCGCCACTACGGGTTTCTCTTCGCCATAACCCACCGGTGTCAACCTGTCGCGTTCTATGCCGTGCTCGATCAGGTAGGTTACAACGCTCTGCGCACGTTTGGCGGACAACTCTTTGTTGGCTGCATCGTTGCCCACATAGTCAGTATGTGCCGACAGCTCGATGGTGATGTTCGGGTTGTCATTGAGCAACTTCACAAGTGCTGCCAAGCCGGTCTCCGAAGCGGGAGTCAAGTCCCACTTGCCGAACTCGTAGAAGATATTATCCATCGTTACAGGCTTGCTGATAGGCGATAGCACAAAATCCTGACTGTACGACTTGCTGTCCTTCAGTCCCAAGGTGTTCAGTTCCTGTTTCTGATTCAGATAGCCTCGTGCCGTGCCAAGCATCACGTACTTCACGTCGCGTTGCAGTTTGATCTTGTACGTGCCGTCGCGGCGCACTTGCAGACGGGTGTTCGTGCCGTTATTTCCTACCAGACGAATAGCAGCCTCGCTTATCGGTTCGTTGTTGTTGTCCATCACCGTTCCCTCTACAATGAACTCCATCTCAGGAAGTATGAAACTGTATATCTGGTCTATACCTTTCCTCTGCCCGCGGTTCGACGAGAAGAAACCTTGCTCGCCCTCCGAGGCAAACGTTATTCCGAAATCATCGCCGTTCGTATTGAACGGAGCACCCATATTGTATATCTGCCAACCCATCCCCGACAAACTGTCGATGGCAGTAGTGTCGCGTTCGGCTTTGAATATATCCAGACCGCCATAACCCGGATGACCGGTCGAAGAGAAATACAGCACACCGTTGGCGCGCATCGTGGGGTAGAGCTCTTCGCCCGAGGTGTTGATCTGGGCACCCATATTAATCGGTACCGACCACTCTGTGCCGTTGTTCTCGGCAAACCAAATATCTTTGCCGCCATAACCACCCGGCGCATCCGATACAAAGTACAGCGTGTCGCCGCCGGGATTGAGAGTAGGATGACCCACGGTTATGCTACTGTCCTTGAACAGCACTACCTCCTGTGGCTCGCTCCACTCACCCGACGCGCGGCTTGACGTATATATCTTTGCGCCCAAATCCTGACCGTTCACGGGTTTGGAGTACGTGAAGTACATCGTCTTGCCGTCACTCGTGAAACAGCACACGCCGAACTCTGCCGGCATCGCTTTCCCTTGCGACGTGCTGTCGTTCTCGGCTTTCTCCTGCTCCGCGCCGCTGTCGTACAAGCCTTCTGCTAAGGCTATGTCCTCCCACTTGCCTGACGCATTCTTGCGTGCCGAGTATAGTTGGAAGAGTTGCTGACCGGTGACAGGACTGCCGCGTTGCGTCTTTTTCTGTTTGCCTTTCGATCGCTCTTGCCTGTTCGATGTGAACATGATGGCATCATCGTTGTTGCCGATGTATCGGGGCGCAAAGTTCGACGAACGCTTGGCGTTGAAATCCTTTGACAATTGTATCTTGTAGCGCGAAGGGATATTCTTCCACTCGCCTACTTGCTGACACGCATATACTCCTGCCTTGGCTTGGTAACTGTCAGGTTGCCACTCCAGGTAGGTCTGATACGCTTTCTCTGCATCCTTGTACTTGCCCTGGTACATCAGTACCTCGGCATAATGCAGATACACTGTGCTGTCCTGATACTTGTACTTGATGGCCGAGGCGTAAGAACTTACGGCCTTCGGCTCGTTCAGAATGCGGTAGCATTCGCCCTGATTGTAGCACACGTGTGCTTTCAGTTCGCGTTGCTTCTTGGCGTTGATGCGCGTGTTGCATTGCTTGTATATCTGTGCGGCATCGTAGTATTCGCCGATGGCAAACTTCTTGTCCGCCTTCTTAACGCGCTTCTCTATACCGCAACCTGACAAAACGAACAAGGAGCAAAGAGCTATGACCGATATATATAACCTTTTACTTTTCACCTCTGATTTTGTCTTTCGACTTTCGACTTTTGACTTTCGACTATTACACCAACTCATGAATAATCAATCCACTCCTCAGTTTCGGCTCAAACCACGTCGTTTTGGGCGGCATAATGTTTCCGCTGTCGGCGATATCGATAATCTGCTGCATGGTGACGGGGTAGAGTGCCAAAGCCATAGCCATCTCGCCGCTATCCACTCTGTCCTGCAACTCCTTCAGTCCGCGTATTCCGCCTACGAAGTCGATACGTTTGTCCGTTCTCAGGTCTTTGATATCCAGCATCTCATCCAATATATAATTGCTTGATACGCTTACATCCAACACGCCTATCGGGTCGTTGGTGTAAGTGCCCGGCATAGCGGTCAGTTTGTACCAGTGTCCTGCCATATACAATCCGAAGGTGTGCAGCGCCTCGGGGCGATAGATCTCTGCGCCTTTATCCTCGATGTAGAAGTGTGCCTTCAGTTTGCAAAGAAACTCTTTAGGACTCATTCCGTTCAGGTCTTTGACTACGCGGTTATAGTCCATCACGTGCAGTTGATTGTCAGGGAAGCACACTGCCAGGAAGAAGTTGAACTCCTCATCGCCGGTCACTTTCATCCCTTCGCGCTCGGCATTCTGACGCTTCTCGTTGCCCACCAGGGCTGCAGCCGCCGAACGGTGGTGGCCGTCAGCTATGTACATCGCTGGTATCTCACCCACAATACGTGTGATGGCCTCTATCGTGGCGGCGTCGTCTATCACCCAGAACGTGTGGCGGAATCCGTCACCATCACTCACAAAGTCGTACTCCGGTTCGCCGCCGGTTACGCGTGCCACGATGGCATCCAGATCGTCACGATGCGGGTAGGCAAAGAACACCGGCTCGATGTTCGCGTTGTTCACGCGCACATGTTTCATCCGGTCTTCCTCCTTGTCCTTGCGGGTCAACTCGTGCTTCTTGATGCGCCCCTTCATGTAATCTTCCACCCAGGCAGCCACTACCAAGCCGTACTGAGTACGCCCTTCCATCGTTTGGGCGTATACGTAGTACTTCTCTTGCTCGTCTTGCTTGAGCCAACCTTTCTCGCGGAACATATGGAAATGCTCCACGGCACTCTTATATACCCGCGGGTCATGCTCGCTTGTGCCCGGCTCGAAGTTGATCTCCGGCTTGATGATATGATACAGCGACATCGGATTACCTTCGGCTTCCTGTCTTGCCTCGTCGGAATCCAACACATCGTACGGGCGACTGCTTACTTGCTTCGCCAACTCTCGTGGAGGACGTATCCCCCTAAACGGTTTAATTCGCATAAACTTATTTTTTAGGTGCGGGGTTTGCTGCGTTTGCCGGCATCTGGCACGAGCCGTTGAACTGTGCGTTCGGTTCTACAATCAAGGTTTGCGTGATTACCTCACCTTTGATCTTGCCTGTAGAGCGCAAAGCCAATGTCTGACTGTTGGTAATCTTGCCGTCAAGCATACCCATTATCTCTGAGTTCTGGCAGGTTACCGTACCTTTTACCAAACCTTTTTCGCCTATTACTACCTTACCGGCACATTGCATTTCGCCTTCTACCGTTCCGTCAATACGGATGTCGCCGTCGGCAATAATTGTACCGATGATCTTACTTCCCGAGGTGATGGCATTGTACATCGTCCCCGATTGTTGGTTCTGATTTCCCATATTTTTTTTGAATAAATTAAACATCTTGTTCAAATGTATTAAGCATTTGTTTAAATGTTAAACACTCTGTTGTAATGCGTTGATTTACTATCGTTCGTGCGTATGTATGCGAGCGCACACACGCCCACAACGCAAATTCAGCCCACAAAGTTACAAAAAAAAAATCGTATTTGCAAATTTCTTAACGATAATTTTTGTTTTTTGTATCAAATATTCCAATTTTGTCGTTTATGTGCGCAAAATGGGGTAGATTGTCGTTTATGTGCGCAAAATGGGGTAGAGTGACAAGTAAAAATATAAAAAATAAGGATTTTCGCGCTTTTTCTATGAATTATGCGCTATAAATTTGCAAAATTCAAAAAAATGTAGTACTTTTGCACTTGCTTTTGCGAAATCGGAATTCACGAATGCCGAACGCGAGGCGGGATATAGTTCAGCCCGGTTAGAATGCCTGCTTTGGGAGCAGGAGGTCGTGAGTTCGAATCTCGCTATCCCGACGGGGTATTAGCTCATCTGGTAGAGCGCAACACTGGCAGTGTTGAGGTAAGCGGTTCGAGTCCGCTATGCTCCACAACAAAAACGACGTGCTTCATGGCGCGTCGTTTTTCTGTTTCCTATTCAAAATTCAGTAGGTAAATTTTCTGTGTGGCACGAGTAATAGCCGTATATAGCCAGCGCAGGTACGTTATATCGCGCTGTTCGTCGGGAACGATACCTTGATCGATATATACGTGTTGCCATTGTCCGCCTTGCGCCTTGTGGCACGTTACGGCATAAGCATAACGGATATGCAAGGCGTTGTAGTACGGCGATTCATAGATCGCCTGAATGAGTTCGCGCCGGTTATGAATCTCGGGAAAATCCTCCGCTACACGTGCAAACAGGTCTTGCTGCATCTCGTAGATCTGTGCATCGCTTTCTGCTTGCAATATATCCAGCCAAACGATGGCTTCTATCTCTTTTTCGTTCTCATAATCTATGTTCTGCAACGTGGCATCCGCAAAATGGTAGCCGTACATCTCCCGGAAATTCCGTACACGCGTCACCTCGAACATGTCGCCGTTAGCCAGGAACTCGATGCCCTCATATTCCCGTGACCAGTAGTAGTTGTTCTTGTTAACCATCACGCGGTCACCGGTCGAAAGCTGGTCGTCTTTCCATAATATATACGCGCGCACGCCTTGGTTATACAGGTTCGTACGTTTGTTCGAGCGGGTGACAATAAGCGTCTGTGCCATACTGCACTCGTTGTACGACCGCTCAAGAGTCTGCTGAAAATCCGCTCCGTCAAGCATCACGACATCTGCTGCCTGCTCAATTTGTACGTGCTCGCCCTGTGTGGGAACAAGGCTGTTGACCACTTGTTGTATATGTTCGCGGATTTGCGTTGCGTTGCGCAGAATGCCCGATTTCTCAGCTTGACGTGCCACTTCCGTCAGGGTGTGCGACAGGATATGCAGATTCGGTACAGTATATCGCGCCATCTGCTCGTCGCTTAGTGCAGGTGATGTGGTGCGCTCCACAGGAGGAAGCTGGGCATTATCGCCCACGAGCATCAGCGAACAACCTTCGCCGCTATATACGAATCGCATCAGATCATCCAGCAGACAACCGCTGCCAAACGGCGAGTTCATGTCGCGTGTATCAGAGAGCATCGACGCCTCATCCACGATGAACAAGGCGTGACGGAACAGATTGTCGCTCAAGTTGAATGCCTCTTTGCCCAAACTCTGCTGGCGATAGATATATTTATGGATTGTATAGGCGGGTACGCGTTCCTCGGTCGAGGAGTAGCGGCTGAGCACTTTGGCTGCGCGACCGGTTGGTGCCAGCAACACGCATTTCTGCCCTAACGAACGAAGTGTGCGCACCAAAGCGCTGACTATACTCGTCTTGCCTGTACCCGCATATCCGCGAAGAATAAATAGCTTGCCGGGGGAATTATCCAACAGGAACATACCCAGTTTGGCAATCAGTTCACGTTGCCCTTCATTGGGGATGAAAGGTATCGGTTTGCCGTCTGCATTGTAAGCTTGTGTTCGCAGATTGCTAAAAATTCTATGTGAAATGAAGTTCTCGAGCAAGATAAATTTGCAAATGTCAAATATTTGTATTACCTTTGCAGCCGCTTTTGAAAGCAGTCAGCATTCATAAGTCGAGTCTTATAGGGAAGTCTTACACGACCAGCTCCCTCCTAACTCCCCCAGGTCTTGACCGAAGCAAGGGTACGAGGTTGTAGCGGTGCGATGTAAATCGCTTCCCTTTTTTCGTGTCATATAGTTGTGCGCAATTACCAACAATTTCCAAGGATTGTGTATCGTTTCCCGTTGTGGATGATATACAGGTTGTTATCTTGGATATATTTGGTGCAAATAGCGTTAACGGGCGATTCCATGACGGTAGTCAATCCCAAATAAGCAGCATATGCATTGGGTATTCCGTAGCCGTATTGGTTAGTGTCAGGGTTGCCGTAGCGGTCGGCAGAGCGAATGATACGTTCGCGAATCTGCATGGCACTCTCATCAGGTAGTGCCGACCACAGGCACGCTGCCATTCCTGCCAGTAGCGGTGTAGCAAAACTTGTGCCGTTGCCTTTTCGTACATAACCGTCCAATTTCAGCAGAGCGGTTTGTACGCCTACGGCGCACACATCGGGCTTAATCCGGTTGTCGGCACTTGGTCCGAAGCTTGTGAATGCCCCGATAATACTGTCAACGCCTACCGCACCCACCGTAAGGATGGAGTCTGCATCAGCAGGGGCAGAAATCCAATGCCAGTCGTTGTTACCGTCGTTGCCGGCTGCCACGCACACAAGCATCCCCTTGCGGGCTGCTATCGTAGCTGCTCGGCTGACGCGTAACGTCTGTCCGTCAAGCATGCTGTAGTCGAGAGTCCATTCATCGTTGTCGAACATAGCATAACCCAGCGAAACGGAGAAGATATTTGTGCCCAGGGAGTCGGCTTTCTCCAATGCTGCCACCAGATTGTCCATTTCCTTTGGCGATTCGGTTTCAGCTTCCTCGCTGCGCATCAGATAGTAGTCAGCTTCCGGCGCTGCACCGCTATATTCGCCGGTTACGCCGCTGATAGTACTCAGGCAGCATAAGCCGTGATTGCCGGTATAGCCATAGAAGTCGTCCGCATCATCCGTGAAGTCATAGTGCCCGAGTTCCTGCTCATGCCTAAAGAACGGGACGGTATCTACTCCCATAAATCCGCCATCGCACACGGTCAGCAATATGCCTTGACCGTAGTATCCCGCCTCGTGCAGAGGATGGAGATTGTACAGCGCGAGCTGCCGGTCGGTCAGTTTCTGAGCAAATTGCAAATCGCCGGTAGGTATATCGGCAGGCAGCGAGCGCCGCTTTACTGTCATGTTTGCCTGCGTGTCATCGCGCGTCATCTCGATAAAACGTACAAATGGCCTATCGGACAACGCTTCCGCTGCGCTGTCGCTCAGTGTACATGTCGCTCCGTTCATCCAGCGAGATGTGTGACAGATGGTTGCTCCGTAAGCAACGAGACTGTCAATGTAAGCTGAATTTACTGGATAGTCCAATTCGTCAATAGGAATATTCCACTTGGCGCGCTGCTCCAACGCACGCGGAGAGAGAGCCGGATTGCCGGTAACGGGTTTGTCGGCAAACGCCACAAAATATACGCTAAGAAGGATGGTCAATACATGCATAATGAATAATTTTGTGCAAAATTACAAAAAAAAAATGATATTTGCAAGTTTTTTGAAAAAAAAATCGCAGAATATTTGCAAATATCAAAAATTTTTTGTAACTTTGCACGTTTTTTCTGAAAAATGGTAGAATAGTACAATATGGCAATCGTTATACAACAGGTAAAGAGTTGGTGGCAGAATTATCAGTTTGCTAAATTTGGCAATGACCTTTACAAGGACTGCAAGGAGTTTTGTCCTCATCTTTTGTTGGATGAGATGAATACGTTCAATCCCAAGCACAATCCTTCGTACGATGTGTGTGAGTCGGTTCAGTACCTGGCTTACCGTGACGGCAAGATTGTCGGGCGAATTGCCGGTATCATCAATCATGTTGCCAACGAGCAGTGGGGGGTAAAGAAAGTACGTTTCGGTTGGATAGATTTTATCGACGATCTGGAAGTTAGCCGTGCTCTGCTCGATGCCGTTGCCGCTTGGGGAAAGAGCAAAGGGATGAATAGCCTGAACGGCCCTGTAGGGTTCACAGATTGGGATTATGAGGGCTTGTTGATAGAGGGATTTGAGTACCTCGCTCCGATGGCTTCGCTATACAACTTCCCTTACTACGAGAAGCATATGGAGGCATATGGTCTGACCAAGGAGAATGACTGGATAGAGATGCAGATTGATCCGCAGTGCGAGACGCCCGAACGCGTGCTGCGTATTGACAAACTCGTGCGCGAGCGCTACCACTTACGCGTGGATAAAGTTCACTCTTCCAGGGAGCTGGTGCAGAAGTACGGTATGGAGTATATGGATATGCTCGATGAGGCGTACCAGAAACTCTACAACTTCCAGCCGATGACCCAGAGGCAGAAAGAGCATTACAAGAACGTATATTTCCCGCTTCTGAACTTTGACTTTGTGACAATCGTTGTCAATGACAAGAACGAGATAGTAGGAGTAGGTCTGGGTATGCCTGATGTGTCCCACGCCATGCGCCGCTGCAAGGGTAGGTTGTTCCCGTTCGGTTGGATTCGTCTGTTGCGCGCCTTGAAGGCCAAAAAGATGGATGCCTTCGACCTGTTGCTCATTGGTGTGCGACCGGATTACCAGGGAATGGGAGTCAATGCGGTAATTATTGCCGAGCAGCATCCCTACTTCAGGCAATATGAAATCAAACGCGTGGAAACGACATCCATCATGGAGACGAATACGCGAAATATTGCCAACTGGGAAATGTTCCCGCACAAGCAGCACAAACGTCGTCGCGCGTACCAAAAATCCATCTAAAGCCCTATTGAACACTGACTACTGAATACTGATTGCTGACGACTGATTGCTGACAATGACTTCGGTTGAGAGATATGAACATGCTTTGCGATTGCTGGATGCTTACATCCGCGAGAACAACTTGCGCCATACGCTGGAGCGAGAGAATCTGCTAAGGATGATGGCTGAGCTCAATAAGCCCGTTTTTACCTTCAAGGACTTGGATAAAAAACGTCAGGAAGCACATATTTCAGTACCGACATTATATAATTCGCTCAACTTGTTCGTTTCGGCACGAATTTTGTATTGTATGCCACGGACTCAAGGCGTAAGTCAGGAGCAGTACAAATGGACATTTGAGTCCAAGAACACCTTGCGCATGATTTGCACGCGTTGCGGCAGGGAAGCGGCGTTTCGCGACAAGGCGTTGGAGCAGATTGTACAGAAGCGTAACTATACCAATTTTGTGCCGGCAAACTACGCATTGTTCGTTTACGGCGAATGCAAAGTGTGTCGCAAACTGCAAATGCAGCGGATAGTGGAAGAAAAGAATAAATTAAGGCCTCGTAGCTCAATTGAATAGAGTGTCAGATTCCGGTTCTGAAGGTTCTGGGTTTGAGCCCCAGCGAGGTCACAAGAGCAGAAGCTCGCACCCCTGGTGCAAATTAGCATATTTGCCCAGCGAGGTCACAAGGGCAGAAGTTATTTTTAATGCCCTCGGTCTCATAGTTCAATGGATAGAATACGGGTTTCCTAAACCCTAGATTCGGGTTCGATTCCCGGTGAGACTACACGTATAATGCCTACATTAGGCAAGCAAATGAAGTATGTATAATTTTGCCTTAATTGGTGCTGCGGGATACATAGCCCCACGGCACATTAAAGCCATTGCGGATACAGGCAACAATCTGCTCGTGGCTTATGATAAGTTTGACTCTGTCGGTCGGTTGGATTCATCCTTCCCGGATTGCTCATTCTATACCGAGAACGAGCAGTTCGATCGTTTCTGCTCCAAGCAAATGCGCACCTCCAACCCCTTGCATTGGGTGAGTATCTGTACGCCTAACTATACCCACGACGCGTTTATCCGTTACGGACTAAGGTTAGGCTGCGATGTGATATGCGAGAAGCCGCTGGTGCTCAATCCGTATAATATCGACAACCTTATGCAACTCGAACAGGAGTCCGGCCATAAAGCCTATACGATCTTGCAACTGCGCTTGCACGACAAGATTCGTGCGCTCAAGCAGAAAGTTGAGCAAGGCCCGAAAGATAAGGTGTATGACGTGGATCTGACGTACATCACTTCGCGAGGCAACTGGTATTATGCCTCCTGGAAGGGCGATATTCATAAGTCCGGAGGTATAGCCACGAATATCGGTGTGCATTTCTATGATATGCTGCAGTGGGTATTCGGCGCGGTTAAAAAGAACGTGGTACATGTCATGTCGTTCGACCGTGTGGCAGGATACTTGGAGTTAGAGCGCGCGCGCGTACGTTATTTCTTAAGTATCAATGCGGTCTGCCTGCCTGCCAATGCCGTGCAGGGGGAGAAACGCACTTATCGTACGCTCAAGATCGACGGCGAAGAGTTCGAGTTCTCGCAGGGATTTACCGAGTTGCATACCGAGAGTTACAAGCAGATATTGGCAGGTAACGGCTTCCGCATCAGTGAAGCTCGTCCGTGTATCGAGACGGTGGCTGCTATCCGGAACATGAAGCCGATAGGGTTGGTCGGCGATTACCATCCGCTTGCCAAACTACCCTTGGCTAAGCATCCTTTCGGTTGGGATGAACGCCGGTAGAGGACAGTTGAAAGTGCAATGCAAGGAATGAAAAGACATACACACATATTTCTATTCTGCTTGTTGGCCTTGGCGCTTAGTTCGTGCTTGACGTCCAAGAAAGTCAACTTGCTGCAGGAACCCGGCAAGGAGATTCCTTCTTATGCCGATACACTTAATTTTGAAGATTACCGTATCCGTACCAGCGACAGGTTGTATATACAGGTCTATTCCGTTGACGAGAAGTTGACCAAACTGTTCAACCAGGGTGGTGGAGGCTCGAATATGCGCCAGCAGATGATGACCGGTCAGGGCGACTTGTACGGCACGAACGAGTTGTACTCGTATCTGGTGGACGATAACGGGAATATCCTGTACCCGATGATCGGCGAGATACCTGTTCGCGGCCTGACAACGCGAGAAGTGAAATACCTGTTGGAGGAGAAACTGGCAGGGCTGATCAAGCAGATAGGCAACTATTCGCTGATGTCGGTTGAGGTGCAGGTAATCAATCGCTTCTTCTCGGTTATAGGTGCAGTGCAGAGTGCCCGTGTGCCGCTCGTGAAGGAGAAACTCACCATCTTCGAAGCCTTGGCAATGGCCGGCGATATAGCCGACTACGGCGATCATTCGAAGATTCGCATCGTGCGCGAGATCGAGGGAGAAACAACTATCCGTACGTTCGATGTGCGAAGCAAGGATATCATCAATTCCGAGTTCTACTACATCGAGCCGAACGATGTGATTTACATACAGTTTATGCCGGGACATACGTTCGGCATCAACCATGTGACGACAACCATAGCCGTTGTGGCCACTACTATCTCGTTTGCAGGCTTCATCTATGCAATTGTGCAACGCACCATCAACGCTGTTAATCGTAGCCAGAGTGGCAGTTCAACCGGTAATTCAGGAGGAAAATAATATGAGAAACAGAATACTTTATCTCCTGCTTACAGCATTGGTGCTGACCGGTTGCTACTCCAACCGGCAAATTGGTTTGCTCCAGGAACGTGACGGAATACCCACGTACGATTCTGTGCCTTACGAGCCGTATCGTCTGCATGTGAATGATGAGATCGTGTATCGCCTCATCACGATGGACGAAACAATCAGCAAGGCGATGAATCCTAATCAAAATCAAGGTTATACGCAGTATGCCAATTCCTACCGCATCTATGCCGATGGTACAGTCGATCTGCCGTTCCTGCCGCCGATTCATCTTGAGGGATTGACCGAACGCGAGGCGCAGGATACCTTGGCGTATTACTTCCGCCAGATTATCCCGGATGCCGATGTTAAGATGGCATTGTACAACAAGAACTTCACCGTCCTCGGTGATCTGGGCTCGGGTGTGTACAAGATCTACAAGGAACGCATGACTATCTTCCAGGCCTTGGCCATGACAGGCGATGTCGCCAATTCCGGTGACCGCAAGCATGTGCGTATAGTTCGCCCCAACGGCAATGAAGAGCCCGAGGTGCTGGAGTTCGATATACGTGCCAAAACGATCATCGATTCCAAGTATTATTATGTGTACCCCAACGATCTGATTTATGTCAGCCGCGAACCGGGAGCATTCTACAAAGTGCCGAGTTATAGCGGATTTATCAGCCTTGTAACGTCATCACTTGCATTGCTGATATCCGTGCTCAATTATATTCCCAACGTGAATTTTTAAGCAACATAATTTCGTAAATCCTCAATCTGTAAAATAGTCAATTAGATCATGGCAACGTTTGAAAATAACCCGTATAGCAATCCATACGCTAATCCATATGCTAATCCTTACGGCAACCCGTATGGAAGTCCTTACGCCAACCCGTATGGCGCAACCATGGATAATCAGGGTGCAGACGATGACGACGGCAAGTCGAACATCGATATCATGGAGTGGGTGATACGTATTCTCCACTATTGGTATCTGTTCGCTATCGGTTTGGCCATCGCGTTCAGTCTGGCTATGCTCAAGAACCGCAAATGGATAGCTGCCTATTACAGTTATGGTACTATCATCATCAAGCAGTCGGGTGGTTATGGCGCTAACCTGATGTCGGGATTCCGTGTAGATGATGGAATGAACGACATTAACAATCAGGTTCTTCGACTTCGTTCACACGACTTGATCAGCCGTACGGTGGATAGCTTGCCGTTTATGAATGTGGAGTACATCACCATGGGTCGCTTCAAGACGCGTAACCTGTACAGGAATACTCCTTTCACTTTGGAGACAACCGAAATCAGCGAAAGAGCGTACGACCTGTTGTTCCGCTTGGATATGATGGAAGATGGTGTGCTGCGTGTGGCGCTCAAGGACAATGATGACGAGCATCTTACACAGTTTGAGGTAATAACCCATTACGGTGAACCATTCGAAACGCCGTATTTCTCAGGTATCATTTGGCCTACGCAGTTCATGGCTGCCAAGGGAAGAATGTTCTTCAAGCTGCGCTCGCATGAGTCACTCGTTTCCGAGTTCCAGTCCCGACTGCAGCTGAACTTCCTGCAAGAGAGTTCTACTGTGCTCTGCATCGGACTTACCAGTGAGACTTACGAGCGCGATTGTGACTTCATTGACAAGATTCAGGATATCTTCCTCATCCAGAACCTCGAGCGTAAGAACGAACAAGCCGAGCGCTCAATCGATTTCATCAACAAGCAGTTGGTTGTATTGCAGAAGTCGCTCGAGGAGTCGGAGGGAGAGATGACCGCTTTCCGACAGGAGAACCGCTTTGTGGATGTCGGCTCCTACGCCTCGCAGCTCATGTCGATGGTTTCGGGATATGATCAGCAAGTGCTGCAGATGCGACTCAAGGAGACCTATCTGGATTATCTCGACAACTACTTGCACGAGTCGATCGAGCAGGGTACAGTCATCGCACCCGCATCGCTCGGTCTGAACGAATCATCGCTGATGCCTTTGGTAACGCAGCTCAACGAACTGCAGATCCAACGCGGCGAACTGACGGACAAGAACGTGTTCTATGCCAAGTACACCAAGGATATTGAGAATGTGAAACTTACGATTGCCGAGGTCGTTAAGTCCATGCGTAAGTCGCTGGAACTTGAGAAACGCGACTTGCAACTGCGTTACTCCGAGGTCGAGAAGGATATCCAGCGATTGCCGGAGAAAGAACTGCAGATGGTTGCCATCGAACGTAACTATCGCATCGACGACAATTACTATACTTTCTTCCTGCAGAAACGCGCCGAGTCGGAGATCCAGAAGGCTTCGAACACTCCCGATAACGAGATTCTTGATCGCGCACGCACCACTACCAAACTGGTGAACGGTAAGGTGAAAAAGAAGACGATGAGCTCGTTCCTGGCTGTAGGAGCTATACTTCCGCTCTTGCTTATCATCGTTTCCGAACTGCTCAACGATAAGATTCGTACGCCCAAGGAAGCTGAGAAACTATCGAACTTCCGTCTGATAGGCACATTGCGTCATGCACGCACGCAGAATCCTACGCTGGTCAAGACTTCGCCTCGTTCCGGATATTCGGAGATGCTGCGAGCTATTCGAACGCGTATCGAGTTCATCGTGGGCAGAAAGGATAAACTGTGTATCTGTATCACCTCAGCAGAGTCCGGCGACGGTAAGACATTCATGTCAACCAACCTTGCTGCATTGTATGGCATGAGCGGCAAGAAGACTCTGCTTATCGACCTTGATGTGCGCAAACCGAACATCCACACCAAGCTTGCTGTCGAGAACGGCTTGGGTATAACGAACTTCCTGATTGACGAATGCAAGGAGGAGGATCTGATCATACACATCGACAGTTTCGATTTCGACTTTATTCGTGCCGGCTCTGTGCCGCCTAACCCCGGTGAATTGATCCACAGCGATAAGTTGCTCGGATTCATCAAGAAGATGCGCGAGCAGTACGACTATATCATTATCGATACATCGCCTATCGGTCAGGTGCCCGACGCCTTGTCACTGGTTGCTGAAACCGATCTGACACTCTTCGTCATCCGTTGCTTGCAGACGTCCAAGTCATTCTGCTCGCAAGCATTGAAAGCTCTGGAAGAAGATTATGGCAGCAAGATTCATCTTGTCCTGTCGGATATTCCTACCGAAGGCTTCCACGGCGGTTACGGTTACGGCTATGGCTACGGCTACGGACGTAAGCGTGGTGGCTATGGCACGTATGGCGGGTACGGATATGGCTACGGTTACGGCTATGGTCGATCCAAATCGAAGAAAGGTAAGAATAAGAATATGTCTGTCGGGCAACAACTGTGGCTGATGGCCGATGACATGATTCATAAGCGCAAACGTAATCCGTACAGCTATTACGCCGAAGAAGAATCATAATGGATATACTTGAGAAAATAGAAGGTCTGGAGGGTAAGTTCCACGAGATCAACCTGCTGCTTACCGATCCGGCGGTGATTGCCGATCAGGCACGTTACGTGCGCCTGAATCGTGAGTACCACGACTTGGAGCGTGTGCTCAACTCTGCCGGTAAGTACAAGCAGGCTGTCATGGAACTGCGTTCGGCCAAGGAGGTGTTCTTCCACGAGTCTGATCCTGAGATGAAGGAGATGGCACGCGAGGAAATTGATGCGCTGGAAGCGCAACTGCCCGCCTTGGAGGAGGATGTCAAACTCCAACTCCTGCCCCAAGATCCCGAGGATGGCAAGAACGTAGTGATGGAGATCCGCAGCGGTACGGGAGGAGACGAAGCGGCGCTGTTTGCCGGTGATCTGTTCCGCATGTACACCAAGTACTTCGAGATGAAAGGTTTCAAGTACAGTGTTTCCTCGTTCTCCGAGGGAGCGGTAGGCGGCTACAAGGAGATCATCTTCAACGTAACCGGACAGAACGTCTATGGCACACTCAAGTACGAGAGTGGCGTGCATCGCGTGCAGCGCGTGCCGGCTACTGAGACCCAAGGCCGACTGCATACGTCGGCAGCCACGGTTGCCGTACTGCCCGAGGCCGATGAGTTCGAGGTACATATCAACGAGGGAGAGATCAAGTGGGAGACTTTCCGTTCAGGAGGAGCCGGAGGACAGAACGTCAACAAAGTAGAGTCAGGCGTACGCCTCCGTTACATGTGGAAGAACCCCAACACAGGCGAGGTGCAGGAAATATTGATTGAGTGTACCGAGACGCGTGATCAGCCTAAGAACAAGGAACGTGCTCTCTCACGTTTGCGTACGCAAATCTACGACAAGGAGCATCAGAAGTATATTGATGATATCGCTTCCCGCCGCAAGACCATGGTTTCTACCGGCGACCGCAGTGCCAAGATCCGTACGTACAACTATCCCCAAGGTCGAATCACTGACCATCGCATAGGCTACACCGTGTATAACCTCGCTGCATTCATGGATGGCGATATCCAGGGAGTGATTGATGCGCTGACAGTGGCCGAGAATGCCGAACGGCTCAAGGAGGCAAATTTGTAGAATGTATCTGTTCTATAGCATAGATATCCCAACGGATGTACAAGTCGGGCAACACCTTACGCTCGACGAGGAGCAAAGCGCGCACGCCGTGCGCGTGTTGCGTTATACGGTGGGAGATACCTTGTACGTAGCTGACGGACGAGGTACACTACTCACTACCCGTGTCGTCAACCCGCATCCCAAACATTGCGAGGTGGAAGTGCTCAACATCGAGCCGCAACCCAAGCATCACAAGGGCAATGTTCATATTGCCGTGGCACCGACCAAGAACATCGACCGGATGGAGTGGTGTGTGGAGAAGTGTACGGAGATCGGAGTGGACACCATAACGCCGCTCTTGTGCCACTACAGCGAGCGCAAGCAGATACGCAACGACCGCCTGGAGAAGATCATTCTTTCTGCAGCCAAGCAGAGTCTCTCGGCTTACTTGCCCCAACTGCGTGAGATGCAGTCGTTCAGCGATTGCGTGCTTTCTGCCACCGAGCAGCGCCGATATATTGCTCACTCTTCGCCTTGGACGGACAAACGTGACTTGCGCGATGAACTGCGCAAGAACCCCGATGCCGAGTCAACCATCGTACTCATCGGAGCAGAAGGAGGATTCGACGACGACGAGGTTAGGCTGGCTATGGAGCATGGCTTCATTCCCGTCAGTCTGGGCGATGCTCGTCTGCGTACCGAAACGGCAGCCATCGTCGCCTGCACATATATATCCGCATATGTTTAGCCAACTCATTCATATCGACAAGCAGTGGCTTCTTGCCATCAACAGCGCACACAGTACGTGGGCGGATCAGTTGATGTGGATAGTCAGTCAGGGCAAGACATGGATTCCCTTGTATGCCGTGCTTATCGTGTGGCTGATAATCCTGTTTTGGCATCAACGCAAAACCATCCGCATACGTGCCGGGCGTCGCGGCGTGGTGTGGGATGCACCTGTTGTTTGCCTCGCCCTGTTTATGTTCGCTATTGCGGTAGGCGGTTCGGATCTGTTGTGCGCGCAAGTCATCAAGCCGCTCGTAGCTCGTACGCGACCTACGCATGATGCTGAGATCGGCGCACTCGTGCAGGTCGTCAACGGGTATCGCGGAGGATTATACGGCTTTTGCAGCAATCATGCAGCCAACACTATGGCGTGTGCCACGCTCTTTGCGGCCATCGCTACGTACCGCAAACCGCTATGGATGCACCTGATTGTCACGCTGCCCATGATGCTATGGGTAGCGCTGAATTGTTACAGCAGAATGTATCTTGGAGTTCATTATCCGCTCGATATAGCGGCGGGACTGATGGTCGGGATGCTTATGGCGCTGGTGGTGTGGCTGTTTGGGAAACAGTATCTCTTCCCGCATGAGGAGCGCGAGCGCCGTGGCGCAGAGGGATAGCTTGCAGGCGTTCGTACTGGCTCTTGGTCAGTATGCCTTTCAGTTCGGCAAGCAGACGATTCATGCACTCTATAGCCTCCGAACGGGTCGTAACCTTTTCGCGGCTACGCGTATAGCGCAGATGAACGCGGTAAATAGTGTCACGGGTCAGCGAATCGCGGATGCCTAAGTCGCGTACCAGCATCTCTGTCTGCTTCATCGCCCTCTCCTCGGCCGTTCGGCGGGGCGTAGCAGGCATATCCTGCGCCATAGCCGCTGATGCTATTAGCAACAGCAACAATGCAAAACCATATGTACGCAACAAATACATAATACACGAAGTCAACAACAAAAATCGTGCCAATGAATATCGAACGCCGCATAGCTCAACGATTGTATTACTCTTCAGCTGCCCATCGCACGGCTCGACCCGCTGTGCGCGTGGCGTTGGCGGGTATAACCATCGGCGTGATGGTGATGCTCATCACCGTGTGTGTGGTGGTCGGATTCAAGCAGACAGTCACAGCCAAAGTAGCAGGGTTTGGCGCGCATATTCAGATCACAAGTTTCGATAACAACAATACCTACGAATACCAGCCTATCCTTGCGCCCGACTCCTTGCTTGCTATGCTGCGCGCTATGCCGCATGTTCAGTCCGTCAATACCTTCGTTACCAAACCCGGTATGCTCAAGACTCCCGATAACTTTCAGGGCATTGTGCTCAAAGGATTGCCGGTCGATTCAGCCGGGCAATCTGAGCCAAGCGGAGCGTGGGAGTTTTTCCGCGAGAATCTGGTGGAGGGCGATCTGCCCGGGCAGATGAATCAGGTCTTGCTCTCAGCCGATAATGCGCGCGCCTTGGGGCTGCATGTCGGCGAATCCGTATTATGCTATTTTGTGGGCGATGCGCTCCGGGTCAGGAAGTTTACGGTTACAGGCATCTATTCGTCATCGTTTGCGGAATTTGATAAGCTCTTCGTGCTTTGTCCGCAGCCCGCTGTGGTGCAACTCAACGGCTGGGATAGTACGCAGGTTTCAGGCATCGAGATGCGTCTGACCGATCTGGCGTATCTTGACCCGGTGTACGATCAGGTCTATTTCTCTGTTGCCAACCGTCTGGATAAGGAAGGCAGCGCGTATTATCCTCAGAGCATCATCCAGAAACAACCGGCTGTGTTCTATTGGCTGGACTTGCTGGATATGAACGTGTGGGTGATCATCCTGTTGATGCTCGCTGTTTCCGGATTCAATATAGTCAGCGGACTGATTATCCTCATCCTCGATGCTATACCTATGATTGGCATCCTCAAGGCACTGGGTGCCAACAACCGCTTTATCCGCCGCATATTCATCTACGAGGCTACTATCCTTGTCGGCAAAGGTATGTTGTGGGGGAATATCCTCGGCTTGGTGCTTGTAGCCGTGCAGTACTTCTTCCGCCTTATCCCGCTCGATCCTGCTACGTACTATGTATCGTACGTGCCTGTCACCTTCCCGTGGGTAGGGCTGTTGCTGCTCAATGTGCTGATTCTTGTGGTCAGTCTGCTCACCTTGCTTGCGCCCACCTCCTTGGCAACCCGCATCTCTCCCGCCAAAGTGATGCATTTCGAATAATCAATGCATATATATAGAAAAAGTAAGAGCGTGCTATTGTTGCACGCTCTTTACTTGTTGAAGCATATCGTCACCGAGTGCCGACTTCTTGCGTATATGTTCCAGCACAGACAGCACAAACGAGTTGCTCTCGAACTTGCCGCGCACGTTCTCGAAGTCCAGGCTGTTCTGTTGCGCATCGCCATCCACGCCGAAGCCCGTGTGGGCATTCAGGCTGAACTCTTTCCGCGCATCTTCATATACCATCTTATCCAAGCCCACTACCGCCTGCTTCCATTCTTCGATGGCGCGCACGATATCTGCCACTTCTACCTCATCGACTTTCTTGCCCCACACCTGTTCCAGTTTATCCAGCGCCCATGTCCACTCGTAGTTGTAGTAGTTGGCGTGCATCTCGGCAAAGCGCTCCTGTATCTGCTCCGGCGTGGTGATGCGCCCTTCCTGTATATCCGTCAGCAAGCGGCTGATCTCTGCACGTGGCGCAATCAGTCCCGAGCAGTCGATCCACTCGCCCAGGCCGATCGTATTGTCAGGCTTCAAGGCGCGGCGCAACTCGTCAAGATTATGCCACTCTGTCTTGCTCAGTCGCGAGATGAGCGAGTTACCCAGGAACTTCTTGATGCCTATCTCGTAGAGCTTGATGCCGTTCCTCAGCGAGGAGTTGCGGATCTTACAGTTCTGGTACGAATACACTTCCGTCCCTTCGCCCGACAGTCGCATAATGTCGCGCAGCACCTGCTGTCCCTGGTACATCTTCTGTATCGTGTAGGGGGAGAGTAGGTTGTAGTTGATCAGGTCAAGTTTCTTCGGGTCTTTACGGTTGTCACGCTTCGGCCATTTCTGTGCATCACGAATCGTACCTACCGAACGCAGGTTCACTGCCGGCACGATGTAACTCTCCGTAGCATTCTCTATCAGGTACGAGAACGGTAGCGCCGAGGTATCCGAGTGCTTGGTGTGGCGTCCCATCACCAGCGTGAACGCACCCACCTTGGCAGGCCACAGCAGGTACGAGTCTGATGTGGTTTTTGAGCCGCGTTCGGCTACGCCCTGATGAATAGGCCCGAGCTTGTACATGTGGTTCGACTGATTACTGCCCGAACCTGCGTTCAGGAACGAGAACATACCCGCAATCAGCAGGGTTGACTTGTGGTGCGTTACCGTGTAAGGGCCTGCAAATATGGCTGTTGCCTCGCCGTGGAAACCTTGGCAGTTGCTGAAGAACAGCGACTCCAAGGCTGAGTAGTGCTTACCCATCTCGCAGCCTTGACCTACGAAACACTTGCTTACCAGCGTACTGTCGGTCACCGTCACACCCGAGCACAGGATGAAGTCGTTGCACTTCACGCCCGAACCGATCTTGATCGGTGCGTGCTCGTTGGAGTTGAGCGAGCCGTTCTTGAGCACCGACGCTCCGCCTATCTGGGCGTAGTCGCCTATGCGAACGTTCTTCAGGCTGCCGCAGTTGATGATCCGCACATGGTTGCCTATCTCGCCCATCGTCGAGCGTTGGCTCTCGGCGTATGCATCGATCATCTCGGTCAAGCGTTCTATTACCTCAGGACGATGACGATACAGCGTCAGTATGTATGCCAGATGTGCCGACAGGTGATCGAAGATCGGTATCTCGCGTCCGCCGCCTTCGTTCATCACCGGCACGCGCACGCCGTTGCCGAACGTGCTGCTGCCGTCCACTACGATCGAGTGTACATTCTCGATGCACGTGTCATGACCGATGCGGTAGTTGGCCATGTAGTTATGAATGTTGTAGATATGTACGTTGTCGCCGAACTCGCAGTTGTGGATGTTCGCGCGGTACAAGCCGCTGTGCACACGGAAACCTCCCGGCAATTCGTACTCGGCTTCCATCTTGCCTATACGTACCTTGCCGGAGAAGGCTACTTCCTCTATGTACTCCGCGTGAAACGGTTCTGCTACTTCAATCTTCGTCCAATCTTCTGCTTTGCAATGCTGTCTGATTAATTGTTGAATCTCTTCGTTAGTTAAGTTTCTCATTCCAATAAATAAATGAATAATTATTCGACCAATTTGTCAATCAATCGTCAATCCGGGGTCCCCACAATCAACGTGAAGTGGGGTGGCTTGTAAATGGTCAAATCGTCAATTATACAAATCTGTATTCTGTTACTTGTCGATAGAGTTGTCCCGGGCGCAGGATGGGTGAGGGGAAGTTCTCGTGGTTGATGGCATCGGGGCAGTTCTGCGTCTCCATGCATACGGCGTGCTGTATGTCGTACATCGTGCCTCCCTTGCCTTCGTTCTGCTCCACGAAGTTTCCTGTATATACCTGAATAGCCGGTGCGGTAGTATAGACTTCCATCGTGCGTCCGTCGGCACTCAGCTCGGCTACTTTTCTGAAACTCGGGTCTTTCTTGTTCTGTGCTCGTTGCTCCTCGGTAGCGGGGCGGCATATCCAGTTGTTGTCGATACCTCTGCCGGGGGCAAAGAACGGGTCGTTCAGCCTGTCGCCGATACGTACCGGCTCACGGAAATCCATCGGCGTGCCTGCTACGGGCAGGATCTCGCCTGTAGGTACTGCCGTGTCATCGAACGGCGTGTACTCATCAGCCAGCACCTGCAGCACGTGCTCATCCACTCTGCCGCTGTTCTCACCGGCAAGGTTGAAGTACGCATGGTTGGTGAATCCTACTACGGTCGGCTTGTCGCAGGTGGCTTCGTAGGTGATCTTCAGTCCGTTCTCGCGCGTCAGCGCGTACGTCACTTCTACGTCCATCGTGCCGGGGAAACCTTCCTCGCCATCCATGGCGCGGTAACGCAAGGTGATGGAGTAGGTGGTCTGGCCTACTACTTCCCACACCTTCTCGTTAAAGCCGTGTATGCCGCCGTGCAGGCAGTTGTTACCGTTGTTGTGCGGCAACTCGTAATCCACACCGTCCAGCGTGAACTTGCCGTCCTTGATGCGGTTGGCAAATCGTCCGATCACGGCGTTGAAGTACGTCTCTTTCGTGCGCCACTCATCCAGCGTCTTGAAGCCTAACACTACGTCGGCTTTCACGCCCTGCTTGTTCGGTACGATCAGCGAAACGATCTTCGCGCCGTAGTTCGTTATTTGTGCTGTTAGTCCCGACGAGCTGCGCAGGGTATATAACCCCACGCGCGCTTGTCGTTTCTTACCGCCCTGCTCAATGGGCAGGATAGTGTTGAATGATTGTTCCTGAATCATGATTATAGGTATAAGTCCTGTTCGGATCTCACGGATCTTACGGAATACATTGCTATCCGTTCAATCCGTCAAATCCGTACAGTTTAGTTACTCAATCCTGCGAGCGCCGTCGCTGATTTCTGCTACGTAGAACTCGGGCTTGATGCCGGTTATGCGCTCGTAGTTCTCGCCTACTTGTTTCTTGAACTGCTCGATGGCTTCGTCCTTCACCAGCGAAACCGTGCAACCGCCAAATCCGCCTCCGGTCATTCGGCTGCCTATCACGCCGGGCACTTTCCATGCCTCCTCGGCCATCGTGTCGAGTTGCAGACCGGTTACCTCATAATCGTCGCGCAAGCTCACGTGCGAGGCGTTCATCAGTTTGCCGAACTTCTCGATATCACCGGCTTTCAGTGCCTTCACGGCATCAGCGGTGCGTTGTACCTCACCAACCACGTGGCGCGCACGTTTGTGGGCTATCGGGTCGGTGATGGCGCTTTCTATCTGCTTGAACTCGGCTTCCGTCAGCTCGGCGAGGTTCTTCAGTTCGGGTTTAACCTTGCGCAGTTGCTCCAGTGCCAGGTGGCATTGCGCTACACGGTCGTTGTAGGCACCGCTATCCAGGTGGTGAGGCGAGTGGGTGTTGGCTATCACTACCTTCACGCCGTTCAGCTTCACGGGCACGTGCTCGAACTCCAAGGTATCGCAGTTCAGGTGAATAGCGTGATCCTTCTTGCCCCACGACGAGGCAAACTGATCCATTATTCCGCAGTTCACTCCGGCAAACTCATGCTCTGCCAACTGACCGATCTTCGCAAAGTCCGTATGGTTGTAGTTGAGGCCGAGATAGTCGTTGGCTGCAAACGCTGCCACTACCTCCAGTGCGGCACTGCTGCTCAAGCCTGCACCTGCAGGTACATTGCCCCATATCAATATATCCAAGCCCTGGTCGAACTTGTGACCTTTGCGTACGTACCAAGCCATGCAACCCATCGGGTAATTCACCCACGATTTGCCGGGCAGCGGCTCGGTGAGCTTATCCAAATCTACCTCAACGATCTCCGGCATATTCAGCGATTTGAAGCGCATCTTCTGTGTGCCGTTGGGGGCTAACAGCAGATATGTTCCGAACGATAATGCGCACGGGAATACGCTGCCGCCGTTATAATCGGTGTGCTCACCAATCAGGTTCACGCGACCCGGGGAAAAATACACGGCACTTGCCTCTTTCTGATACGCCTCCTTGAAGGCTTGTTTCAATTCTTTTACTTCCATAATATAATGATTTTAATGTTACGATTTATTGCTTTTGTCTTTTGTCTTTTGTCTTTTGTCTTTTGTCTCTTTCACCTTACTCCCGTCACCTGATAGCATACCTCTTTCCCCTGTTCCTGCACTCTGATCGTCACCATGCCCTTTTCTACCTGTTTGGTGGGGGCGGGTAGAGTAGTGGCTGTCGCGTTGTCGGTGGGTACTTCGGGTGCGATACGCAGTTCCAGACGGTTGTTGTGTGTTCCGGCTGCGCTTGGCAGCGTTACGTCCTCGCCCAGCGGGTAGTACTCTCCTGTCTGTGCGTCGTACAGCGCGTAGCCGGCTGCATATACCGGTGTGGATATCTCTATGCTACCTGCTGTCAGCAGACTGTACCCTAACCGAATAGGCTCGTTGCTTGCCGGCAGCATGACTTGCGAACATGCGATATTGTCTATATCCAATATGTATATCTGTATGGGGGCTGTGGCTGTGATGAACTTCGCTGCGTCGTAACCTGCCTCGTAGCCCGGAGCGGCATCTTCGTGGAAGATCACACGTGCCTTGTCGGTGTACCCTCCCGCTGTGGCATAGATATCAATCCTACTGATCGAATCCCCCGCAGCAAGCGCCTTACCCATAGCACGCGCCTCACCAGCCATACATACCGCTCCCCCGCCAAGCACACACGCGCTCAGCACAATCCATAAGGAAACAATATGTCGCCTTTCACCTTTCACCTTTTTGCTTTCGACTTTTGACTTTTGACTTTCGACTTTTGACTTCCGCCTACAAAGTTACAAAAAAAAAATGACATTTGCAAATATTCGCTGCACAATTTGTATTTTTTTCCCGAAACTTTCACTTTTTTCCTCATTCATGCAACTTTTTAACGTAAAAATTTGCAAATATCAAAAATTTTTTGTATCTTTGTAGCAATTTTAATAGCATGGCGGCACTCAAACTGTCAAAATATCATCCGCAACGGAGAACACGACGACAATGGCAAAGAAATATAACTATTTTTTCGGGCTGAGCGGGCACAAGAAGCGCCAGATGTTCAATAATTTCGCCCTGGGGCTTGTAGTCACATTGGGCTTGTGCCACCTGGAGGAGCTGATCTTCTTCGACCACGCTTCCGGCGGGCTGATTGTGATGCGTGCGCTGCAGTATGCAGGAATGGCGTTTGTGATCAGCATCCCTCGTATGATGCATAAAACATGGCGCTTCGATGTGCCGCCGCTGATCTCTATCTTTATCATTTTGTATTGCGTCTGCTCGCTGATCTTAGGCGACGGCCTCGACCTGAACGGTCGTATCGCCTGGTGGGACGAACTGGTACTGATGGAAACAGGCTTGCTGCTGCCGCTTATATTGTTGTGGCAGATCCATGTGGCGATGCACCTATGGAGTGACTACATCCGTCTCCACAAGAGCCTCATAGCGCTTGTTATCATCTTCATTTCGGTGGGAATGGCAGCGTGTTGGGAGGTGATAGAATATTATTATTTCACGCTGTTCGATCCGGAGCATATAACCGCCTATCCGGTATACGCCGACGCGATGACGGATATCCTTTTACTGCTCGTCTGTGCTACGGTTATAGCCCTGTATGGGCTTGTTCGCCACGATGCGCTCGTGGAGCGCTACCGTCCTCAACCCGCTCCGACGAAGGAACAATAAAGAAAATAAAACAAATTATTTGCGTTTCTTATTGTCCATCATTTCGTGGTAATCGCGTGCCGCTGAACTGTGAATGCCGTACGATGACGAGAAGATATGCGTGCCGTCCAGAGCAGGGCTGGCGCACATATACAGATAGTTCGTCTTAGGTGCGTTCAATACAAAATCCATCGTACGTGCCAACGGGCAGTGTATAGGTCCGGGCGGTAAGCCTTTGTGCTTGTAGGTGTTGTATGGCGATTCGACTTTCAGATGGCTCTTGAGCACGCGCCTGATGGAGAAATCACCTACAGCATAGATGATTGTGGGACACGCTTGCAGCGGCATGTTTTTGCGGAGCCGGTTGATATACAGGCTGGCGATGGTAGGCATATCCTTGGTCACGTAGGTCTCGCTTTCGACGATGGACGCGAGGATAACCACCTCGGCGGGTGTCAGCCCCAGTGCTTCGGCTTTCTTAAGGCGCTCCTCCGTCCAGAACGAGTGGTACTCATGATCCATCATCTGAAACAGTTCGTCCGGCGTGATAGTCCAATAGACCTCGTAGGTGTTGGGGATGAACAGACATCTGCTACTCTCGGCATTGAGGTCATATTCAGCCATGTACGTGTCGTCGCTGAGACGATTGATGAGATCTGTGCTATCCAGCATCAGTTGCGAAGATACCTTGGCGGCTAACTCCTCGCGCGTGTGAATCTGGTTTGTCCATTTGATGTGTATAGGGGTCTGCTCGCAGTTCTGGAGCTTGCTGATGAACAGTTTGTCGCCCATCTGAGCAGGGAAGACGTAGTAGCCCGGTTTGGGATCGGTGAAAACCCTGAGGCGCATGTGCCAGCGAAGGTCAAGCTCACCGCTGATGTCATAGTCCTTGCGAACCATGTTCAGCACTGAATCGACCGACACGTTAGGGTAGATATAGTAGCAGTGCTCTTTCCCGTCAAGCGAGTACAGGTTGCTCACGTGATAGCGGTAGTATTGCTCAACGCCAAACGTGAACGCAAACAGGATAAGCCCCACTACCACGCCCAGAAATGTATGTACGAAGGATGGTTTGATAGTCATGATTCAATAAATTGCACTATGCAAAGGTACGAAAAAAAATCCTATCACGCAAATTTTTTGAGTCAAAACGTACACTATCCGGCAAATTTTATTAATTATTTATAGCTTATTGAACAAATCTCCCTGCTATCTGTACAAAAGTTACTTTTGTGCTTTCGCCATGATAAAAAATTTTTTCTCGGTGGGTGCAAAGAATTTTTATTGCTAAAAATTTGCAAATATCAAAATAATTTTGTATCTTTGTGTGAAATTTGATTGCATGTGCGAATGGGTTGCGCGCAATGCTGTTGCTGTTATTCGCGCGACCGCGCGAACGCATATATGTATGTATGCCCGAATCCTGTTGATTAGTAGCTGTTAAACTGTTAAGCTGTTAAACTATTACATTGTATATGAAAAATAAACTGCTTTTGCTGCTGCTCGCATGCAGCGTGATTCCGTTGGCCGTTATGGCCGAGACGAAAGAGACGCGTGAGGCTCTGAAACATGAGGTGCGCATCGGTTACGGTGACCCGATGTACGAGACTATGCGTTGGAAAGACGAGCCCAATAAACTGGGCGTGCCGATGAACGTTCGTCAGAACTACCGGTACACCGGCCATATCTACGGCGAGTATATGTACCGCGTCAACTCGTGGCTCGGCGTTGGCGGGCAGGTGGATTTTGGCGCCACGATGTTCGATTACAACTCGTATAAGCTCGATCCACAGGGAAAGCAGGTTCTTGCCTCCAGCGAGCCGCGCTCGTTCTATGACCTGTGTATTATGCCGTCGGTGCGCTTCACGTACTTCCATCACGAATGGGTGAATCTGTACTCCGGCGTGCAACTCGGTGTGGGTATTCACGGCGATTACCTCGGCCGTAGCGAGGCGGGGGCAGCGTTCGGTATAACGGCTCTCGGTCTGTCGGTAGGACGCGAACATTGGTTCGGCACCGCAGAGTTTGGCGGATTGAGTAACTTCCAGTCCCTGACCGCCATCTATACGATCTGGACAAAGTGGTTCAACGTATCGGTGGGGTACAGGTTCTAAATTTGTGATTTGTAATTTGTGATTTAAAGATTTGAAGATTATGAAACACTATACATTATATGGTTTTGTGGCAATTGCCATGGTGTTTGCCTCCTGCCAGGCGGATAAGAAGGATTATACCTCTTTTGTAAAGGACGCAGCGGGCTATCATGTGATAAGCTCCGGCGATGTGGATCTGGATCAGCAGTATTCCGTCTGGGCAGACCAGTTGGGCAACACCCCTTCGGATGTCGATCCGTGTGACCCTAACGGTTACAATCAGGTAGAGGGCAAATCGACCTTCATGCAGATGTTCTCGCCGCTGATGAACATGATCACGAACTCCAAGGTGCATCAGATTGTCGGAACGTATCAATCCGAATACAAAGGCAAACCTATTATGCTGTCGGGCAACATGTATGTGCCTAAGTCCAAGAAGTGCAAAGGACTGATCTTGGCTTGCCACTACACCTATGCGGCGCTGTGCGAATCGCCCTCGCAAGGACCAACGCTCTCCGCGCTGTTGGCTACGAAAGGTTATGCTGTGGTTGATGCCGACTACGTGGGCTTTGGCGTGACCTATCAGATGGTTCATCCGTATCTGGACAAGGCGGCTACGGGACGTGCCGTGGCTGATTTCGGCCGTTTGGCACGACCGTTCCTGGAGGCGAACGGCTACACGTTCCAGACCAACGATATCTATATCTTCGGTTACTCGCAGGGCGGACATGCTGCTGTGGCTACCCAAGAGTTCATCGAGTCCCATCCTGACTACCTGAAGGATCTGCCTATCACCCGCGTGCTGTGCGGGGGCGGACCGTACGACCCGATGGTGACGTACGAGGTAGCCAAGAAGACGGATGTGATCGGCTTCCCCGCGGTTGTGCCGATGTTCCTGCAAGGCACAATCTATGCCAACGACCTGAACGACAAGTCGCTGGCAATGCCTATCACCGAGTCGGACTTCCTCTCCGACGAGATGCTCAAGGACGACCGCTACAAGGTGTGGTTGAACAGCAAAGCCTACACCATGGATCAGGTGAACCTGCTCATGAAAGGCATCGGCTGCGGCAAGTTCTCAACGATCCTGCGACCCGAAGCAATGAAAGAGGACTATCCGCAAAACAAGATCCTGTTCCAGAAACTCAAAGAGAATGCCACCACGGACTTCTGCCCCAAGTCGCCAATGTTCATCTTCCACTCCAAAGGCGATGACGTCGTGACCTTTGAGAATGCCGAGATTCTGCAGAAACGTTTCCGCGAACTTGGCGCAGACGAGTCAAAGATTGAATATGACTATGGCAACTACGGTTCACACCGTTCGGGGCTGCTCAAGTTCCATATCAAGGTTCTCGGGATGTTGAAGTAAAGTTGTTAAGCTGTTAAACTGTTATATCTCTATAATATAAAAAAAAGAGGTCGCATGACCTCTTTTTTGTGTATATACCGACCTGCTCAGTCAATGACCGTTAGTAGCCAAGTCAGTAGTCAGTTCTTTTTCACTCCTGTGTACTCCTCGACCGTGGAGGTCTTGATGGTAGTCACAGGGTTACCCGATTTGTCGGGTGCGACGCTGTACGTAGCAGTGGTGCTGTAGGTGCGCCAGGCTTTGCAGCTACTCATTGCTATTGCCGTTACCGTCATCGCCAAGATGGTCAGGAGCAGGCAAAGCGAGTTGCGGATTTTTCGTTTCATACATTTTCTTGCGTTTAATGATTAACTTTATGTAGTTGGCGAACCCCATTGGATAGAAGCCTCTATGTGGCTTGCATTCTTCCTTCTGCTTGCGCTCGTATTGCTTGCGGAAGCGCAGGAACTGTCGGTCTGTCATGGGGGTTGCCGACCTCATTTCTTATACCGATAGGTGTAATCGATACCGAAGAGTGCTCCGGCGAACGTTGCTACCTCGCCGAAACCGATGAGCAGTGATGAGTCTATCTCACCCTGTGGATCGATAAAGATGCCGCAGAACAATAGTATAAGTCCGCCGATCGACATGACTGCCGCTGTAAGAAGTTGCAACGTGGGTTTCATAAATCTCTTTTTGTCAATTACCAAAAATTATCCCAAAATCCCAATGAATTTTTGATTATTTTGGGACATTTTGGACTAATATAATCCAATGGATTGATCAATGGGTTTATTTA
>CADBYS010000006.1 GCA_902798965.1 uncultured Bacteroidales bacterium | reverse complement strand
CCTCGGCGAGGATCGCCTGGCCTTGGGCGGTGGCATCGGGCAGGATGGCGTTGACGAACTCGTCGCGGGCATCATCGAGCATCATGATGAAGTGCATCAGTGCCAGACTGTCGGATTGATTGAGCTTGAGGCAGTTCTCCACCTCGGTCAGTGCGTCACAGAATGCTACGGTGACGGCTTGTAATTCTTGTTGTGTCATAATGATACTAATTTTTGTTTTTAGCCCTCGAGGGCAGGATTACTGATTTTGAGTTTATTATTTCAAGTTCCGATACCTTATACCTGACATCTGATTTCTGCATTCTTTCGCAGTAATCGAGTGCAGCAGCGATTGTGAGGTTGAGGGTTTGGTAGTCCAGGGGTACATCGCCGTACTTGTACTGACTGAGCCAGAGGAACGTGACGATAAGTGTGTCGATAAGTTCGTCGGGGAGCTTGAATATACCATCAAGAATATTGGTGTGTACTCGCTTCGGGTCAACACCGACCTTCCGCAGTTTTCGGGCTATGCCGGCGCGGCGGTAATTCTCTGCGGGGAAGACCCACTCAAGGTTGTTAGCACGCCAGTTCATTAGGTTCGTGTCCTTATGGTCGCATACCATACCCTTGGGGCGTTTGCCGATCCACGCGTGAGCAACCAGCAAGTGGCACTTTAATGCACCAAATTGACGCATATCCGGCTGTTTGCTTCCTTTTTTGCAATTTTGCGAAGCTGGCGAGTAATCATACTTTTGCTCCTTCCATCCATGTTTGCCGTGGTCGAAGAATCTGCCGCTATTCGTGGAGTACAGGTAGGCGACTATATCGCCGTGTTTATTTAAGCCTACGCCACTCGGGTGGAGATGCAGGCATCGGCATTGCATGGAGGTTACGTACTCCAGATCGGGCTCAATCGGCGCATGCAGGCGCGTGATGAGGTTTGGGGTGACATACACGTCGAACATCTTGCCGGTGTAGCACACCCAGTTGAGTTTTGATTTTCTCATTGTTGTAGTGCTTTCGGGGTTGAGGAGGGCGCCTTCTCCTGCCGAAAAACAGTGCAAAGGTACAACAAAAAAAAGACGCTCACAAATTGTGAACGCCTTTCGGCAATGAACGGCAAAAAATTGCCGCGTAAAACGCTATTTCGGCAAAAAAATGCCGCGACTCACGGCAATAAACGGCAATTATTTCTTATTGCGCGCGCCTCTAAAATTTCGTACGTTGTATGGTAGTTCTCCAAAGTAATCGGTGAAAGCATTGTACACATCTTGTGCGTCAAGATGGTTGGTGGCCACATATCCTAAAGCCTCATTAACATGAATCACACTCCAAAGGCAAGTGGCTGATCCTTTACATGCTGTGCCCAATTCAGTCTCCACCTTATCAATCTTTCCCTCTTTGCGACATTGTTCAGTCAGCAAGGGAAAGTATGCGGGTTTGTTTTCCTTAGGTTGAGGTGGTTCCTCTTCATGCACGTCCTCGGCTTGGATGTCTTCGGGATTGTCGTTGAAGAAGTTGTGCATGAGTCGGTTAAGATCGGAGGGTGACGACACATTGGCTGTAATGTGCTTGCTGTTGTCAGTGTGATGGTCGTTGTACGTACCGAAGTTGTAGATAGTATTGCCCATAGTGGTGAATGATTTGCCAATAAAAAAGCATGGACAGGCGATGGCTACAAACAAGGTCGGCAAACTTCGCAAAGAGCCCCGCCTATCCATGCTAACACAGATAATTGGGACATATCTCATTCTTTGCTTAAAGTTTGCCGACTTGTTTGTAAAGGGATATGTCTGTTTGCGCTAATAGCGCATATGTTCTCCTATTTTAGGTCTGAGAGCTGACTATATTCCAAAACGGAATAAACTGATTTCGGGTGCAAAGATACAAAAAAGTTTTGACATTTGCAAATATTTTCGAAAAAATCTGCTATTGTTGCACTGTTAAATGTTTACTATTATGAACGCTGTTGTCATTGTAGGTACCAAAATTGTAGAAGTTGAATGCCATTGCCGCAGGATTAGCAGCGTTTTGCAGATAGAGTTGGTGCTGGAAGTCGAGATACGATTTCTGAATTTGTTCGGGCTCCATATTCAGCACGTTGCAAGCATCGAATGGTGTTCCGTACTTCATTTCCAATAATATCGGCAAGTTCTCCATCGTAAACTCATGATATCCGTTACGCACATATTGGTTCATCAGGAAGTCGAGGAATGCCTGGTTCTCTTTGCTCTGCTTCTGGTAATAATCCTTACGTACCAGTTCCACACGTCTGGCTCGCTCGAGCGGTGTAGTGTGGTAGGCAAGGAAGGAGAGTATATCGAACAAATCGCAATCCTCCTTGCATAACAAACGTCGTATCATGAGCAGTTTTTCCTCGGGGAATCCTTCTCTTGCCAATTGCTCAAGCAGCTGCTGACGTGTCAAGGGGTTCTCCCATTTAATGCGCAGTGCATCGGGACTATCAAAGAACTCGGGCAGCCTACCAAACAGCCGCTCGATAAACTCTTCGAGTGTGATCAATTCTCCATCACCGATCTCGAACTTCTCCGTCCAATCTGTACGGACGTACATTTGGTGAACGGTAGATAGCTTTACGCGGATTGTTTTACGGGGTATACCTCCGGGGCAAGTACACGGCAGATGTCCGCATATAGCACACGGCTCAGGCGGTGCGCTCGGTTCTTTGGGGCACTCGCAGGGATACTTGCCGCATTTCTCGCAAGGCTGATGCTTGTCGCATGTACAGGGGTAGTTGCCGCATATCGGGCAATACGGATCACCGTCCCACTCTACATCCTGGAAGTTCTTGTTGGCGCCAACGAAATCGATGATGGTAAAGTAGTATTTCTCGTCATAAAGTCGCGTACCACGACCGATGATCTGCTTGAACTCAACCATGTTGTTCACCGGTCGCATCAGCACAATGTTTCGCACGTTACGGGCATCCACACCGGTGGAGAGCTTTTGCGAACTGGTTAGGATAGTCGGTATCTTCCGCTCGTTGTTCTGGAAGAGTTTGAGTTGCTCCTCTCCCTCCTTACCGTCATCGGCTGTTACACGCTTGCAATAGAACGGCGAAGGATTTTTGGCGAAGCGGTTAATCATATCCCGGATGATAGCCGCATGTGCTTGCGTGCAGCAGAATACGATTGTCTTGTCATCGGGATTGATCTGCTTGAGCATCTCTTTCACTCGGTGCTCATCACGTTGACGCATCTCAATATCGCCGTTATAGAAATCCTTTTCGGTATAAGTCTTGTTGGGGTCGATATCTCCCTCTATATCGTCATCGGGGTCATACTTATAGGTATCGATATTACTCTCGGCTATGCACACACGGAAAGGCGTGAGGTAACCATCGGATATTCCCTGCTTGAGCGAATAGGCATACACCGGGTCACCGAAATACCTGTAAGTGTTGGCATTTTCTGCACGTCGCGGTGTCGCCGTCATGCCGAGTTGGTAGGCATCGCTAAAGTATTCCATCAGTTCCCGCCACTCGCTCTCGTCTTTCGCTCCACCACGGTGGCACTCATCGATAATGATGAAGTCGAAGAAATCCGTCGGGTATTGCTTGTAGTATTGTTGCCCGTTCTTGTCGGAGCTCATGAACGTCTGGAAGATCGTGAAATACAAGTGCTGTGCGGTCGGCACTTCCTTGTCGCGCTTGGTTAGCATCTCCGGCGTGATGCGCACTATGGCATCTTCGTTGAACTGCTCGAAGTCGTTCGTGGCTTGATTGGCAAGTATATTACGGTCGGAAATAAACAGAATACGTGGTTTGCGTCCGTCACCACGTTTGTTCCAATTCGTTTGGAAGAGTTTCCAGCATATCTGGAAAGCAACGTAGGTCTTACCCGTGCCTGTGGCCATGGTGAGCAGCATGCGTCGTTGCTCGTTGGCGATGGCTGCAAGGACATTATTGATAGCATTCACTTGGTAGTAACGCGGCTCTCGTCCACCGCCACGATTGAACGGCTCAAGGTTGAACTTGTCACGCCAATCGTTTGCCTCGGGGAAGGTCATTTGCCACAACTCATCGGGAGTTGGGAAGCGATCCACGAAGCATTCTGTTGAAGGTATTATGTACTCGCCATGTGCATCGCGCACACCCATATCGATGAAGTATATCTCATCCCCGTTCGTGGCGTAGGTGTAGCGAATTTGCAACATGTCAGCATATAGCTTGGCTTGCTCCACACCGAGGGAAACATTAACCTCGTCACGTTTGGCTTCTATGACTGCGAGCTTGATACCCTTGTATTCAAGGATATAATCCGCCTTTTTCGGATGTCGGTTGACGCTCAGTTTCTCTACACGTCCGGGCGCAATGTACGCGCGCTGCTCGGTGAGAATAACGCTTTGAGGGTAAGACTCTTGCTCCCAGCCTTCCGCATACAGCTTGGGGTCAATCTTCTTTCGGCGGGTTGCTGTTTCGTCCATGGTTATTCAAATATTGATTTCAAAAATGCCTGCTTGAGATCATTGCAGAGGGTTATTGTCTGGTTGTAGTTGGATTGAAGTGAATTAACCTTCTGAGAGATTATATCTAAATATGCAACAATTTCTCTCTGTTTTATAAGTGAAGGGTATCTTACAATAATCTTTTTAAGTTGATTGAGGTAAATTCCTTTCTGCGCTACTCCTTGTGCTTCTTTCTGTAATGTATTAGAAATTGACATCAAATAATACATCATGAATCTTGAATCCAAATAATCTTTTGGGCTCATTATTGCAACGCTTCGCTGCAATGTAACAGGCAAATCTGATTCCTTGAGAACTGCACACCTACCAATTGTCCCAACAATTGTTAGAACAACATCATTTGCACGAGCAAGCGTTCTTTTGTTTTCTAACTCAAAATCCGTTTGGGTTAAGAATCTTACGTTATCTAAGTCTTGAATACAATCATCTCCTATATTACGAGAGCTAAGCATGATATATTCACTTTCCTTTACTCCTTTGGGCGGATTATGACTACCATCTGATAACTTATCGACACACTTACCCAACTTGTTTTCTTCCCATCCCTCTTTTGGCGTAAGCACGTCTTTTAGCGCTGCTTGGAAGAGAACTTTTGCGTCTTTTAGTTGTTGATCTGCATTGGCTTTGATGGCATCAATCTTCGCAAATTCTGCATCCAGCAATTCAACTATCCTCTGCTGCTCAGAGAGAGAGACTTTAGGCAATGGTAATTCTTCTATCTGCGTTTTATTAATTGAATTAAACACCGCACCATCGTTTCCCACTATTTTTGATTCTATATATTTCAAAGCATACAAGACGTATTTATGGAGCACTCCTTCTCTACATCTTATGGCAGCCAAGCCACGACCAATACAAATTCTTCTTTCCGTTATATTAGTAGGTCCTACTGGAGCTCTAACTGACATTAAAATATCTGAAGGTTCCGCTATCTTTGTAATTTCTGTAGTCCACACATTAGATGGCTGAATAAAGATTTCGCCAAAGGCTTTTTTCCCTTGATGAAACTCCATTCCATTACCTATTTCGTTATAAGATGTTCCTTTGGGGGACTGTCCTGCTATAACAACACAAGAATCCTTTATTTTTCCCTCTTTCATAGCATTTTCTCAATTTCTGCGATTAGACATGCACTATCTTCATTCAGGTCAGCGATGGCTTTAAGAATCTGACGCGGGGTACGCTCGTCAACGATCTCGGGTTTGTTCGGGTTCTTTACCGAAAGGTCACAATCCTTTCCAAGGTCGGCAACATCAATTGACCAGGAGTTTTCGCTTTCCTCTTTCGTCTTTTGCAGGGCTACGAACTCCGCCAAGTCATTCTCGTTAAGCGGATCAGTCTTGCCTAAGTTGCGAGCAAGATTCAGCTGATAGTACCAGATCTTCTTTGTCGGTTCACCTTTGGTGAAGAACAGCACAACGGTCTTTACGCCGGCGCCGGTGAACACTCCTGAAGGCAAATCAAGAATAGTATGCACATTGCATTCCTCGAGTAGCTTGCGGCGTACGGCAGCTGCGTCGCCATTGCTGAGGAACGTGTTCTTGATAACGATGCCTGCTCTGCCGTTCACCTTGAGCATCTTGATGAAGTGCTGCATAAACATATATGCCGTTTCGCCTGTACGGATATCGAAGTTCTGCTGCACTTCCGCACGCTCACTTCCGCCGAACGGTGGGTTGGCCAGAATTACGCTCTTGCGGTCTTTCTCGGATATACCGGAAAGGTTCTCAGCCAACGTGTTGCCACGGATGATATTCGGTGCCTTGACACCATGGAAAATCATATTCATCGTGGCGATGATATACGGCAGCTCTTTCTTCTCCTTACCTAAGAATGTGTCTTTTTGCAATTTCTCTTTGTCACTAACTGAATTGACCTGTTCAGACATATAGTTGAATGCCTCACAGAGGAAACCTGCCGAGCCACACGCCGGATCATAGACCGTTTCGCCAATGCGTGGGTTGACCACCTTAACGATAGTACGAATAAGCGGACGAGGAGTGTAGTACTCACCACCATTGCGACCGGCATTACCCATGCGGCGAATCTTATCCTCGTACAGTACAGTCATCTCATGAATCTCCTGCGCAGACTGAAAACTGAGCGTGTTGATTTTATCAATCACCTCCCGCAGGTTGTAACCGCTATTGAACTTGTTACGCAACTCATCGAAAATCTCGCCAATCTTATACTCCAAGGTGTTGGATGCTGCTGCTGTGGATTTGAATCCCTTAAGATAGGGGAAGAGTTTGTCGTTTACGAACTTTAATAGATCGTCGCCGGTTAGTGCGTTGACCTTATCCAACTCGCCTTTGTCGTTTTTGGGCGCAGCCCATGATGTCCAGCGATATTCACCGGTAAGGATGCGGCGGTAAGGATTACTTGTGAACTTGGATCGTAACTCATTGCCTGTCTCTAAGTCATCAAGGTACTTCAAGAACAAGAGCCATGAGGTCTGCTCAATATAATCAAGTTCGGTACTGCACCCCGCTTCATTACGCAGAATGCCATCAATAGCGTTAAATGTGGATTCGTATTTCATGATAGTTGTGATTTGTCGATGTTATTATTCTTCCTCTTCACATACACCTCCACAACCACCCAAACGGCGAGGACGGCAATGACTACAGCCACACCATGGGTGAGGAAATAGTGGAGACATGTATCGTAGGATTTTGCTATGTAGGCGAGGGATTCCGCCTCAGTTTGCTTGTCGCAGGTATATGCCAGTTGGGCAAAACGGATATTGCTTTGATGCGTCATATAGGCATTCTGGGCGGTGTAGATGAGGTTAATGACGCAGACCACAATCACTGCCCATGTATATTTGGAGAATTTCATGGTTCGGACTTTAGATTAAGGGTGAAACGGGGACTTTGCTCATCGTCGCAATAGACGGCGATATAGGTGATGCGACCATCATTGAGGTCGCAGAAGATCTTGGCAGGGACATAATGATCCTGCGATGGCATCGCATGAGGCAGCCGGGCGGCACAAGTATCGTACCAGCCGTTGATTATTGCCTTATCGGCATTTTTCTCTACAGATTCAATAAGGAAGAGCCCGTTGCCCTGCTCATCCAACGCTTCCGCGAAGCTCCATACGGAGTCGCCAACAGTCACGCCGCCGAACGTAGCACGCGGGCGGCAACCACCGCACAGCAACACTACGGCACAGAGCGCCATACAAAACAACAGCCGCCTACCGCCCCGATGAGGGCAATAGTCGGCTGCAGGTACAGAACGGGAATTAAGGGCTAAGAGACTACCCCCCCCATTAGCCTGATAATCAGCGCGTTACACACGCGCGCAGACAGGCGTATTGAGTTGATACTATGTGATTTTGGCGATGCCATAGGATGCTTGTGTTGGGGTGTTAATCATTTAAGCCTACAAAGGTACAAAAAATTTTTGACATTTGCAAATATTATGGGTAAAATTTGAAAAAAATTCGGAATTTATATAAAATCGCTCACTTTAGGCAATGCTAATTGGCAAAATCCGTAAAAACAACAAGCGCAGCCCGAGCTGCGCTGATTGTCCGAGACCATCGTGAACGTTACTGATGGGTGATATACTGATTCGAGTTAAGCTGCCAAAACAGCATAAAAACACCTCGTTTTGGCATATTTAGCGCATAAAAGTTGCCAAAATAAGAAAATAATTGCTATTTTGGCAGATTTACTGCTTAAAACTCAGGAAACGCATACAAGCGCTTTAGGAGTTCCAGAGTGTCGGGTTGGATTGTCTGAATTGATAACATCTGTAATCTTCTTTATTTGTGTCGGACAACATACAGATAAACGAAAGTGCCAGTGGATCGAGGGTGCGCAGACGTTTGGGCATCTGATTCTCTTTTTGCAAGCACAAACAAAGCCAGTAATCCTTCTCGATAAAGTGTTTCTTGATATTCAGAGTATTCTCGGCCATATCAAGGACAGTGGTAAACAACTCTTTGTTTTCATGCAGATTCATAGTACCCTCCATTTTTTGCGGTTTGGTAAATCTTCATCTGTTAATCCGATCTTGTAAGTACTGGATGGATTAAGAGAGTTATATAATGAATCGGTATTTGCGTCGGTTTCGTCCAATATTGCTCCGACTATAGCACGTACATAATCGGTATATGGCAGAGCTAATGATGCTAATAATCTGCGGTCGTCAGGCTTCAAGTTTCGGATGGTTGAGCGCAAAATTACGCACGCTTCGCTCGGCGTACATGCCGGTATTTGGCGAATAAACCGAATAGAGTCCAATATCTGCAGCAGTGGAATATTTGCACGTGTAATCGTATTGGGTTGCAGTACAAAACGTATAGTGCTTTTCCCGCGCTTGATGGCACGGCGATACGTGTTGCTGCCGATTGTGTATTCCGAAGATATTTGTGTGGATAAGCCTAACAGCGAATAGGCGTATTGTCCGGTCATATATCCGATAATCCGTTTGCCATCCATTAGGAACTCTTGAAGCATCCAATCGATGGATGGAGGTTTAGTGCCCAATATCGTTTGCTTGGGTTTGTCGTAACGTCCTTTGCTCACCCTGCGAATCCTACCGGATTGAAGCAGTTGTCGCAATGCACGACTAACCTGCACAGGGTCATTCACACTATCATAAAAATCAGATGGTGTGAAAATATACCCATATCGCATTTTATCGACACGACTGCTCACTATATCAATCACTTTTCCTTCCATACATTACGTATTATTCATATAAAAATGTTAAGTTTATTACGTAAAAAACTTTACATTTCGGCTGCAAAGATACAACTTTTTTTTGATATTTGCAAATTTTTCGGCAAAAAAGTGACGAATTGCCCAATATTTTTGCCATTTTTACGGAAAACGAGCAAAATTGTTATGTAAATGACGTAAGTTACATAACATTCCACCGGCAGAGAAATTACGGGCTGCTTGTTTTTATTCGTTATCGTTGCGGCTATTCAGGTGCTTAACAATATAAACCGGCAAGCACAAAGCCATGATAAATACTGTAAAGCCGCTGGCAAAAATTATTTGTGTTGCCCCGGCAAGTTGCAGCATTTTGAAGATAATGCCTACGCACAACGCGCATATTGATATCAGCGTAATCATGATTGTCATATACAGCATCATTTCGTTCTTCAAGGCCATTGCTTCATCCTTCGTCGACATGTCCTTAGGCAATTTCTTCTTAACATTGATTAGCCACAGCAGGCATACAACAGCTACAACGATCAAACCGGCCAGCAGGATCATTCTACCACCGACAAAACGCAAAGCCATAAACAAACCACCGAGCACTACAAGTGCCACTCCGAGACCTGATGCCATACTAAGCATCATTAATGATTGATTTTTCATGATTGTGATATTTATTAAATTTTGAAATTCATTACTATCCACTAATGATATTGTTGTATTTATTACCATTATAGCAACATAACCATGCAAGGTTCAATGCTGATTTCCTGGCCGTTGATATCTGTCGCTTTAACATCCTGAATCATAAATTGATCACACGATTTTAACTGACGTATTTTTCTTATGACTTCTTCCGAGAATTTGTTGCCTTCACAAATATAGTCTTGTTTTTTGAATAATCTAAAGTGAACTGTAAATTCTTGCACAGTTATTCGTGTTTTAGCAGGGTTGTCAATCATAACTTCTGTGCTCGCATTCAACGATCTTTGTCTGACGCGTTGCAGATTACGTATTTCTCTACGTTTCGTCGTTTCCGAGCCGTCTTCTGCTACACTCTTGATATTTTCGACCAAATAAACCGTTGGGGCTGGTTTCTGATCTGTAGTCTGACTTTGTGCATGACAAATACTTCCAGCCAATAGGCAGATAAATGAAATGATAATACATTTTGTTTTCATACCAATGATTTAATACTTATTTGTTTAATGCATCAATCCCACTCATATCCTTCCTGTTTGAACCACTCTTGTGCCTGCTCGTCGCCTAACCGCGCGCATTTGCGGCGCAGATTGAGTGCCCGCTTGCGGTCAACATTCCAAATGACATTGCTCATAGACCACATAACTTCCGTGTCTTCGCTATTGGTGAGCAGGTAGTCAGCGTATTCGATTGCTATACTGCGAGATGCTTCTTTTATATCATTATTCTCAGGATACTTTTTACACACGTTGCTGATTACCCAAACGGCATCTTCCCAAAAATTATTTTGGCATAAAGTGTCCATAAGGAGAATGATTTTATGATTATGTGCGTGCAAACATTCGTCCGATATCGTGTCGCATGCATCAAGCCACTGATTATAACATTGTCCTACACTACTCTTGACATCCTTTTTCATCGTTTCGCTTGTCGGAAATTTTCTTACACCGTCCATAGCTACATCCAGTGCTTCCCAAGGAAGATGCGTCCCCCACAAACAGGTGATAAGTACATAATGCGCATATTCCCTTGTTTCATCAGGCACTCCTCCTTGTTCTTCTTGAAGTTGTATGGTTTTGCGAAGGAATATGGCAGCACTGTCAAGATATACCCACTGACGTGTATACAATGCCCCCTTAAGTGCCCATGCACGCCAATTGCTATCATCCAAACAGATTGCTTTGTTCAGCATAGGAAGTGCTCGATTGAAACACCAGTTGCGGACAGCAATGGAATCCTTACTATCGGTATGATTTATGATGAACGAGGCTATATCTACCCGGATATTACTGCGCATTGTATTAAGTGATGTAGGGCGTCCGATTACACCTTTAGCAATAAAATAGAGAAAACAAAGACACACGATAGCAATCTTGTAAAAGGCACCATGCTTCGGTTGTTCCGTTTCGGGAACATCTTCCGTGTTTATAGGGTGGCGTTCTTCCATGATATCAACAGATTATTTCTTGCGATTCTTGCCGTTCTCTTCCGGTTCCGGGAGTTTAAAAGTAATAGGAATAGAATATTTAACCCGCACAAGTTTGCCTCTTTGTCTACCGGGCTTCCAGTTAGGCATTGATTTGATAACTCGCACCGCCTCTTTGTCGAGTGACGCATCTCCTCCTGAACGGACTACATTGACATCGGTTATTGAGCCGTCTTTTTCAACAACGAAACTGCAAACGACACGCCCCTGAATGTTATTCTCTTGAGCAATAACAGGATATTTGACATTTTCACTGAGGAATTGGAACAAGCCTTGTGTACCACCCGGGAACTCCGGCATTTGTTCTACTACGATAAAAACCTCTTGGGGTTCCTCTTGCGCACATACGCCTGCGCACATCATGAATGCGCAGAGTAGAAATAAGAATCTTGTCGTTTTCATGGTTGTATGTTTTTTAAATTAGCAGGTAAATAAATCTTTTCCCATAGTGCTATATATTTATTCTTCGCTAACTACTTGACAGGGAGTTTCGATGGCTTCATCTGCTGCTTTGAGCTGTAGCAACTGCTTGTACATCAAGGCGCGAGCAGCGTTCCAATACGGATGAATGAACATCAAACCGACAACGAGCACGATATCTGACGGAATGGTTAGACGAAGTACTTCGAGCGTGGATGCCAAAAATACGATAAGCGCATACCAGCCCATGAACGCCAAATCGAGCACAAAGATCTTCCATTTGTAGCCGGCAGTCAGATCCATGCTGTCCTTGAACACTTCATCAACCGACTTGTCGGGATTCTCATCGGTAACAAAATAAACCATTGATAAGGCATACATTCCGATAACACCGCCTATGCCCAAAGTAACAATTCCTAATAGTACTACGGAAAGCGTTTTGGCAACAGGAATGAACCAATTTTGCTTGGGATGCTTGATGTACGCTGCAAACACCTCCCACCACGGAAGTTTGTCACGCTGACTCGTTATGCGCAAACATGCTACATAAAGAGTATATTCCATGGGAACGAGCAACAATGTTTGCACCAATGAAGAAGCCTCCATCTTCATCATTCCTTTTAGCGAAACAAACAAGTGCTGCATGCAATACGTGTTGATAATCACGCTCAAGACGGACATGATGGCAGCCATTACGATAAGCGAACGATTGTCCTTCACTTGCTGCCAGGCCTGACGGCGAATCTGACTGTAATTAAATTCCATTGTATGTAGTTGTTAAAGGTTTTTACGTTCTATCTCCATTCTATCTCCCCGTGACACGTTAAAGTTGTAAGCTGCCGCCCAAAATGCATTCCGACTACAAAGGTACAAAAAAAAATGGAATTATGCAACTATTTGCTGCAAAAAAGTGACGAATTGCAGCAAATTTTTGCTATTTTTGCGGAAAAGGGGGAAAATTGGCAGAGTCGAAAGTCAAAAGTCGAAAGTCGAAAGCCTAATTAGCCATCAACAGACAACAACTTCAAAGTACCTTATTCGGGGAGTTGGGGGGCGGCGGGCTGCTCGGGATAGTCGGTATCGGATTCGTGTTGCGGCAGGGGGTGAACGGAGCTGACCTTGGCACCGAGCTTGACGAGTTTGTTGGCTGAGCCGAGCACGCTTTGGCCTCGGTTGGCCTTATCGAGAACTGACTCGTAGGCGGCATTGACCTCACTGAGTTTCTTGCCCATCTTCATCACGCGCTCGAGCAGGTCTCCGACCCGCGCGAGCAGTTCTTCGGCAGTGTCGCAGATAGCCTTGTTGTTGGCATTCTGCCTGATGGCCGTCCAGGTGACCTGCACGGCACGCAGTGCGGCATAGAGGTTCTGTTCGCCGACGATGAACACGCCTTGGTTCATCGCATCGCGCCAGAGTGTGGCATCGCCGTTGAGAGCCAGCTGCAGGGCAGCATCCACGGGGACGAACATCATCACGAAGTCCACGCTCTGCCGCGGTGCTTTGACATAGGTGGCGTAGTTCTTCTTAGCCAGTTCCTTGATGTGGTTCTTCACGCTCTTGATATGCGCAGCCAGGGCGATGTTGCGCGCGCTGTCGTCCTCGGCATTGGTATAATCGATGAAGGCGTTGAGCGAGACCTTGGAGTCGATGATCAGGTCGCGCGTCTCGTCGAGATGGAGGATGATATCGGGCTGCATACGCCTGGCTGTATCGTCGGAGACGATGATGTTGCCGTTGGCATCGCGCAGGTACTCCTGTGCATCGTATTCGAGTCCACGCTCGAGACCAAGGGCATTGAGCAGCGATTCGATCTTCTGCTCGCCCCAGTTGCCTTGGGTCTTGTTCTCGGCAGTGAGGGCGTTGCTCAGGCGCTCGGCGCTGTCGCTGACCTTCATGGTAGTGCTGACCAGGGTGGCGATCTTCTCCTTGATAGCCTCGGTGGATGTCTCCTGGGTGGATTTGTTCTCCTTGAGTGCCGTTTCCATCTTAGCTATCGTCTCCTTGAGGGGGTCAACGATCTGCTTCATGTTGGCAGAGTTGGCTTGCTGCAGTTCAGCCTGGCGCTCCCGGAGCATCTGATTGGTGGTGTTCTGCACCTGCTCCTTCATGATAGCCAGTGCCTGCTCGTAGCGCTTGTGTTCGGCCTCGATGGCCTGCTGGTGGCGCTGCTCAAGAGCATGGATAGCATCGCTGTGCGCCTGGTCTTTGGCAGCCGACAGTTCGCGGGCATGTTGCTCGGCATCCTGCTTGACCTGCTCAAGGATATTACGGCTGGCATACTGCATACTGCGCAGCACAAAGAATGCCACGATGGCGGCTAAGAGAAGCCCGGCTATGAATGAAAGAAGTATTTCCATATGGTTAGCAACTTGATGTATGTTTAAACTTTCCTAAAGGAGATTATCAGAAAATAAACCAAAATAAACCCTGATGGTGGCTGTTGTCCGTACCGGACTTGTGTATTTGTCTGCTACGTCACTCCTTCAAGCGAGCTTGATGACTGCCGTACCAGCCAAATCCACAACTCTTCGAGTAACAGACACCATCAGCCATAAACATAAAAACATTTCAATGACCTCATTACAAAGATTCTTGTTGGTCAAAAATTACCCAAAATTACCCCAAAACCCAATGATTTTTTTAATTTTGGGATATTTTGGACTAATGATAACCAACGAATTTGATCAACGGGTGTTTTAGGTTTATTGCTGCTTGCGGGTTGCGCCTCGCAGAGGTGAGGATTAGATTGATAAGGTAGCCGTTAAGCTCGCTTGAACGGATGCCTTAGCAAGCTAATACTCACGTGCGTAGCACGGCAAACACACAAGTAGTGTTTATGTATGTTTATTTTCCAAATATCTCAATGTTCTTAGCCACTATCGGTGGCACGATTATTTCGCTTTCCCGACATACGGGAATCCTTACCGGATGCGCAGGCCGGTGGGGGTGTATTGTTGTCCGTTATGATAGATGATGAGTTGGCCGTTGACTATACGCAGCACGGAGGGTTGGCGGGATTCGGCGGAATCCTGGGGTATATCGTTGAGGGCATCGGGCAGCGGCGTGCTGTCGCCTTCGCCCCACTGCGAGTAGAGCCAGTTGAGGCGCCAGTTCATGCGGTCGAGGAACTCGCGCTTGCGGTCGGTCATGTTGCTGTTGTTGCACACGTTGGTGTTCTGCCAGCGCTGTGCATCGCGCTTGGCTGCCTGAGAGACGGTGGAAACGAAGTCATTGATCTCCTGCAGCACCTTGCTATGCTCGTTGGTACGGTACTGATACCACAACTGCCGCACGCGCTGATAGAAGATCTCGTGCTGACAGAGCTGCTCCACCCATATCTGCGGCCATGTAGGATGGTCGTAGATGAAGCGCTCCTGATGGCGGTCGTAGGCATTGCCGAAGTCCCAGACGGGTCCGAAGTGCCACTGGGGAGTCGAAAGTCGAAAGTCGAAAGTCGAAAGCGATTCTTGTTGGGGGGTGTAGAAAGTGGAAAGGGAGTCGCGATCCTTGTAGAGGTAGCAGCTGCCGTGATAGGATTCGCAGTCCTCCATGATCTCCTGCACGAGGTAGTAGCGCGCTGCGTCGGTGATATCCAGGATCTGCTCCAAGGGCTGCGCGCCGCGGTCATAGATGGCGGCATTGAGCTCGTCAAGCCGGTCGGTGATATAGTTGCGCTGGGCAGCAGAGAGGATCTCGGGCGAGTGAGGCGTAACCATCACATATTGGCCATTGTCCTCGGTGAAGGTGATGTTGCCTTCGGAGGGGTAGTTATCGATCTCGATGAGCCAACCGCCGGTGATGAGCTCGGCGTTCGTCTCGCCATCCTGCTGCTCGTGGATAGCGATGCGGTCGTCGTCAATGCGGACGGTTTCCGTGAGGAAGTACAAGCCTTGATAATCGCCGTTGAGCACCAGTTCCACGGGTACCTGGTGCGGAGTCCAGGGCAGACCGATATGCTCGGAGAGCGCATAGCCGACGGTGTTCTTGAGGTAACCGAGGTAATCATCGGCTCCTGCCATGAGCGCCCAATGGCGGCTGCGGTGCATACCCAGGAGTTTCTGCCCCTGCTCGGGCGGGAACTTAAGGCGGTAGGGTTTCTTGTCAAAGCCGCTCCATGTCCAGTTGCCTCGTCCGCGGATGGTGAGCGGCAGGGGAGCGGCGGCAGAGGCGAGATCGGTGTAGGCGCCGTGACCCTGGATGTAGATGGTGGCGTCGCGCTCCTCGTAGCGATCGACGGAGAGGTTGTTGTTGAGGGTGATATAGACGATGGGCAGGGTGCCGGTGGGGGAGACAGCGAAGGCTGCTGCCGCGGTGAGCAACAGGAAACAAAGAGTCGAAAGTCGAAAGTCAAAAGTCGAAAGTCTCATAAGTCAACAACTACAATGGATTTTATAGGTTCTTAGCCCTAAAGGGCACGATTATTTCACGAATTAAGCGAATTAAACGAATTACCATGAATCTTGTATTTTCACGAATTAAGCGAATTAAACGAATTCGATGGTTACTCGTCGGGGAGGAGGTCGGGGCGGCGTTCGCGGGTGTGTTGGAGGGATTGCTCGTAGAGCCACTCGTCGATCTTAGCCTGATGGCCGGAGAGGAGGATATCGGGCACGCGCCAGCCTTTGTACTCCGCGGGGCGGGTATAGACACCTGCCTCGAGCAGACCGTCCTGAAAGGAGTCGGAGAGGGCGGATGTCTCGTCGCCGAGCGCACCGGGCAGCAGACGGACGATGGCATCGGTCATGATGGCAGCAGGCATCTCGCCACCGGTGAGCACGAAGTCACCAATCGTATATTCCTTGGTGATGAGATGATCGCGCACGCGCTGGTCAACGCCTTTATAATGTCCGCAGAGGATGATCAGATTCTCCTTCATGGAAAGTTGGTTGGCCACCTGCTGGTTGAAGCGTTCGCCATCGGGGGCGGTGAAGATGATCTCGTCGTAGTGGCGCTCGGAGGTGAGTTTGGTGATAAGGCGGTCGATAGGCTCGATCTGGAGCACCATGCCCGCACCAAAGCCGAAGGCATAGTCATCCACCTTGCGGTGCTTGTCGAGGGTGTAGTCACGCAGGTTATGGACATAGATCTCGCACAGACCTTTGTCTTTGGCTCGCTGAACGATCGAATGATTAAGGGGCGATTCGAGAAGCTCAGGACAACATGTTATGATATCAATTCTCATAGGACTATATTAGTCAAAAATTACCCAAAATTATCAAAAATTACGATGGACTCTATTAGGTCAACTATTAAAGACTATTAAAAACTATTATAGAATGATCGTCAATCATGGGACGGGATCGTAGCCCGAACCGCCCCATGGGTGGCAGCGACAGATGCGCTTGATGCCCAGCCAGCCGCCACGAAAAATGCCGTACTTCATCACTGCCTCGATCATATACTGGCTGCATGTAGGCGTGTAACGGCACGAGGGCGGCGTGAAGGGAGAGATGCAAGCCTTGTAGAAGTAGACAGGGAGCAGGAAGATATGTCTTAGCCATTTTTTCATTTGTCATTTGACATTTGTCATTTGGTCATTGACTATTTTGGTGATGAGTTTGTGCATGGCGCGGGAGATCTGCTCCTGCGAGGACATCTCCTTATCCATATGGTAGATGGCGATGTGGAAAGCCCTACCCTGCTGCTCGAGCTGCTTGAGCGGTTCGCATTGCAGGCGATACGCTTCGCGCATAAGCCGGCGCAGACGGTTGCGGTCCACAGCGTGCTTGTGCAGGGATTTGGGTGCCCAAACCATGACCTGCGTTTGTCCGGCCACAGATATGACATGCGCCCGCAACGGCCACGCTACATAGCGTTTGCCTTGCGAGCGCGTGGCTTGTATGCGCAGGTCGCCACAGAGGCGCATGGATTTGGGAAAGGAGAACATTTTAAGTCAACAATTAAAGACAATTACCAACTATTACAATGGATTTTTGTTGTCAAAAATTACCCAAAATTAGCCAAAAATATAAGTCAACAACTGCCAACAACAAACAGCAACTATTGTTGTTCCGAGAGGTACTGCTCGATGGCGGAGAGGATGGACGGGCAACCGGGTGCGGGGGCTATAGCCTGCACGGTATAACCGGCATCGGTCAGCGCCTGGGCGGTATTGGCGCCAAAGCAGAAGAACGCCGTGTCACCCTGCTCGAAGTTCGGGAAGTTCTCGAGGAACGCATGCACACCCGAAGCAGTAAAGAACGCGATGATGTCGTAATCGAAAGGTTTGTCCTTCGGCCATTGGTAGGACGTCATGCGGTACATCACGACAGGGGTCACCTCAATCTTGTGGGAGGCAAACATGTTGATCACATCCTCGCTGTAGTTCTCGCCCACAACCATCATGTACTTCTCCTGCGGACGGCGGTACATGGCGGGCAGCACATCTTCGAAACTGTTGTGCTCGCCGAAGAAGATGCGACGCTTGCGGAACTCGATGTACTTCTGCAAGTAGTTGCCTACCGCCTCACTCTGGCAGTAGTAGTGCATCGTTTCCGGAACATTGATACGCAGTTCCTGGCACATACGGAAATAGTGGTCGGCACTGATCTTCGAGTTCAGGATAACAGCCGTATAATCCAATGGATTGATATGCTGCGTGCGGAACTCGCGGGCATTAAGCCCTTCCAGTTCGACCAGAGGTTGAAAATCCACACGGACATCATGATGATGTTCCAATAAGTCGTACGGGTTATGATCGCCCGCCGGACGAATCTGTGAGATTAGAATTTTCTTTGTCATATTTTGTTTATCAGTCGTCTTATTGTTGCATGTATTGTTGGGCGGCTATGCCGTAGAGCAGAATCATCGGCAGCAGTTCTACGGTAAGCAGGTAAATAGCGATACTCAATATATCCATTACGGATTGGCACAACAGTTTGCCCCACTGCACCCCTAACACAACCATGTATGCCACGATGGTGAGCAACATGAGTATGATCGCCCAGGCAGGTGCCGTAGTGTAGGTGATGCACAGCATCTCAGCCATCAGCGCGAACGTAAACAGCGACCGCAGCGAGAAGTAACGCATGTAGGTGAGTTGCTGCATCTTCCCCAGGCGGAAGGTATATTGCACCAGCAGGGCGGTGAGTGTACGCAGCACCTCGATCACGAAAGCTGCGAGCAGTACGCGGCTGAACAGCCCGACACCGTATGTTGCGTCCTGAGCCACGAGCGTGTATGCTCCGATAGCGGGTATCGTGATGTTGAACATCCATTGTGCTATCTGCGAACCTATACTGGGTATCTGATCGGCAGCATTCACGTCGAACGGGGCAAAGCTGTTGTTGATCAGTCCGCGCAGGTACTGCGGCTGCATGACACAACTGAGCCACACCAGGCACAACATAGCCACGCAGAGCCACGGCAACCAGTTGGCTGCCAGCGATGTTGTTATGTCGAGTCCTGCGTCCATTCAGCGGTTATGGGTTATGGGTTACGGGGTTAGAAGGTGCGGGCGCGGCTGCGCATATGTTCGCCCCAGGCCACTGCCCGGCGGATGGCGGGCAACACCTCATCAGGGGTGCTGACCACACTGAACATATCGTTGCGGTGGATGGCTTGCATAAAGCGCTCAGCCACCATCTTATCCAGCGCCGCGATCACCGGATCCATATACCCGTTGGTATTCAGCAGGACGATAGGCTTGCCGTGCAACCCGAGTTGCTTCCACGTCAGGCACTCGAACAGTTCCGCCATGGTGCCTACCCCACCGGGCAGAGCCACCATCGCATCGCTCATGCGGGTGATGACCGCCTGACGCTCGTGCATGGACTCGGTGACGATCGTTTGCGTGCTCTGCGGGTTGTTCCAGCCCTGCTCCACCATAAAGCGAGGAATTACCCCTGTCACCTTGCCGCCAACACTGAGCGCGCCATCTGCCAGTTGCTTCATCAGGCCTATGCCTCCGTCGCCGTACACCACTTCTATCCCTGCCTCGGCAAGGATGCGCCCCAAGGCAAACGCCGCAGCGTTATACGCTTGCGGTACGCTGTCGGAGGCGGAACAATATACGGCTACCCGTTGTATCATATTCTTGAATCTTTACGCGTAAATTATTGCAACAAAAATTGTGCCAAACAGGTGAATTGAAGCAAATTATCTTGGTATAACCATCTTTCCGTACGGTTGCTTGCGGTTGATGGCTGCCGCACCGGAAGCGTCGTTGAGGAGCTTGACGACATACTGTTTCCCGCTGTCGAAGAACGACAAGGGGAGTCGGCACTCATCGGAGCCGACCTCGGGTGTAACGATGTTCACCAGCCTGCCGTCGAGGTCGAAGAAGTAGAGCAAGTCACCTGTCCGGAACAGGGTATTGAGGTAGATGCTCAGATCGGACTTACGGACGATAATAGTCAGGCGGTTGCTCTTCTCATCCTCGCCTTGGGGTGTAGTAAAGAAGCAGGGCAAGGTGAGCGGCGTGCTATGCATCTCGCAGCCTTTGTTCTCCACAGCGCAGAGCTGGAACGAATAGGTTCCTCCCGGATGCAGACCGGCTACCTTAACCGAGTCGGCAGGTGCAAATACGGGATACTCCTTGTCGCGGAACAGGTACTCGAACGTACGTTCCATGCGCGCCGTGAAGCCATCGAGGATGATTCCTCCCTCGCCGGATGAACGGGTGCAGGTGAAGCGAAACTTCACATAATTATCCGCCTCGCTGAACTTGTAGTTCTTGACCGTAGCGGGTGTGACGGGCGAGAGCTTGAGTTCCGCAATCTGATGCCAAGCGTTGCCATCGGACGCCTCGACGAGCAGTGTGCCTCCACTATCCTGTTCGCCTGACAGATACGACTGCGAGATCCAGTACGATATTTGCGAAACGGGGCAGAGGTACTGTTCGGATGTGATCTGATCGCCTGCCGTGGTGAGCAGCAGGGCTGTGCGGCCGTCGTAATGGGTGGAGGTAGTGCGCAGGAAGTTACACTGCCAGCCTGTAGCGGCAATCTTCTCCTCAGTGAGGAACTGCTCAAAGTCCTGAGTCATCTCGCTCACCTCATCTTTCCATGTGCAGAGCGTGAGGTAATAGACCTCGGCATCGGGCTGCTCCACCCAGCGCGCCACGAACGAATACGGCGAGCTGACATACGGTTCGCGCAGCTCGATATCGGTGAGCATGTTCGGCCGCTCGGCATAGCCGATGACGGAGAGTTGGGTGCTGTAGGTGCGTGCGGAGGTGCCCAACTGAATGGCACCAACCACCTGACGGCACTGGCGCGTACCCGTGTAGCGCACATAGACGGTGGTATCGAAGGGCTCGGAGGTTACAGGCAGCCACAAGGTATCCGTGTGCCAGGTTACACTGTCCGAACTGACGGAGAACATGCCCGAGCCAGCGAGCATATACACCCTGTCCGCCTCCAGATTGGTGGCAGTGACATGCAACTTGACCGGTTGCGGGTAGCTGCGGTGATCGAGGATATAATCGTAGAGCACAGGTATCTCCTGCGGCTCGACCACAAAACCATTGCCATCCTGCTCGCCGAAGTGGAAGAACATATTGTTCTCGCCTATCTCGCGGATGCGCGAGAGTTGCAGATTCAGCAGTTCGGTGCCGTTGTTCTGCTTAGGCGTGAAAGTGGTTACGCCCACCGTACCCGGGTAGGTGTCGGACGCCGTAGCACGCACAGGATTCTGGTTGTACGCCTCGCAGATGTCGTAGCCGAGAGGCTTGGAGTTGTTGTACGTATTCTCGTACCAGCGGCCGGTGACGTGCGTGATATGCGATATGAGCAGTCCCACGCCGGGAATAGCCGCGGCCGGTGCATCCCAGCCTACGTGCTGGCGGTTCTCGACGAGCCAGTATTCGGAGGGGTTAGGATTCATCTGCTGCAAGTTGTGCTGCGCCGCCGCCAACAGGTAGGCTTGCGGCTGCTCGCACAGCGGCTCGAGGGTATAGTCGCCTATATCCTGCAACTGCACGGGCGTGAGCCAGCCCAAGGCAAAGCGCTCGTAGGAGGAGTAGGACGGCGGGGTGTTGCCGTTGTTGTTGTAGTTGCCGCCCGCCATGATATCCCATTCGCCGACGGTATAAATTTCACCATTGGCGGTATTGTACAGATCGGGCAAACCGAGCACATGACCGAACTCGTGGCAGAACGTGCCTATACCGCACATCGTGCCGTCGCGGCTGGTGAGCAGCGAGAGCTCGGAGGTGCAGGCATAATCGTACAGGCGCTTGCCGTCGATATACGAGTCGCGCCAGACGATCGACCTGTGCGGCCAAATGGCATCTCGAGGGCCACCTTCTGCGGGGTTCGTGCCGGCATAATAGACGAAGATGTTATCCACCACGCCGTCGCCATCGGTGTCGTACTGCGAGAAGTCCACCCCATCGGCATCCGCCAACTGGCAGGCATCGACAATCATATCCAGCGCATTCTTGTCATTGCCCTGCGCATCATTCGCTCCGTAATACGAACGTTTCTTGGGCAATACATAAGGGCCATACACGTCAAACACGGGCTGGAACTGATTGTAGGAGCAGGCACGGAAATAATCGGCAGCCGAACCTGTAGCGCCGTTGTCGGAGTAACCGGGTTCGTTCAAAAGACGCGTAAAAGCCTCATTAGGATTCTCAACCGTGAACGCCAGATCGGAGTAACTGACCAGAATAACAATGCTGCGCACCACTCCCGTGAGCGGGAACGAGGCTTGCACAGCCTGCTCGGCGAAGCGCGCACGACGCTCAGCCGCTACACGCGGGGCGTTGCGACGCGTGGATTCCGATGCCGTGTCAGCGCGGTAATGGTACCACTCATCACCCACCAAGCCCGAACCCGGCCACGCACTGACCGCATGAACCGGAGCACAGAGACCTAAAAGAACGATGCATGGGAAGACGACACACAACAGGTGTCGGAGGGATGAATATTTGGCGTGATGATGTGACATTTTTACTCTATTTTGCTAAAAAGGGGTGCAAAGTTACAAAAAAAATAGCAATTTTCCAAATTTATTGCAATTTTTGTGACAAAAATTTGCAAATATGGAATATTTTTTGTATTTTTGTAACGGAAATCAATCAAAACACGAACAATATGAAAAAGTTTGTACTTACATTTATGTTTCTCTCGGCTTGCGGTGTGATGCTTCATGCAGCCGATGGTTTGCGTGCTTACAACCTGCCCCAAGGCGGTTATGTAGTAGTGGATGAACTGGACGAATTGGTAGCCGTAGGTGAGCAAGGCACAGTGGCTGACATGTCGGAGGGTCTGATCCGATTCTTAGGTCAGACGCCCAAGTTGATAAACGAAGCGCCGAAAGGTCAAGGTGCCTTAGCGCTGGAGGTTGCTGACTCCGTAGGCCCGATTCTGGGTGATATCATGTTCGATCAGTCGGCTCCGTACAACAGGCATACACCTATGTATCAGGGTCAGCACTGCCTGACAGGTTGTGTGGCTACGGCAATGGCTGAGATCCTGACCTACTACCAGCACCCGAAGAAGTGCACGCCGGGCAGTGTGGATTATGTGAGCTCGAAGAACAGTATTCATGTGACGTACACGTTTGACGACGTTACCTTCGACTGGTCGAAGATTCGCCACACGTATATCCCGGGTGCAGGACACGAATATACGGAAGATGAAGCCGAGGAGGTTGCCAAGCTGATGGCTGCCTGCGGTGCTGCAGTAGAGATGGATTACGGCTTGGATGCCAGCGGCTCGATCAGCCAGTTGGTGCCTGATGCACTGGTATCGTATTTCGGTTACAAGCCCGGTATCGACTTCGAGAGCAAGAGTGACTTCCTGACCGATGACGATTTCCACGAGGCGCTGCGCAGCGAGTTTGTAGCCGGCCGACCGGTATATACGTCCGGTGGCGGTGAAGGCGGCGGTCATGCATATGTGATTGACGGATATATGACCTACAAAGGCGCAGAGGCTTATCCTCTGTTCCACTTCAACTGGGGCTGGAACGGTGTAGGCAACGAGTGGGTAACGATTAAGAAATCGGCTTACAACCAGACGATGTCAATCATCCGCAATGTTCACCCGAATACCAATACGGCTGTAGAGAACACGGAGGACAACATCAACGTGCAGGGCATTTACGATATCCTTGGCAACCGCGTGACGGAGATGACCGCGGGCAACATCTACATTGTGAACGGGAAGAAGATTCTGGCACGTTAGTCGAAAGTCGAAAGTCAAAAGTCGAAAGCATAAATAAAGGTGGCACGAATGCCACCTTTATTTTGTTGGTTCATGCACTAAGATTACTTGTGCATGAGTTGTGAGTTGTTGAGTTTGCGAACCTTACCCTCCTGCATCAGGCGGTCGAGAGTAGCGCGAGCCTCATCGGTCATTACAGCGCTCATCGGAATCTCAATCATACGTTTGCTAACATCGTCAGCAGGCATCGTACCGAACTCCTCATGGATAGGCTCGGAGATCTGCAGTTTGGAGCGGTCGTTGATGACAACCTTGTCGTTCTCGCTGTCGTAGGTAGCATCCACACCCCACATAGAGCTCGTAGCCAACTGACGGAACGTGAACTCGCAGTAGGTTACAGGAATCATCCAACTGCTGGCAGCAGTACCGTCGTTGTCCAGATAGAAGTAGCCTTCCTCGAGCACAGCATCAGGCACGTAACTTGTGGCATAGCCGCAGTTTTGACCGTCATCGTCACACGTGTAAGTATAGTTGGTCAGCGTAGTACCGCTTACGTCATTACCTGCAGCCTTCAGATAAGCGCTGAAGTCGGTATAGTTCTGCTCGTTGTAAGCATCCAGAGCTGCCAAAACGTTGGTCAGCACGCCAGGACCATATACGCCCGGCTCGCCTACGCGGTCATAGACTGCTGAGGAGTCTTTCATGATACCCCATGCGCCCAAGCCGAAGATCGTTCCGCCTTCCATAGAAGGATTGAGATTAGCAGGAGCATAGTACATCGAAGCAGGCATCTCGATAACCAATGCCTCCTCGGCACCTTCGTAAGCACCTTCCTCGCTGATATAGAATCCGTCAGAGAATACCATCAGGGTCATAGGCACGCGATAGCAGTTATACTTTTCGCCACTGCTTGCGGTAATCTCCTCGATAGGTGCGCCAACGGTATCCGATGCGCCGAAGGTACGTACGCAAGCCTGACCGAAGCTGAACGACTCCAGATACGAGGTTACGTGAATCTCGCTCTTGCCTTCCAAGCCGCCTTTCTCCTTAGCGGTGATGTAAGCGACACCGGCAGACAGACCGTAAACATTACCGTCCTGATCAACGGCAGCAATAGTGGTGTCGCTGGACGACCATGTGAACTCGCCACGCTCCGATACCGGAGTGCAGATAGCGGTGAGAGCGATATTGGCGCCCTCGGCGATAGTAGCCTTCTCAGGCTTAACCGTTACAGCTGTGATGCCCGACTGAGGATCCTTACCTTTGTCAGGATCTTTCTGGCTGGGGCAACCCGTCAATACGATTGCGCAAAGAACGGGCAATACATACAATAATTTCTTCATAATTTTCTTTTTTTTACTTCGTTAAACTTTCGGGACTTTTGTCCCCATATCATTACCGAACTCGATTAGATGTTCGGGTTATATACAGATTCCGATGTCGGTATATCCATGTTGAACGACACGTCGGTAGGATAAACCTCGCCACCCGGGTTGTAGTCATGGCTACCGCCACGTTTGCGCTTGTCGAACTCCAAGCCGAGGCGACGGAACGTTTGCAGGCCGTAACCCTCGCCCCACATCTCCATACGCCAGTTGTAGTAGATGGCTTTGAGCAGTTTGCGCGGGTCGCTGTTGATCTCGGTCTGATAGTCGGCATAATCACCCGTAAGGAAAGGATAGTCGGCATCCAGACGCTGGTCGGTCAGCTCGTTCAGGGCATCAATAGCCTTAGCATAGTCGTTCATGTAGTAGTATGCCTCAGCCTTGATAAGCATCATGGACTCGATACGCATAAAGATATTGTCGGAGAGCCACTCACGGTCGATATCATCATCCTTGGTGGAGGTTGGTGAAGCAGCCGAGAAGAACTTACCGTCCGGGCACCCCTTGAAGCGGCTGTTGGCCTTGCCGTCGTTGAACCACTTGCTGCGTGCATCCCACAAAGGTATCTCGTCCTTCAAGTTGTCGTCAACAACCTTGGTGTCACCTGCCCAAGCGTAGCTGTAGGAGTGGATATCGCACTGTCCGAACCAGGACTTCAAGCCGCCGGCTGTCTCTGTGGTAACATCTTGTCCCCACATCCAAGCTGCGTTGGAAACATTGTTGAAGCCGGTAGTGGTCAGTTCGTTATTGCTGATCATACGGAACTCGTTGCTTGCCAGCACTTGCTCGGCATAAGCAGCAGCTTTCTTGTAGTAGTCGTTTGCCTTGGTAGCGTTGACAGTCTTGTAGTAAGGCGCCGCGTTCAGATAAGCATATGCTGCCAAGCCGCGGGCTACGTTGATGTTGATACCCAGTTTCGTTTCGCGTGCATAGGCCGAACCGGTGAGTTTCTCGTACTCAGCTCCGAACTCGTCAAAGAAGCGGATAGCCATCTCAATATCGGCGAAGATGTGCCCATATACAACAGCCGCTGTGCTCAAGCCTTGCTCAACCTCCATGTTCTGCTCGTCGTAATACGGGATAGCCGGATAAGTCTCGATGGTATAGTTACCCATGCCTGTAGATCCAATCACCGGCGTATACCATCTAATAAGGTTTCCGTACGCGAACGCGCGCAAGGCGAGCGATTGTGCCAGATACAGTCCGTACTCTACATCAGCCTGCGCATATGCGTGTGCAGTAGCTTCCGACGGATAGCCATAGGTGGCTACAGAGTCACGGATATTGCAAACAGCCAGAATATCGCGGATAGCGGTATTGGTGTTACGCAACATTTTGTAATAGAACGTCCAGATGTAGCCGGTACGACCGGTAGCTGTACGCATCTGCTCGTCCTGATACAGCCAGCCATACGTCTTGTTCGTTACAGCTATGTCGCCGCAGAGGATATCTCCCCACAGGTCGATACTGCGCTGACCGAACTCATCGTGGTCAGAACTGTTGTCGGTATAGATCATGGAGTACAAGCCACGCATCGTTCCTTCCAGACGCGTTTGCAAGCTCAAGCGCATATACTGGTCAGCACTGATCGTGCCGCCATCAGGATAACGGGTCAAATAATCCTCTGAGCAAGAGACAAGGGCAACAGCTGCCACCAATGCCATAAGGCTATGTTTGATTATATTTCTCATAATTGTGCTCGTTTAAATGTTGATTAATTGTACCTTACATTAGAATTGGAGGCGAATACCGCCAATAACAGTTGACAACGGAGTGTACTGATACGAGTCGGACGAACCGGTGTAGCTTACCATCGGGTTGTAGCCCTTACGAGCCGAAAGTACAGCCAGGTTGTCGCCCTGCACGTAGATCTCCAGACGCGTTAGTTTGATCTTCTCAATCAGCTTGGAGCTGAACTTATATCCCAGACGGATATTGTTCAGGTTGAGGAAGCTGTTGGAGGTCAGGAATCGCGTAGAAGCTGCGTTGGTGTAGGAGTCGGCACCGTTATTCAGTCGAGGAATATTGGTGTTGTGGTTCTCTTCCGTCCACATGTTACGCATATCCACGTGCCAGTTGTAGTTACCCACCTTGTCGTTGCCCATCAACATGGCGTAAGTGTTGTCGTAACCGTAGCCGCCAATGCCGTAGCTGCAAGTGAGGTCAAGCGTTACGCCGTAAGCCTCGAAGTTCAGGCCGAAACCGCCTTGGAACGCAGGCTCAGCGGAGTAACCGAGATAATCGTAACCGCAGTAAGCAGCGTTGGTGGTATGCACAGTGTCGATGATGGCTTCGGGGTGCTCCAGACGATAGGTATGCACGTCGGAGATGTAGTTGGCAACAGCGCCTTGCGTCTGCATCTCTTCGTCGGTGATGAGCTCGGCATTACGGTAGCCGAACTTACCTTTGGCTCGATCGTAGTAACCTACATACACTGCCTCACCGGTGTTCGGGTCAACGCCTACATACTCGGTGATAGCGTAGTCGTAGAGCGACTTGCCTACGGTCAGACCGCCGTTGGTACTCATCTGCTTGTCAGCCTCCTCGTTGAACTTCGGCAGCTCAAGGATCTTGTTGTGATACCAAGCGCCGTTGAAGCGGAAATCGAGTTTCACGTTACGCGTATCCACCAGGTGGGCATTGAGCTGAACTTCCACACCCTGGTTGGACATCTTACCACCGTTGATGAAGATGTACGAGTAGCCGAGCGAGCTGGCTTTGTACTGCGGCATAAGCATGTTGTCGGTGAACTTGTAGAAGTAATCCAACTGCACATCCAGATACTTGTCAACAGCGAACTCCAGACCTACATCGTAGTGCGAGGTACGCTCCCAGGTCAGTTCAGGATTGCCCTTGTACTCCCAGGTTATACCGTACTGACCATCCACATAACCGATCGAATATTGGTCTTGGAAGAGGTCGGCACCGATACCTTGGTTACCCAGCGAACCCCAGCTGAAACGCAGCTTACCGTTCTTGAGTTTATCCACATCGCTCATGAACTCCTCATTGGTGAACGACCATGCGGCACTGATTGAGCCGAAGTGACCCCAACGGTGCCCCTTGGCGAACTTGCTCGAGCCGTCGGCACGGTAGTTACCGGTGATGGTGTAGCGGTTACCGTACTGATACATAACCTGTAGCAAGTAACTCTCCATCGTACGCTCGCTGGTGCTGGAAGACATATATCCGTTCTGCACGGCATTACCCCACTCCAAACTTTGCGGGTCAACGATACGGTTCTTCTGTCCGTACATTGCCGAAGCACGGTAGTAGCTTGTCTCGTGCACTGCCAAAGCACTCAGGTTATGCTCCTCCCAGGTGTTGTTGTAGCTCAGTTGCTGCTTGGCCTCGAAGTTCAGAAGGCTGTAACTGTCCTTGTAGATACGACCTATACCTGCTGCGTCGCCGTAGTAGTTGTTGGTCAACTCCGAGGAGTTCGAACCGATGTATTGCAAACCGGCAGTAGCCTCGAATTTCAATCCCTTGTAGAGTTGGAACTCCAGACGACCGGAAGCAGCCACCTGGTGAGCGATCGTTTTCTGCTTGTCGTAGAGCAAGGCACCGGCAGGGTTGATACCACTACCGAAACCACGACCGCTACCCTCGCGCATACCATAGTCATACGCGTTGTTGCCTGTCTTCTCGTCGTGCGTGATTGTGCCGTCGGCATTGTACAGGAACACGGGGTAGATAGGCGGTATACCGTTGACGTAAGCAAAACCGTTGTTCATGTTACTGCCCTGTCCCGGGTTGTTGAGGGACGAATAGGCGTACGCTATCTTAACCTCACCTTTCAGCCATTTCTTGGCCTCGAAGTTGATTTTGGAGTTGGCTGTTATACGGTCGAAATCCGAACCGATATAGTAACCTTCGTCCTTCAGGTATCCGAAGGATGTATAGTACTGCGCACCCGGCGTACCGCCCGTAAAGCTCAAGTTGGCTTGTGCCTTCTGTCCCACACGGAAGATGTTTTCCGACCAGGACGACATATTCTTGTACTGGTCAAGCATATTCACGTTATCACGGAACTTATGGGTATAACCGTTGATGAGTTGATATCCCTCTTTGTCCCACAGGTTGTAGATAACCGGCAGACCTTTCGGCCCGAACAACTGCTTGTTGGTGGTCTGGATACGCTGATCCTCGTTATTACCCGGGATCGAGTTGTAGATACTCATCCACGCCATCTCCACGTACTCTTGCGGATTGGTGATAACATCGTACAGAGGCAGCAAGTGGAGGTTGGCACCATAGTTGACATCTACGTCAATCTTGGCTTCCTCACCTGCGGTACCTTTCTTAGTGTTGATCACGATCACACCGTTGGCACCACGGCTACCGTACAATGCGGTGGCGCTGGCGTCCTTCAGTACGTCGTAGGTAGCGATATCGTCCGGGTTGATGGACGACATGTCGCCCTCGTAGGTCACACCGTCGACGATGATAAGCGGTGCTGAACTGGCATTCACCGAACCGATACCACGGATACGGATGCTTGCCGACGATCCCGGCTGACCGCTGGTGGTTACTACCTGCACACCGGCTATCTCACCGGCCATGGACTTGGTGATCTCCGAAGGAGCTTTCTTCTCGATCGTCTCAGCCTTAACAGTGGCGGCACTACCGCCGAACGAACCTTTGGTCACGCTGCCGTAACCGGTAGAGATAACTTCCTCCAGTTCGATGGTGGCTTCCGTCAGAACGATATGCATCACTTTCTTCACCTCAGCCGTCTGCTCGTTGTAGCCGATGGCCGAAATCTTAACATGCGTTACGTCATCGGGAATAGAGATCTCGAACGCTCCGTCGTAATCGGTAATAGTACCTAATGTAGTACCGACAACCTGGATTGACGCACCTATCACAGGTTCGCCTTTCTCGTCGAATACCACACCGCTGATCTGCTTGTTGGCTAATGCAAATACGCTCAACAAACACAGCGTTACAAGTGTAAATAATTTCCTCATACTTTTATGTTTAATTTATTTATTTCGCACTATATTGCAAAATTAGCGTGCAAAGTTACAAAAAAATAACAAAATATGCAAAAATAATGCTTAAAAACATACAAATTGCTACCTTTTCGGTGAGTTTTATCACCTTTTTGTTACAAAAACGCCAAAAAAGCAGCCAATTTGCAAGAAATCGGCTGCTTTCGCGTTAATTTAAAATATTGGAAATTTCCTATCCACCCTCACGGGCTTCTTAACGGCTCTACAAGAGCGCGTCGTATAGTTCCTGCGTCGAGTTGAACAGTTTGCCCGAGCTGACTTTCGTCACCTTGCATCCTACCTTGGCTTCGATAGCCTTCAGGTCGATCTTCTTCGGGTCGCCGGTGAGGATGATCGTTACGGGTTTGCCCTTGATGTTATCCTCATAGAACTTCTCGATATCGGCGAAGGTCAGTGCGTCGATAGCCGCAGCGTTCACCTTGGCGGGATCTTCGGTGTAACCTACGCGCTGCCAGTATTCGAAGGTCGAAGCTTTGCCGCGCATCGACGGCTTGGCGGTCTGTGCAGCCTGCTTCAATGAGGCACGCAAGGCATCCATGTTAGCCGAATCCTTCGGCATATCGGTCAGGATATCCATATATACATTGATGGCATCGGCAACCTTATCGCACTGCGTACCTACGTAGCCGTAGAAGAAGCAGTCCTTGCCCAGTATGCTCGGCGTACGATCCACACCGTAAGCGCTATAAGCCATCGAACGTTTTACACGGATCTCGTTCAGTACCAGACCGGTGAAGCCACCCGACATGTACTGGTTGAAGGCGTCGGACGCCACATCCGAAGCAATCTCGTACGGACGGCCGTTGATGTAGAAGTACAAGTCAGCCTGTTGTACGTTGCTGTTCGGCAAGAACAGGACAGTCGGCTTGTCGTAGGTCACGCGCTCCTTCTCGTATGGTGAGTTCGAGGGTTTCATACCTTCGGTCAGCGGCAGCGAAGCAACCAGCTTGTCCTCGGGCAGCGTACCGCAGTAGAACACATCCAGTGCATAGGTACGAGCCTTGGCAATCGTCGATTGTACTTTAGGCATCGACAGTGTCCATATATCGGCAAACGGCACTTCATCCAGGTAGTCGGACTTCTTGCCATACAACGCGTATTGCATCAAGGCAGCCTTCAGGTACTCAGGACGTTTGTCGCGCATCAAGCGGTAGAAGAATACCGAACCTTTCATGTTGTCGAGCTGTTTCTTCTCCAGATACGGCATCAGCAGCTGACGGCTTACGAGTTGCATGATAGCGTTCATGTTCTCATCCTCACCGGAGATCTGTACATAGAAGTACGAATCGTTACAGCCGTAGCTTACGTCTGCGCCCAGTTCGGCCATCTTCTGCTTGAAGTCCTTACCTTCGATGTTCGGGCTACCCATGATACCGGCGTTGTTCATGAACGAAGCCACGTAATCCAGCATCGGCATCTCGTGCGAACCTACACCGTAACGGAGCGTCATGGTGAACACATCGTTCTTCGTGTTCGGCGTGTAGCGCAGGGTGATATTCTCGCCCAGCGACTTAACGGTTACGTCCGCAAAGTTGTTGAAGGTCTGTTTCAGCTCGCCCTTAGGCATCTTACGGAACTCCTCGGCATAAGCGGTGTGTGCATCCTTAACCGGATCCAGCGGCTTAATCTCGGGCTTGGGCAGCGGTTTGGCTTTCCATGCCGAGGTAGCCTCGTCGAAGGAGATAGTCATGTACGGAGCATCGAAGTACTTCTTGGCTACGCGTACGATCTCCTCCTTGGTCAGCGCCTGAATCTTGGCATTGGCCGTGAAGATATCGTCGATGGGTTTGCCATAGGTGAAGGCATCCACCAATGCGTTCATCTTCCTTGCCGGCGATTCGTTGGCAACTTTGTCGGCTTGTGCATACAAGCGTTTAACGTTGGCAATCAGCTCGTCGGATATCTCACCTTTCTTGATCTTATCCAGTTCCTTCATCACGATGGATTTGGTCTGGGCATCCGACTCAAACTGCTGCTGGTTGGCATCGTAGTACGGCGTAGCGTCGATGATGATACGTCCGTCGATACGGCGAGCGTCGCAATATACGCTGGCATCGGTCACGTCACCGTTGATGGTGATCTTGTCCAGCAGACCTGTCTGGCCGTTGCTCAGCAGTGCGCAAACGAACTCGAGTACATCCTGATCCTCGTCACCTTCCTTCACGCCCTGATAGATCCACGTAACCATCGGGTTGTAGCCCAGGTTGTAGTGCTTGCTCGGGTTGCCGGCAAACGACATAGCGGGGTACGTCGGGCGTTCGGGCAGATCCTTCGGCACCAGGCGCGAGAAGGTCTCCTGAATCATCGGCTTCACCGACTCCGTATCGAAGTCACCCACGATGATAAGCGCCATGTTGTTAGGCACATACCAGGTGTTGTAGAACTCGATAAGTTTGCTCAAACGCGGATTCTTGAGGTGCTCGGCGGTACCGATCACGTCACGCTCGTAGGGGTTGCCCTTGTAGATGTCGGCAAATAGTTGCTTGCTTACCTGGCTGGCGGGGTTGTTGGCGTACATGTTGTACTCCTCGAACACGTTCTCCAGCTCTGCCTGGAACGTACGGAACACCGGATTGATCAGTCGCTCGGAGAAGATGTTGAGCCAACGGTACATCTCGGCAGCAGGGAACGAGTTGTGATATGCCGTCAAGTCGTACGAGGTGTAGGCGTTCACACCCTCTGCACCGATCAGGTCGAGCATGATAAAGAAATCCTCGGTTGATGAGATCTTTGCCTCACGCATCGAGCACTCGTTGATCTGCGTAGCGATCTGCTGACGTACCTTCGGGTCAGTTGCCTCGCTGTATTGGTCATACAGAGCGATGATCGAGTCGTAGATAGGTTTCTCTGCCTCCCAGTTCAGCGCACCGATACGCTGCGTGCCCTTGAAGAGCATGTGCTCCAGATAGTGAGCCAAACCTGTATATTCTTGGGGCTCGTCCACGGCACCGGCACGAACGACTACGTAACCCGTAACGTCCGGCTGATCGTGATCCTCCCACAACAATACCGTCAGACCATTGTCCAACTTGTACTCGCTCAAGCCCTCACGAGTGAGACCTGCCTGAGCAGATACCATGCTGCATACCAAGGCAGCAATAAGGAATAGTTGCTTTTTCATATCGTTAAAATTTAATATTCGCATATTTCGGCATGCAAAATTACGTTTTTTTTTTCACTTTTGCAAATATCGTGCCAAAAATCGCATCAACCCGCTCCGATTTATCGACAAATATTAGTTCAAGATAGCAATCTCTTTCGTTTCAAGGGCATTGAGTTGTAGCAGCGTAATCTTGTACGGCGAGTTGTCTTTGCTCAGATTTGGGGCTACCTGAAAGTTCTTGTCGCATATCGCTTTCCAGCGTGCACGGTTGGCATTGAAATCGGTATCGATGAACAGCAGTTTGCAGCTTGTGTTCTGCGCTTGTGCCGTTTGCGCGGTGGACAGCGTGCGCACAAACTGGTAGGACTTGAGATCCATCTGCTGCAGCAACGCATCCAGGTTGGTATAGTCGCGCTCCACATAGTCGAACTTGCTCTCGCCCACTATGTGCTGATAGATGGAGAAGCCCTCGAGCTTGGCAAACAGCTCGCGCACCAACGTCTGCTTCAGGCTGTTCTTGAAGCGGATCACTTCATCTTCCTCCACATGGTACGTATTTCGGAACATGCGATCCAGGCGGATATTCTCCGTGATACGCTCTTTGCATAACTCGAAGTAGTGGTCGAGGCACTTGTTGGATATGAGCGATAGGAACGGCTCGCGTACATCATTCTTCATGTCGCCCTCCGCCTCTTCTTCACCGCGCCATTCGCGCAGGTTACCGACATACGAACGCATACCGTTGTACTTGGAGTGGAGGTTATGGAACAGCTTGGCGAGCGAGTCGATGATCATTCCCGCCACATGCGACTTGAGCTTGATGATCTCCAGCTGCTGAGTCCGATCCTGTATGGCCTGCTCCGTTCGGACTATGTGATCCATATATTCCTCGTTGAGCTCCACATAGCCGTGATGGCGGCGCCAGTTCCACAAGCAGAAGAACCCTATATACAGCGCCATCACACCGTACGCGATGTAACTGTTCAAATTGAGGAACAACTGTCCGGCGGGAATCTTTGCCCAGAAGAGCAGCAGCGCATATACGAGCACAAACGCCACAATATTCAGGCTGAACAGGATGCGTCGCTTGATCGTTTCCTTCTTATAATCCGCCAGGGCGCGCGTGCGATCCTTCTGCAGCTTGTCTTTTCGCTCCATATGTTCGTTGCGCTCCATCTGCAGCCGCTCGATCGTGCCGTCGCAGATCAAGGTGCGGTTGCCGTTGTTGCCCAGCGCCTGGAAGATCTTGTTGTACGCTATCTCTTTCTCCTGCAGTAGCGTCTCCAGCCGTGCCAAATGGCGCTTCTCTTCCTCGATCAGGTTGCGCAGAATCGCCGCCTTGATGCGCGAGTTGGACATATCGAAGCTCAGCGACACCTTGCTCTCGTTGCCCTTTACATGGATCTCGGCATTGTTGATCTGCGTGATGATACAGGCTACGTTCAGGAAGTCCTCGAAGTACGAATACGGAATATAGCAGTAACCCTGATCGCCGAACTTCATTCCCCAGGAGTTGCGGACGATGAATATTTTCTCCTCATCCGAATAGCCGCATACAACCATCGCATGGTTACCGCTTTGGTTGGAGGCTATCTCCTCTTCCGTCGGTCGGGATATGAATCCCGCAACCGGATCGAAGGACTCAAATAGCTTCAGCGACACGGCCACGGGATAGCCTTCCGCCACCGCCGATTTGATGTGCTGAATATCCTTCTTCACGTTCAGTGCCTTGACAATCTTGCGCCCCAAGGCGTCCTCGTACGCTTCCGCCGAGGGTTGCGGCATATCCGCTTGCTCGGTGTAGGGGCAATAGTGCTCGGCGCATACGCCCTCCGTACCCATCGTTACCACCACGTTGTACAGCGAACTGCCGGAGTCGTTGCCCACGTTTTCCGTCATGCGGCGCACGTTGTAATATACGAAGGCTTCACTCAGGTCATTGTCTTGCTTCTTGTTCTTGCGCAAGATATATTCGTATATGCCTACCATCGCAAACGCCGAGCAGACACCCAGCGTGCCCTGGTTCTTCACCGGCGTGAAGTACTGCCGCAAGTCCACCTTACCCGGCACGCTGCCTATAGGCTTGTAATCTTCTTCCAGCGGTTTCTCGATCACATCGGTCTGCAGCTGATACGTATGACCCTCGAACACGAATCCCTGTTCCGTCAGGCGCTTCTGGCTCTGCTCATGCTCGTGCATCTGCTCGCCCAAGGCCTGCAGCTCGCCGCTCTTGAGCCGGATATAGTTCGACGACTCACGCATCGCCACCTTCACGTTCTTGAGCTTGTCCAGCACTTGGCTCGGCATAGGCACTGTCTCATTCGTCGCCGAAGAGAGCACCGCATATTCGGCTATCTGATTGCGTTGCGACTTATCGAATGCCACTTCCGGCGAGTCGCTGTTCGCGATAGGTTCCCGCAACTCGAACAATTTGTTGTTGGCATCCACAAAGAAGTCCAGCACCTCGCGGCTGCAATCGTCGATCACCAGTTGCTTCTTGTTGAACATGTAGCCGATAAGCAGGTCGTCGTCCTCGCCGAGCAGTTGCGCCAGCGTGGCTTTCTTCTCCGGCAGACTGATGTCCGGCGCATCGATGTACGACTGACACTCCTGCGTCAGGCGCTCTATCTCCTTGGTCAGCTCCGGATGGATCTCGGCAATGATAGTGTTCTGATCCATATGCAGGTCAAGACGTTTCTTCACCTGCGTGTCGTACAGGTGCGAGAATACGTTGACGTTACGCGCCAGAATATTCTGCACAGTCTGCGACACCTTGTTCACATCCACCTCACCCTGCATCACTTGCTCGCGGTCGAGTATATGGATGTACGCCTTATGGAGCAGGTACTGCACGAAATAGTACTTGTCGAAGCTCAGCACACTCAGTCCCAGCGCATGTATCGGCCGCTGCGGATCCTGGGCGGCAATGTTGAACATCTCGCTGTAGTGCGCCACGGTCAGCAGGGCAAACTCGCCGATGATCCTGACAAAACTGTCCTCATCCAGATTCAGCGACAAGCCGTTGGCATTGCAGTTCTGCACTAAGATGAGATGGTTGAGCGAGCGGTAGGTCTGCTTCGCGGCTAAGATATCACCGATGGTCTGCTTGGTCTGCTGCTCGTACGCTGCCATCTTCACGGGCAGAGTCTGCGCCTCATCCTCGATCAGGAAAGCCAGATCGGCAGGCATAAGGAACAGATCCACCTCGTACTGCTGCGGGATAGCATCCACCGCAGCCAGGAACTCACGCACGCGTTCCCAGTATTTCTGTTCGTAAACCGGGACGTAGAAACACACATGCAAGGCGGGCGAATCGCCAGGGTTGTTGATCGTGATCTTCTGATTATAAAGCGCCGCAAAACAGCCTTGCAGGTACTCGGCACGGTTCTGCTTGGGCACCGAATAGAAGGTATCCAGCGATATGTTGTACATATTCTCGATGCCGGATACGAACTGCGAGGTGTCCTCATCCTTCGGGCGGGCGGTGTAGAATACTGCACCGTCCTTTTCCTCCCGATAGAGCATGGCATTGAAGTAGGTGTTCTCCTCCTCGCTGCCATACTTGATGACGTACTTCTTTATATCAGTCAGCACTCGCTCGGCGCGATCGCCAAGCATGATATGCACTGTGTGTCTCATATACAGAGTTTTGTTCGTTACAGGTTCTTGGCGTGCGTAATCTCGTCGGTGATGAGCTGACGAATCTTCTCAAAGCCGTGCTTCTTAATCTCGTCCTTGGTCATATTGATCTGCGAGAACTTATCCAAATAAGCGGCGTGTACGTCTGCCAGGATAGCACGCATGGCATCCGCGCCCTTGCTGCTGGCCAGGTTCTCCAGGTACTCGGTGAACTCCTTGCGGATCGAGGCCTTGTAGCGGCGGAAGTTGTCGAATGCCTCGTCGCGGTACTTGCCTATCGATACCCAGTTGTCGTCGAGCGCATCGCCGTGCTCCTGACTCTGGAACATATATTCGCCATTCTCGTTCTTTACCAGACCGAAGATGAATCCTTTCACCCACAAGTCGAGCAGATCGTCGTCGGTAGCACGCTTCGGGTTGAGCGAGAACTCTTCGCGCTGCATGCGCATCTCCATATTGTAATCGATATGGCAATCGGCATTGCAATCCTCGTACTCCTTGCGGTACTCGTCCACCTCGTTAATCGTGTAAGCCGGAACCACACCTATCTGGCGGTAGATGATGATCTTGTCCGACACACCGATGCTGGCGAAGTCGCAGTCGGCATTCTGTATGCGGCGCTTGAAGAAGTCGTCGGCTACCAGACGGCTGTGCGCCTTGTCGGGTACTCCTACGTAGTAGCTGTCGCGCGGATTCTCTTTCGGGCGATGACCGCGATACGAATAGCGGAACATAGGCAGCGACTTGTTAATCGCCAGACGGATCATACGGTCGAAGGCTTCCGGATCCATCTTATTGATGATATCGTCGATCGTCGTCTCGCGGTACTGCTTGGTGGTGTGCAGCGAGCGGGTGTAGTTCAAAATGAACTTCTCTATATCCTCGGCGCTGTAATCCACAAAGCTGTACAGCTTGTCGCCGTTCTCAAGCGAACGGACAAAGTCCGCAAATACGATCTCCTCCTGATTAACCGTGAGCGAGGTGGCTAAATTCTGAGCCAGATCAATCTGGAAGGTTTGCGCTGCCTTGCTCACGTTGTTCTGCAGCTTGGCCAGATCGGCGGTGAACTTCTTCGAGCAGGCTATCATACTATCGGCAATCATCTCAATCTTGCCGCTGGCGGTCAGCAGCATCGATTTCAAGTTGTTGAATACCATGATCGCTGCATCGCGGCGGCTGATCTCGCGCATGTTAATGCACAGGTCACGGGCGGCCTCTATCACGTCTTCCTCCTTCTCCTCCAGCGTAGCTTTGGTCTTGAAGAACCGGGCATCGTACTCCTTCAGGTCGCTCACAGCGGCCTCCACGGTCGAGCGCAGACGCGGCTGCTTGTCGATCAGTTCCTCTTTCTCCTTCTTCATCTCGGCGATGAACGTATCCACCTGTGCATCGATCGCCTCGATGATACTGCGCGCGGTGGATATGCCGCACTCCTTGTTCACATGCGTGATGAGCAGCTGGCGCAGCTCGTTGCGTACGCGGCTGGTCAGAGCCGTCACCTTCTCGTTCACGGCCTCGTCCTTCAGCTTGTTCATCTGCAGGTACTGCTCCACTTCGGGCATTGCGTTGGCGTCCTCATTGATCGAGAGCTCGTATTGCGGATTCTTCTCGGCTATGAAGTCGATCACATGATCGCTGTTGTTATTCTCGCGGATATTCACCTCCGGCGAGTCGATCCAGGCGTTCACGATCACATCGGCATCCGCGCATGAGTTGAACATGCGCTCTATCAATATCTTCGCTGCCTTGATGGCATAGATGTTGCTTATCTCCTCGTTGCGGAAGAAGATCTCGCAGATACCCATTCCTGCCGCCCAGGCTTTCTTGTTCTCGATATCCATCATACCCTCCGTGATATTCTTCTCGATATTGTCGCTTACCGAAGCCGAGGCGGAGCTCAGTTCGCCGGCAGAGGTAACCAGAGCGAGCGAGATCATCTCGGTCAGCTCATCCACATGGGTGTAGGTATCGAGGTTCTCGTTCTTGTTGTCGATGAATACAACGGAGTTGAACGGACGCTCGCGGATCTCGTAGCTGTCCTTGATATAATCCAGCTTGATCGGGTTGGAGCCGACACCCATATGCATCAGGTAGTCGAGGTCGAGGATGGCGCCGTAAGCGTTCGGTGCCACCTTAGCCATTCCCGAGCGCGACATCGACTTGAAGATGTCGGGCAGCACAGCATAACCGGTCAGCTTGCAGTTAGGCGCTTCCTTGCGAAGCAGGTACGCCATGTTGATGAACGTACCGCAACCCGTGCCGCCGCATACGGAGAATACCATGTGGATCTCGGTATTGGTGCTCAGCAACTCGTACTTGTCGTTGGCCTGGATGCGGGCATTCGTAATCTGGTCGATTATGCTGCGCACCTTCTGTGCCACCTGCACGTAGTTGACCGTGAAGGCAAAACGCCCGTTGGTACGTACCTGACCTGCGCCGAGCGTCATACTGGTCAGGGCATAGAGGTTCTTTTCAGGTATCCAGGTGAAGTCCTCCTTGTTCACATCGTAGATCGGTCGCGCATCTTTCACCAATATGGGCAGCTGCTCGTTCGGACTCAGGGTCACCTCTTCGCCGTGAACGGTCAGCAGCGATTTCTTGTACGCGCCGCTATCCGTATCGATGCCTAAGAAGCCGATCATCGGCGGCACCTCGCCGTACGTATCCATAAATGTCTTCTTGGTATGAAGCAATGCGTTCATACCTGTTCCGCCAAGTCCCACGTAGAGACAACGTTTGATTTTTGTAGCCATGATATTCTTGTTTTATGATATGCGAATGGTTGTTTTGTTTTTCGTCGTTTCGTTCACGATCACGTAATCCGTATTCGTCTTCAGGATGCGTGAGTCAACAGTGTACGTATGTTTATCCGGACGAACACGGATGGATTTCTTGTCGCGCGGCTCGAACACCACGGGAGCCGTCCACAGCGGATTGACTTCGTACTTTATTTCGCCGCAGAAAATCTTGTTCAGAGCGTTCTGCTTCTGCGCCTTGTCCGTGAGGATACACTGGCGGTAGTTCTTCACCTTCATCAGACTCATATACGGCGACGGATCGCTCAGCTGGATGCGCGTAACGCGGAACGTGGGGAAGAACATGCGCTTGAGCAGCACGAACCACAGCACGAGAGCGGATGCGAGGATGATACCTATCCACATCAGCCCTTCCGCCAGCGGGTTCATCACATGGCGCTTGCGCAGCTTGATCTCCATGATCGCCTCGTCAGCGCCGTATGCCTCCTGGTCGTTGATGCGATCCAGACCGGCGGTAGCTACCGGCTTGATATACCAGTAGTGCATCTTATTCTCAGCGTTCGGGTTGAACACGATGCCTACCTCTACCTCCTTTTCCGAGGCATTGACGGTAATCACGTTTCCCTCCAGAGCCTTGCCGCGAACGAACAGCTGCGCCTCGTCAGGCTGCACCGGACGCAGATGGCCGTCGGCATCTTTCTTGAATACGCCTAACTTCAGCGGCGCCGACAGGTACTTCTGCGCATCAGCGTTGAAGTCGAAGCACAGGGTCTGCTTCAGCGTATCGGGCACCTGCTCCTTCCATAGGAACTTGTCGTACGTGTTCGTCTTGCCCCACACTACGGAGTTCTCGTCGTGCACCTTGTTGCAACTGATGCACAGGCAGGCTACGGCTGCCAATACTATAGCGAGTGTCTTATTGCTTAACATAGATCTTAACGGTTTTAACGGGTTTATTTTCCAACATCACTGCGCACTCGTTATCCACAATGCGGGTGTAGGCATACTTGCCTTCCGACATCTCCGGCGTAGGCTCGTATTGCAGCACAATATCGCCATACAGGTACTCGGTCGGTAGCTCGGCTATCAACTCTTCCTGCGGTTTCTTGAACTTCGGATGGATCTCCAGCGAGTTGTCGGCCTGCATCTCTGCCACCTCGTCGATCTCCACATAGTCGTTCGGCAGAGTCTTGTAGCGTATCTTGAAACCCTCGGGGATATTGCCGTCACCCGAGTAGATCTTGAATGTCAAGCGCTTGGGCTTGTCGTACTCGTCGCGGATATTGATGATTATACCGCGCTTGAGGGTACTGTTCACCTGACGGATGTCCGCTATACCGTCCAGCATATCACTCACATCCACCTCCTCAAAGTTGCATATGCCCTTGAGCTCGAAGTCCAGTTTGGCGGCATTGGTCAGCAGTATATAATAGCCGTACGCATCTTTGGCTTTCGCTATCTCGCACCACCGGTTGAGTATATCATGCAGCTTGGCGGGATTGACATTATCGTTGCCGTCGGTCATCAGCTTCATGATATCTATCTTGTCGGTAGTGAAGATATTGTCGATCACGTACTGCAACGGCGCGGAGATATTGGTGTTGGTCACCTTCTCGTTCTTGTACTCCTTAATCTGCTTGATGATAGCAGCCTTCCCTTCCGGTGTGGCATACTCGCGCCACACCTGGTCATACTGCGTGTCCTGGAACGGAATAACAACTATCTCCGTCCGTTCGTTGGTGATCGACTGAATGTCCCTTACCATCACTTCCACCACCTTGCTGTAGATGTCCGGCGCGCCGTTGTAACCCTTCATCGATAGGGTCACATCCCACAGGTACGTCTGCCGCACATCCTTAAATTGTCCCTGAGCATTCAGGCTCAACGCGAACAGCACCACCGCCAAGCCCGATAAGATTCTTTTCATTGTTTAACTGATTGTATAGTTGATTGTATAGTTGATTGTATAGTTGCTTGTATAGTTGTTTGTATAGTTGTTTGTATAGTTGTTTGTATAGTTGTAGTATGGTTGTTTGCATATCCGGCAATCAGCACAAACCATTTCCGCGTACAAAGTTACAAAAAAAAATTGACATTTGCAAGTTTTTCGGAATAAATTTTGCTTTTTAGTTAAAATTTACCAAAATTCGCCCAAAGCCCAATGAATTTTTGATAATTTTTGGCAATTTTTGACCCCAAATGATTCTTTGGAATTGTTGGTAATAGTTTTTAATTGTTGCCCCAAAAAGTCCCTTGTACTTGTCATCTCCACCTGCCATTTTTCAAAATCCCACTCGTGCCCCTGTCACAACAATGTGACTTAAATTTGCATATCTCGCATTTTTTTTGTATCTTTGTATCAAGTTTAGTAATCGGCATAGTGCCCGCCCCCGTGCAGCACACGCCAGAGTTCATTGAAACACCTCGCGCCCCCCTCCACCAATGGGGTAAAAAGGGGCTACAGACGGGGTCATCCTAGGGTTTACTTTTCCGATTTCCTAAACCGATCAACCAAAAATAACAAGCAAAATAGTAAACCAAAATGCTGGTTCAAGACCTACATATTCACCCGCTCTTGCAGCAGGTTATCACCCGGATCGAAGAAAAAGGTCTGGGCGAAGTCGTCGTGTCCCCTGACGGCCACTTCTTCTTTGAGCCCAACACCAAGGTGTGGGAGTATATTCGCGGATCCATCGAACAACCCGAGGATCGCGAAGCATACGGTATGCGTGTCGTCATCCGCAAGCGCCGCACCGGTGTCAAGCAATCCAAGTACAAGGGTTACCCACCTTACATAATCTACCCCTTACCCATTATCCAAAAGAACGCCGACACCATGACCGATGCCGAGCGCCGCAACATCGAGATCCACACCGAGGCGATCAATCGCGCGCATGCCATCATGGCCGACCCCGATCAACTCGCTCACTATCAGCAACTTCACGCCGCTCATATCCGCGAGCACGAGCTCCATCCCAACCGCCCGCCACAAGGTTACCGCACCTTCTACCCCAACCTCTTCGGTTTCCTCGTTGCCACCCTCCACGCCCAACTCACCGCCTTAGAGTCAGCAACTAAGGAGTCTGCCCCAACAGCAGCCCAGCAGCCTAACGCCCCAATAGCAGCTCAAGAGTCTGCACCAACAGCAGCCCAGCAGCCTACCATTCAACCTGCCGCCCACGAGGAGTGTCCTGTGCTCGCCATTTCCGATGGCGAGTGCCCGGCTATTCACCTTGCTTCTCCCTCTTCGTCTATTAGCCTCGAATCCTATTCGGGTATCTCCCTTCTCCTCCCCCATATTCCTTGCATCGCTCCGTTCGTTCCCCGCATTCGACTCCCGTCTGCTGCCGCTTAGCACCTCATAATATTAAGGCTGGTTATTTCGCTCAACAAAGTTGGCAAATTAGCAAAAAAGCACTTAATTTACACATTTTCTTGCATTAATATTTGCATATATCAAAAAAATATTGTATCTTTGTGCGCCGAAAGTACAAATAATTTGTACATACAGCCTGCTTATGGATGTACTGAGCACTATATTGTCCAGTTCACGAACAGTGTTTACGCCGCAATGGTTAGCGTTGAGCTGTGAGGAAAGAGACCGGCAGTCGCTTCGTCGGTCGCTAATGTATTATGCCAAGAAAGGTACATTGCTCAATCCGCGCAAAGGTATCTATGCCAAACCAAATTATTCGGAAGAAGAGATGGCTTGTTCCTTGCTTAAGCCATCGTATATATCATTGGAATACGTGCTTGCACGCGCGGGTGTGACTTTTCAGTATAGTTCGGAGATTACGTGCATCAGCTACCAGAACCGCGTCATCGAAGTGGACGGCAATAACTATGTGTTCCGGCAGATCAATCCTATGATTTGGGCAAACATGATGGGCATAGAGCAGCGCGACAATATAGCGATTGCGACTCCCGAGCGTGCTTTTCTTGATATGCTATACCTTAGCGCAGGTCAGTGTTACTTCGACAACCTCCATCCGCTAAACAAACAACTCATTCGGCAGATTGTGCCTGTATATACTTCACCGGCATTAACCAAACGCGTTGAAGCGTTGCTAAAACAATAGACCATGGATATCAATAAACATCGTTACTACATGATGCAAGTGCTGCTTGGCATCTTTCGGCAGCCGGAATTGAGCAAGGTTCTTGCGTTCAAAGGAGGCACATCACTAATGCTGTTCCATGGGTTAAATCGATTCTCGACGGACTTGGATTTCAATCTGTTGGATAAATCCAAGGAAGAATATGTGTATCATGAGTTGCACAAGCTGCTCGTAAAATTCGGGACGATCGACGATGAGGCGTTAAAGCATTTTGGTGCGTTACTTGTGCTCGATTACGGCAAGGGCGAAAGAATGCTAAAACTGGAAGTCAGTAATCGTGTCTATCCGGATCATTATGAGATTCGCTCGTTATTGGGGACAAATATACGCGTCATGACGCTTTCGGATATGTTTGCGCATAAGTTGTGCGCACTGGGCGAACGAATCACGCCGCGTGACATATATGATGTGTGGTTCTTTTTGCAGAACCGCACCGAGATCAATGAAGAGATTGTGCGTTTGCGCACAGGGCTTTCGGTCAGCGAGTATGCACAGCAATGTGCCGAAACGGTGCGTGGCTTTTCGTCGCGAGCGCTAATGCAGGGACTTGGTGAAGTGCTAATGGATAACCAGACAAAGAATTTTGCCCGCAAGCAACTCATTCCCGATACAGCCACAGCGCTGGAACTCTTTGCCGCTTACCCTCTGATTAACCAAAATAAATAGCCGAAGTTTTAGCGACTATTCACTAACACATTACGAGCGACTCAGATTTGAGCCGCTCGTAGTATTATTATCCGAGTTTTATTCTCTTTCACCTTTCACTTTTCACCTTTCACTTTTCACCGTTCAATTCCCCCTTACTCCACTTTTGCTCCGGTGGCAGTGTATCGCATGCCGTTTTTTTTTGGGGGGGGATTTAGAAGTGTAAGCACATTATGTATATAAATCAAACTACCTTTCCCTTTTGTAATGTATAGCCAAATCTTTTAATAAATTTACGACAATTCTTTTAGTTAGTCGTTCAAAAACTTGCATATTTCATTTATTTTTAGTATATTTGCAGCGAATTTTAAAATGGTCGAAAACATGAAAGTCGAAAACTACAGAAAGAGGATTGCGGACATCGAATTACAAGAGCAATTGGAAGCAAGCGGAGCAGTGCTGATAGAAGGCGCAAAATGGTGTGGTAAGACCACCACTGGTTTGCATCAAGCGAATAGTGCCGTCTTTTTGCAGGACGAAGACAAGGCAGCCGATTACCAACGGATGGCCTCTACCAAGCCATCGCTACTGCTGCAAGGAGATACACCGCGGCTGATTGATGAATGGCAAGATGCCCTTGTCCTATGGAACGCCGTGCGCTTTGAGGTGGATCAACGCCGTCGGATGGGGCAATTCATTCTTACCGGCTCGGCTGTCCCTGCTGATGATGAACATCGCCATACAGGCACTGGACGAATCGCTAAACTTCGAATGCGCCCGATGACGCTTTGGGAGTCCGGCGAATCCAACGGATCTGTAAGCATGGCTGAATTGTTTGCTTCCGCTCCTGACATCGCGGCACAATCGGAACTTACTATCGAACAATTGGCTTTTTCCCTCTGCCGTGGCGGATGGCCTGCATCAATAGGAATGAAAGACAAGGCTGCATTGCGCGTTGCGAGAAACTATGTTGACGAAGTGGTTGAGCTGGATATTCACCGCGTAGATGGCGTAGAAAAGAACCCGCAGCGCGTGCGCAAACTGCTTCAATCCCTTGCGCGAAACGTAAGTACCATGGCATCCAATGAAACAATAATACAAGATGTCACTATTGATGACAAGACTCTCTCCACAGCAACCTTTGCATCGTACATGAATGCTCTGCGGCGCATTTTTGTAGTCGATAATGTGGAGGCATGGTTGCCCTCGCTGCGTAGTAAAACAGCCATCCGCACTTCACCCAAGCGACATTTTGTTGACCCGAGTATAGCAGCTGTGCTTTTGCGCACGAATCCCGATGGCCTATTAAAAGACTTTAAGACACTCGGTTTCTTATTCGAGGATTTGTGCGCACGCGACTTGCGCGTATATGCCCAAGCCAACGACGGCGATGTATATCACTACCACGATAAGAATGAGTTGGAATGTGATCTGGTCATTTCACTCCGTGACGGACGTTGGGCGGGAGTAGAAGTGAAGTTAGGAAGGAACGAGGAAGAAGATGCTGCAAAAAATCTTCTCAAATTGGCAAGCAAAGTAGATGAGCAGAAGATGAATAAACCCTCATTCTTGATGATTCTTACAGCCGGTCAGTTTGCTTACCGCCGCAACGATGGCGTATATGTTGTACCCATTGGCTGCTTGAAGCCATAATTAATTTATTAACGGAATAAGTTATTTCTGTCTATTCCAATTCTTGCGTGCCGGCTTACCCCACTAACTACACACCGAGCGACTCATATTTGAGCCGCTCGGTGTAATATAATCCAAGATTTATTCTCTTTCACATTTCACTTTTCACCTTTCACTTTTCACTTTTCACCTTTCACTTTTCACTTTTCACCTTTCACTTTTCACCTTTCAATTCCCCTTACTCCACTTTCACTCCTGTGACAGTATAGGTCTTCCCATTGCGAAGGATATACATCTTATCGTCAATAATCAGTTTTTTCACATGTTCAGATACATAGACATCTTCCACTCCCTGCCCTTGGACAAATAGCGCTGTGTATTCAGCATCACCGGTGACTATTATTGTTCTCGGATTGTCTATAACGCCGTCGCTCCATTGGGCAAATCCATATCCATTATCCGGAATTGCGGTTAGCTCAACTTCTGTACCATAAGCATATTCTCCTGTTCCTTCCACTTCTCCATTAATGGCATTAGCGGAGATGGTATAAATATTTAATGTATTGCTAAATGTCGCCGTATAAGTAGCATCTTCAGTAGCCTCCGTTATTTCCGGAGTCCACCCGCTGAACGTATATGTATATTGACTATCAGCAGGGCGTGTGGGAGTCTCTCCAGTATATACAGGCATCTCGCCTTCCTCAACCTCCGTCAATACTTGCAATTGTGTTCCATCGTAATTGAGGAAAGTGATGGTGTACGTTTCCGAAGTCTCCGGACACTCAACAACTCTAACCGTTATATTTTTGCCGGAAGTACTATTCAGAGCATAACATGTAGATTCGGAAATATTAGTAATATCTATTGTTTGATTTGTTCCGTCTGTCCATATTATATTCACATTATCAATATTCTCAGCAAACGTGTACGAATACCATCCATTATCATCCGGACTGATTACTATACCAGGCCATGCGTTAAAGAGGTTTCCATTAGAAGTCCATGCCCATAAGCGTACGACAGACCAATTGGAACAACTCTGTGGGTCAAGACGGACAGTAATAGCAGATTCCGAAGGCAGGGTAGAAGCAATTGGTAAAATCGAATTGAAATCTTTCCATTGCTGCGCTGTTTTATATGCAGAAATGCTCTGCGCGGGCACATATAAAGGATTGGATTTTAAATTAGGTACATTTTCAAATACCTCGTCTCCCAAAGCAGGGGGTGTAACTGCTTCGCAAGTGATTGACCTCAAATTGCCACATTCATAGAAAGCCATATTTCCTATGCTAGTGACGCTACTTGGAATAGTCACTGAGGCCAAGGCGCTCCAAGTGAAAGCATTATTTCCAATGCTTGTAACACTATTGGGGATAGTCACAGAGAGTAAATTGTAGCAATAAGAGAAAACCCCATCTCCAATGCTAGTGACACTGTTTGGAATAGTCACCGAGGTTATATCACAAAATTGGAAAGCCGAATCTCCAATGCTTGTGACGCTATTTGGAATAGTCACCGAGGTCAAAGCGCTCCCCCAGAAAGCTCTACTTCCAATGCTTGTTACGCTGTTTGGAATGCTCAAAGAGTCGTTACAACATAAAGCGAAAGCATAATCTCCAATGCGTGTTACGCTGCTAGGAATAACCGTATTCTGGCAGCCTGCAATAAGTGTGTTAGATGCAGTCTCTATAATAGCATTGCAATTTTCACGGCTATCATATACTGTATTGCCGGATTCAACGGATATTGATGTCAAACTGCAGCAATGTGCAAAAGCATACCATCCAATGCTTATGACGCCATTGCCAATAGTTACAGAAGTCAAACTACCGCAATTGGAGAAAGCACCAAATCCAATGTTTGTGACACTATTGGGAATATCAATAGAAGTCAAACCTCCACAGCCTTTGAAAGCATCCTGTCCTATGCTTGTGACACTACTTGGGATTACTGTGTTTTTGCAACCAACAACAAGCATATTGGTGGCAGTTTCGACTATGCCATTGCAATTGCCTCGGCTGTCATATATTGGATTTCCAGCGTCTACATAGATAGATGTCAACCCGTTGCAATCTAAGAACACCGAATCTCCAATGCTTGTGACGCTATTGCCTATCGTCACAGAGGTCAAACCGCTGCAACCATAGAAAGCCCAATCTCCAATGCTTGTGACGCTATTGGGAATCGTCACAGAGGTCAAACGGCGGCATTTAGAGAAAGCATCATTTCCAATGCTTGTGACGCTATTGCCTATTGTCACAGAGTACAAGCTGCTGCAACCAGAGAAAGCCCAATCTCCAATGCTTGTGACGCTATTTGGAATAGTCACCGAGGTCAAAGCGCTCCCCCCGAAAGCTCTACTTCCAATGCTTGTGACACTGTATGACACAGAATTGTATTTCACAGAGGCGGGAATATTGACTGTTCTTATATCCGAAGATGCCCGTATTAGTATTACTTCTGCTACATTTCCTTCAGAATTCAGATTGTAGTACAAATCACCGATTTGGACATAGGTATAGTCCCACGCGGACAATGTTCCAATACTTGCCACTATGGCAAACAGGAAAAGAAATAATTGTTTTTTCATTGTTGAAATGTTTTTAATTTGTTAATATATTGTGTGTTGCTTAAATTTGTACAATTTGGATTGCGATACGGAACAACTTCCACCTAATCGTAATGATAATGCGGATTTTAGCATATCGGCTTCATCTGTAGTAAGCCGAGGATCTAAATACACTTCTTGAATAAAATTATCTGCAAATGGAAGTTCTATGTATTCCGGATTATATGAAATAGGCTTTCCGTTTTCATCCACATCAGTTAACCATGCAATCATTCTATATTCCTTTTCATGTTCGAAATTGTTACGTTTGACAAACAGGGACTCTTGCAAGGTATTACTTCCCATTACGGAAGCACAAGTCAATGTCTTTATATAATTGTCAATTTCTTTTTGTGATTTGTAAACCACATGAGAATGCATAATGAACAGCCCCTTCCCTATGGCAGATTTGGTTATATCTTCAATGTTTTGTATAGTCGTCTTAATGCGAACGCTCATTTTATCAGGAGAATATATTCTCCACATTGCGTCCGAATCACGTGACGTCGTCCAACACTGTCCATATATTCGGTGTGCTTGGCTTATTGTATCCATCTGCACTCCGTGAGAGTTTATGAATTTCTGCTTAAATAAGAATAGTTCATATGGATCATCCCATTTGCTGACACGAGGCAAATATAACATTCTACGCTTTATGGTACTCAAAAAATACCTTAGCGGCATTATTCGATACACATAATCCTGTTTTGTGTTTTGTAGATTAACTTCATTTTCCATAACAACAATTTATCTCTTCTATTTGCCTACTCACTTTTGGATTTTCGGCATTCTCCATTATTCGGTTTTCGTAAGCTGCACCTTAGCTCATCGGGGGAATATCGTATCCTACTGTACCCTATATATACTATGTATATATCCCGTGATTTTCATCAGTCTCCATTTATATTTGTTCGTTATACAATATAACAAAAGCGTGAACATTATTCACGCTCATTCCCTTCAATTGAGGTTCCGGAAAGACCCTACACACAAGAATAAACAATAACGTCCACGCCCGATATGCTAACCTCCCGCCCTATGAGGGGCGTGGACGGATAATAACATACCCACGAGGACATTTATTGCACTATCTTGCTTTGGGTGTGTGAAATTTTCCGGATTCCAATTGAACCAAAACAAGCGTCAATAAACGCCTTTAATATGTAATCGCTTTTTTACGCTGCCGATCTCAGCGCTCTCCTATTTAACGTCGCGGGAGAGGACGTGTATCTCTAATTTATTAGACTCAATACTTTGTCTATAAATTGCTTCGTCTGCTCAATTCTTGGAGCGGTATCCTCTTCTGTAGCGTAGTAAGTGCAGTTGTAATCACTCTTCTCACGCATGGTTTGAAGTTGTGAATAAAACGTGCCGTCTTGCTTAGATAGAATGCCTGTCTTAACATAAAACTGATGTAAGACGATGACTACCCCATGATGAGTATTAACCTGATGATGGTCGTTAATAAGCAATGCACTGACTGCGTGGAATGCAGAATAATATAATCTATTAGCTATGTTATTCCACAGACCTACTTGGCGAAGGACATCAATCTCCGCAAACGTATTCAGAGCTTTCTCTTTCTCCAGATTTACAACAATCTGTCTTTCCTCATCATTTAGGCTCATACCAATACGATTTTGTCTTGTTCAACATTCTTGTAAAACGGCAGAAAACTCATTTTGTCCCATTCTTGCTGAGAATAGGTATGTACGCTGAAATACTGCCCCAGATCAAAGCCCAGTTCCATTAGCGGATAAGAAATATTCTCAAAATCCGCATTCTCATTCTGAGGACGATTCAGCAACACAAGCAAATCCCAATCAGAGTCAGCTCGGTGATCACCTCTTGCACGCGAACCGTACAACCACAGATGACTACCTTTCGGCAGTATCTGCTTGCCCATCGTCTGGATGCGCTGTATGGTCGTCGTTCTATTCATAATGTATTCATGATGCCGGTTGGGCATCTTCTTTTTCAATATGTCACCGTTTTTTGCGCTATCGGTGCAATAACACACAATTCACGCTTCTATTCTATATAACTAAAATTCGGTAGTTATATTTTCTCTTTGTTTTCGACACTTCGAAAAACTGGCTGCAAAGATACAAAAAATTTTTGATATTTGCAAATATTTCTGCGATTTTTTCTCTGAAACGATGCTTTTTTCGCATTTTTGCAGATAATTGCTCAAGAAGTGCAAAAAAAATCGACATGTTCGAAAGCATGTCGATTCAGTGTTGCGTTATTACTTCACGCGGCGCTCGGGAATACGAGCCTTCTTACCGGTGAGGTCGCGCAGGTAATAGAGTTTAGCGCGGCGAACCTTGCCATACTTGTTAACGGTGATCGACTCGATGAAAGGCGAATCCATCGGGAAGATACGCTCTACGCCTACGTTGCCCGACATCTTGCGAACAGTGAAGCGCTTCTTGTCCTCGCTGCCGTGGATGGCGATTACGTCGCCACGGAACTCCTGGATACGCTCCTTGTTACCTTCCTTAATACGATAAGCTACCGTGATCTGGTCACCGGCCTTGAATGCAGGGAACTCCTTCTTCTCACCTGCGAATGCTTGTTCAGCAATTTTAATTAAATCCATTGTTTTTTTTATTTTCGATTAAAGAATAAGGATCGTTTCACTGAAAGAGTAAAGACGAGTTACATTAGTCGAACACATTTATGTCTTTATTCCTTACTCCTTATTCCGTAATCTCATTATTAGGCGGAAGTATACACTACTATTCGGTTGACCTACTCAGATTTTGGCTCTTCCCTATCCTATCGCCAGAGACTTCCGTCGGATTAGCGCGCAAAGGTACAACATTTTTTTGACATTTGCAAATTATTGCACCCAAAAATGCACAGATTGCTCACGAAAGGTGCATTTTGCTATGCAAAGGAGCATTTTTGTTCACTAATTAAGCGAAATAATCGTTCGAGTGAAACGAGATAAGAATTAAACTAATTCAATGGTTACTATTTCAGTTGCTGACCTGTAGCGTCATAATCCTGACCGTTGCGGCGGATGATGAGGCGGGCATCGCGGATGAACTTGGCGGGTGCGGCTGTTTGCTCCGATTGCTCGACAGAGGCTTGCACGTTGTGCTTGTAGCGCAGGTCGTTGAGGTAGATGCTACCCTTGCCTGACAGCAGCGATTCGCCACGCGTTACGCGGATGCCCATCAGCTGGTACTCCACTCCGTTCGGCAAAGTGGTGAGATCGGCTTGCTGCCAGCGCCAGCCCGCATAATCCAAGTCGCAGAGCTTGACATATTGTATGTCACCCGCTACCTCACAGCGCAAATAGACGGTGTTGCCCGAGAAGTCGGAGAAGACGTACATACCCAGTTCGTCCGCCGCGCTGACGGTAGCGATATATGCCGGAGCTTTGGTGTAGAACCACGCTTCCGCCTGATCGTCGTCAGCAAAGACGTACGACAGTTCGTTGGACGCCACGCCGCTGTACTTGCGGTTGGTGTTACGCAGCGTAGATACGCTCACGCAGCTGATAGAATTCTCCATGTCGCCCAGGAAAACGAGCGTATCCAGTGCATCGTAGAGCGGTATAGCGGGCATGCCGGCTGCAGCGGCGGTAGTGAAGTGTATCTGGCGGTCGTTAACCAGGAAGACGCCGATATTATCCTTGAGCGAGCTCTTGATGGTCAGTACGTATTCGGTAGATGGCTGCAGATCATCGGTGGTCTCGAACGCCACATGGCCGTAAGGCTCGGGCGTCTCGTTGTACTTGAACGAGCGGGTGTTGATCTTCGCCTCGTTGCCGTCCTTATCGGCAAGGAAGAATGACTCGCGAGCCGAGGACTTGACAATCGTCTGGTCGAAGAGCGTGACAAACGAGGGTGCGATAGGTACATCCACTGCGCCATCCTCCGGATACGAGCCGAGGAAACGTATAGCGCCGCGGTTCTTGGTGCGGAAGCGCAGTTCGAACGGTGCAGTCATATGATTCTGGAAAGTCGTATCGGCGTGACATGCCTTGGTAGAGAGGCGCACTGTGTACTCCACTCCCGGCTCGAATCGTCCGGCAGGCGCAAAACGAAGCGTGCGGTTGTCGTTTTCGAAGGTTATCTCGCCCTCCACAGCCGGCGTGATGCTGAATGCCTCAGCCACCGAGTCGGTGCGGCAGTCCCAGTTGAAGTCGAGCACGATGTTGGTTGACACATCGATGGAGTCGGTCAAGCCGTTGGGCATCGGCGAGTAGGCGATGACCTCCAGCGGCGTGGAGCGCTTGAGGTTGACGAGAGCGTTGTGGTAAGCGATATGCGCGGCGGTGACGGTTTCCGTATAGGTATAGTCGTAATAGCCGTCGGCAATCACCTTCACCTGATACTGCCCGGGCTGCAGGTCGAAGAAGAAGTAGCAACCGTTGTACAAGGTATCGGTGTAGCAGGTCTGTAACAGCGAGCCGTTCTGATACAGTTCGACCTTGGCGCTATTGATGGGCTTATGTCCGTCGAGCGTGCCGCGGTGGAAACTGATCTCAGGAAAGGTAAGCGGCAGATAATAGTCGCGCACCTGTCCGCCTATAGCGCCATCGGTAAGCGTGGTGTTGCAATAGTACTCGAGGAACGTGCGAGCGAAGTAGAACGACTCGCGCCACTTGTAGCCCATGTTCATCAGGCGGTAGGTCTCGGGTATATAATCGTGCATACAGCCCTCGGAAATAGTACCGGGCACCTTCAGTCCGCGGAGCACACCGTAGCCGTTCGACCAGCCCATGACGTCGCGCGCAAAGGTCTTGTTACCCTTGATCATCGGCACGCGCGTCCAGTCAGTCACAGCATTCTCGTAGAGGATATTACCCATGAGCGTAGTAACGGCGTACGACTCCTCGGAGCACTGCGCATCGATATAATCGGTGGAATACGTGCGGGTGTCATTCAGGTCTTTGCCGGCGAAGATCTCAAGAATATAGTTCGAGGGATTACCGGCATTGGAGTGGATGGAGAGGAAGAAGTCGGGATTATAGGTATTCGCCTCGGCTACGATGGTGGATAGCGGCAGGTCGTCAGCCGTAGTGTTCGTGGTGCGCGACATGGTGTTCTGCACGCCAAGGGCATTCAACAGATCGCGCAGACGCAGACCCTTGTCCAGGTTCGACGACGACTCCCAGAAGCCGTTGGGATCGCCCTGCTTGAAGGGGTAGATACGCATATTGCGGTCGTCGGAGTCATAACCTCCGTGACCCGGATTGATATAGATTTTCAGCTCGGAGGGCTGCTTGTAGGTAGCACTCTTCGCACGTGCCGGAGCACGACGTGCCTGCGGTGCACGCACCAGTTGCGGCTGCTCGCTGCTGATGGCATTCTCTGCCAGGTTGAGCTGCAGCAGGTGCATCTCGCCATCCAGGGTGCAATAGGCGATCTTACCCGACAACGGCGATACGGTGGGGTGCATACCCATCTGCTCGGGTTTGGTGAGCGCCTTGTAGCCCGTGCCGTCGGTGCGGATGATGGCAATACAGGAGCTCAGGTATTGATGGCCGTCGCTGGTCTCGGTAGAACCTACTACATAGTCGTTGCCGTACCACTGCGGATCGATCAGTTTGCCAAGGTTGGCAAGGATATGACCATTCAGATCGCAGATCTCCGTGCCATACTTGGTATGGAAGAGGATACGGTTGCCATCCGGCGAAACCGACGACCATACATAGTGTACATCATTGCCGCGCGGGTTGAGCACGGTGCGGCTGCCGCCACGATAGAGCACGAGATTCAGATCCTCATTGGTAACGTACAGCGCTGCGTCATGCACGTCGGCATAGGACTGCGACTCAGCATCCAGGTACATGATCTCCGTACCCTCGGCATTGATGCGCGGGTAGAAACCCTGACCGAGCGACTGATCGGAGATAACACGGGGCGTTTGCGCCATCATCACAGCGGCGCACAGGATAAACAGAGAGGTAAAAAAGTGCTTCATAGGTATCTCATTTAACAGGCGTTCCAAGAACGTCGTAGGATTTGTTGTTATGTATGATGCGCAGTCCCTCGGGGGTGAGGAGCTTGCGCGAATCGGGATTGTCGGTTGTTGTTTGGCTGAGTGCGGAAGGCTGCCAGGCATCGCACACGAGCCATATGCCGTTCATCAGGAAGGATTGCTGTTGCTTCTGGGTCTTGGTATCCAGGAAGAACTTGATATAATCGAAGTGCAGGGGATAGATATCCATATCCTTCCCGAACACGTCGGCCACACAGATATCCATCACCGTATCGGCGTCTTGCTGTAAGCCGCTATCGAACAAGGTAATCGTCTGCGAGGCGATGGCATTGTTCGGCCTGAGGCCAATGGTCACCTTCTGCAGCGGAGCAGTGGTGTGGAGGGGGATGCGGATGGTATCGGGAACAGCAAGTATAGGTGCCTGACGCTCCATGCGCACAAACGAGCCACGGCCACCGGCGTAGTTGTACGTGATGTTCGTATTGTCCCACTCGGGGTTGAAGTTCGTGGTGGCAGTGAGTTCCCAGAGGTTATGTTGCGTAAAGTCGTCCCAGCACATAAGCCGCGCCGTGGGGTTGGCTACGCTGACATACAGGGTGTCGGCAAAGTCGCCCACAGCTCCGATGACAGCTGTTGTGCCATCGCTCACGCCACGGATGATACCTTCGGCATCCACCGTGGCTATCTCCTCGTTGAGCGAGCGCCAGCTAAGGGCAGCAGGCAGCAAGTCGTGGGTGTGTCCCTGAATAGTGCTTCGGATAACTACCTGATAGCTGTGATACCTGTCCACAAGCACGGAGTCCAAGAGGAACGCCACGGGCGCGGAGCTCATCAGCCGCACCTGAATAGGGCACGTTATGTTGCCGCCCGATGCGGGCAACACAGCGGTAAGTATGCCACCCTCGGTACCCGAGGCAAGGAATCGTCCGTCGGGCATAATCTGCCCGAGCGAAGCATCGCATTGCAGCGTTACGCCCTGCACGCAGGTATCCACCAGCACACCGAAACGGTTGTAACCCAGGAACTTGGGTTCGGCTATGCCGTAACGCGGCAAGCTGTATATAGGCCGATAGGGGGCAATAGCGGCGATGGTCAGATCCTCTTCGGGCACTTCCGCCACTGCGTACATGGCATTGCCCACAGCCCGCTCCGAGCCGTCGGAGCCGTTGTTCACCTGCCCGAACGGGCGCAGGTACATACAGGACGAGCCGCCACCGTCCCAGTTAACCGCCGTATAGGCGCCGTAGTACTGCATGATCTCGCCGAGCACCTTGGTGGTGCAGCCGGCACTCTGACCGCGGCCATCCACCACAAGGAAGAACAAGGTATCGTTGGCCTGCGACGCCCCGAAAGCCGTACGCGGGTGCAACTCGTCCCAGAAGTTCGACTGCTCTACCCTGCCTTTCTTGACAATCAGCGCGTACGTATCGCCGCCGATGCATTGCGACATCCTCACAGGCTGGTCATCCACCTTGAGTTGCAGACGTATCTCTACGGTGTCGCCCACCTCGACATAGTTAAGCATATCTGCTCTTACGCCATGAGCGGAGAGCACAGCCTTTCCTGTTGGGATGACCATGCTGCCTACCCCTACTTCCTTAGCTGTAACCAAGGCACGCATGGTTCCTGTGGTTTTCCATGTTTCGCCGGGGATCAGTTCTACCAGGAGTTCGGTGCCGTAGCGGTTGGTGCCGGTGGTGGCACCGTTGTGTTCGTTATATAGTACGAGTTCGTTAACGTCTCGTGTATAATTGACATGTGCAATGGTCGTATTTATTCTATCCATGGGTGACGAAATCACTCCGGGAGGATAAGCCGTGTCAGGTAATACGAATGAACCGATAAATTCCATCTTGGTGCCGATGATGGCACGCATCTGTTCGTCCACGCCTCCCAGACGACGGTTGTTGGAAGGGGTATAGGCGAATTCATTGTTGACGATGGTCAGACCGGTCGGCCGTCCTACATCGCCTTGGGTGACAAAGAAGTCACCGTTCGTTCCGCCAAACACGACATGTGTTGGCGTAGTGGTGCGCTCGGCCATAGCCGATACGCGTTCCGTACCAACGAGTTGGTCTTTGCCAAGCACCTGCTCGATACGGACATAAGGGTTATGGGTATCCACGGTCATCAGGTACGCATCGATGCGCCCCGTGCCATCGAAGGTGCGGCTCATCCGGAGCTGGTAGTACATGGCTCCGCAACCTACGGGGAACTGCGCCAAGGTATCGATGGTGTAATGGACACCATTAAGGGTAATAGCAGCAGCCAGGCGGCATAGCAGAAGAGTCAGAAGAAGAATACAACTGCGTTTCATGGTAGGGGGTTGACCATGGTGGTCAACAAGTGTTATTGGCGTTGACCAATATTGGTCAACAGCTATTAAGGGTATTTGAAAACAAGGGGGCACGGGATTGTGCCCCCTTGTTTCGTAAAGTTACTCAGCTACTACGCCTTGAGCGTTGTAACGTACACCATTGCGGATGATGTAGAGGTTACCATTCTCAATGCGCTTGATAGCCTTGATGGTGTTGTCGCTGTTAACGTTAACAACTGCGTCACCACCCTTAACGCCGGTCATCTCGTAAACGCCATAACCGTTGTTGTTGGTGTAAACGTAGAGGGTAGCGACAGCCTTCTCCTGGTCAACCTCAACCGACGGAACAGCGGTACGGCAGCCGTTGGTAGCAGCGCCCATACCCTCAACCGGGAAGAACCACATCGGGGTCATCTCGCTGAACTCCTTGTTCTCATCAGCGAACTTGTACAGAGCAAATGCAGAGGTCGGACTGCCAACGGTGTTGGTAGCTGCCATAACGAGGTAGTACTCGTCGCCAACCTGGAACTCGCAGAGGCCGTTGTGACCGGTGTTCATTACGCAGGTGTCGCCCGGCATACCAACTTGTACGCCTGTAGGAACAGTTGCGAAGTCCTCAACCAGCGTACCGTCCATATCGTAAAGCATCGGCAGAGTGTTCCAGCCGTCAACATAGAAGTAGTTGAAGTCAACGGGGAAGATTTGCGGAGCTGTACCGAAGGCGGTAGCAGAGAGAACGCCATCCTTAACGAGCAGCGATTCGTCGGTCTCGAGCGGCTCGCAGTCAATCTGCTCAGCTGCACCGGCAACGCCGTTGGTGATCTCCCACTTGTAAACGTAGAACGAGTTAGCGTCAGCAGCCATGATGATAGCCTTGCTGTCAACATCACCGTAAACGTTGAATGCGTCGAAGCGCCATGCAGTAGCCTTGCCTTCGAGTTCGAAGTCCGGATAGTCATACAGACGATCGTCCACTACAACGGTAGCAGCGCCGGTAGCGATGTCCACCTTATAGATTTGGAAGCGGTTACCACCACTTACGCAACCACCGATGAGGAAGTGACCGGCCTGGTCGAGCTTCACATCGTTGAACTTCAGCGTAGCGCAGTCTTTCCACTCCTTGGCACCGGTAGCCGAGTCAGTAACAACTTCGGTCTGGAACAGGTGCTCACCGGTAATAACGATAGGATCAAGCATCTTGCCTGTAGCACCGTTAACAACGGTGAACGAGCCGTTCTGACGGTTGATGAAGTACATCTTACCATCCTTGGCAACCATGCCACGAGCATGATCGGCAGGAGCCGGCATATTCGATGCGAAGTTGTCTTGAATGTTCGAGTAGATCCACTTGTTCGTCAAGGTGTACTCACCGTTCTCGCCGTAAGCAGCATAAGCATAGCTATCCTTGCCTGCACCACCTGCCTCAACGATACCGGCAGGATCACCTACGAGTTGGAAGCCGTTATAGTAACCTGCGATAGCAGTTACGTCAACCTTCGTGCCAACAGGGAACAGAGCGTCGTCAACCGACATCTTGTAGCAAGCAACAGTATCAACACCATCGGTCAAGCTCGGGTTCTTGTAGCTATCCAGAGCAACGATGGTCAGACCCTTGAATGCGATGAGTTGTCCGAAGTACTTGAGCGGATCAGCGGTAGCAGCAGCCAGCGTAGCCAGGCTTACAGCCTTAGGCATCGTACCATTCTCAGCACGTACTTCCTCAACGTTCTTGATTTCAGGAGCACCACCGTAGGTAGTTCTCGTACCCTTAACAACAACTTCCTTACCAACAACAAAGTCAGCACTCGGATTGTTCTTGAGGTAGAGCAGCATACCAGCCGAAGCGTCTTGGATATAAGCGTTCTTGCCATTGACGTAGGTTACCACACCCTTAGCATTGGTATCGGTGTTGTCAGCCATTGCGATTACCTCTGCCAGCGTCGGGATGTACTCAACCCACTTAGCATACAGTGTGCCGCTTGTATTGGCGTCAATCGAAGTAACCTTCTCGCCCGAGAAGTCAGCCTCAGCATACCATCCGTCGAAGGTCATGCCTGCATAGTACGGGCGATTCAGTACGAACGGATCAGTAACCGTAGTCGGGTTAGCAAATCCATGCTTCCAGATAGGCTGGAAGGCATCGAGCGTACCCATAGCCTCATATCCGGCTGAAACAGGCCAAGCCGGTTCCGACGGAGAGTTCAGGAAGAAGGCGGAAACCTCCTTACGATAAATATTTTCGCTCAAGTCCTCATCCGTAGCAGCCAAACCGGCAGCTGTACGAGCAGCAACGATAACATCCTTGAGCCAACCATACTTTTCAGCTTTGGTAACCGAAATGTAGGTCTTCAACATATCTGTTGTGTTGTACGTAGTATTCTGAACGAAACCTGTTACGGTACAAGCTGTACCCTCAGCAGCGGTTTCCTTCGTCCAAGTACCGTTCAGGTTGTAATAAACGATACCGTCCTCCATCTTAGCCCAAGTGTAGCTCTTGCTCAGATCAGCATTGATGTCATTTTGGAGATCCAGCAGCACCTCACCTTTGGTCTTCCAGCCATAATCGTTGGTTACACCACCATTGAGTTCGTAGGTAACCTCGTTAATTACAGGTATAGAAGCCCAGGTTGCAACAACGTCAGCCTCAGCCCAAGAACGGTTACTCATCTCCGAGCCGTCAGAATTCTTCTCTACATAAGCCCAGTCCTCACCGCATGTGTACTTGTATTGTACATTCTCAGTAAGAGCAGCTGTGCCTACATATTTGTACTTGTAGTGGGTGTCGTCGAGTTTCACCATGCGGGTAAAGCCCCAGTTGTTGAAGTTACCGGCGATGTAGCAGTTAGGCGTTCCTTCGGGAACAGTAACAGCGAAGTCGATGCACGGAACAAACGTACCAACCAAATGGATGGTCAGCGAGTCGATAACGGGATCATAGATGAAATCGATGGTATCCTTAGCAACTACCGTACCGTCAAAGATAATGTCGGCAGCAGCAAATGTTCTTGCACCTTCATTCTCAGCAGCGCTGTTCATCATGATGTCAGCACCTTTGTAGATCTGGTTGTTCAAAACGAGCATACCATTATCCGACTTCATTGCCTGCCACTCTTCGCCCTCAACATTCTGTTTGATGAAGGTAGCCGAGGAAACGGTCAGATCGTACTCACGAACAGCGTAGCAAGCGTACTCGTAGATATGAGCCACTTGATCGCCCATAACAACGCGGAAAGTTACGCAAGCGGTACCCATAGCTGATGTACCCATAGTGCTTGCTTCATCAGCAATCTGATAGGGGTTAGCCGGATCGGTAACATCAAATACAGCAAACGAGCCGAGATAACCGCCCACCTTGTACGTACCCATGACATACAGCGTGTGACCTGCCAACTTGAATGCCTTGCCACCATAAGCCGAGGTAAAGGTGTTTTCACCGAAGAACGGCATATTCGTAACCACTGGAGCATCACCGCTCATATCAACATAATACAGCGCATTACCGCGTGATTGAACATAGAAATGATCCACGTCAAGCGGAGCTACACTACTGTTACCGCCATGTGCAACCGGAGAAGGAATAGTGTCGATAGATGTCAGCACACCGTCAACCAGATTGTGACGAAGCACAGCTTTTGCGCTGTTGCTTGCAGTAAAGTATGCACCACGACCTTCAACCACATTACCGGCGAGAGTCGGCATATCGCAACGGCCGTTGAGGAGCAATGTATCGTTACGCAACAGGTTGTAGTCAGCGTCATACACCTGAGCTACGTCCATCGTAGCGGAACCAACAGTCCATGCATAGATAACGATATGACCTGCGTCATCGAAATCCATGTAGAAACCTGTACCGATAGAGTCATTCTCAGCTACAGGAGCAGCGGAAAGATCCAGCGGAGCCTTCAGCATGTGGCCTGTTGCGCCGTTGCAGAAGAACACACCGTCCTCCTTTACAGCAAAACCACCACGGTTAGAATTGACATTCAAACCGTTAGTAATCATAGGCGTGCCACCGGTCAACTCACCGGCAATACGGCCAACGATGTCACCCTCTGCAGCAAACATGGTTACTGCCAATACGAGGGAAGCAAATAAAGAAAATACTTTCTTCATACCTTTTGTGTTTTTGTGTTAATAGATTTGTACCTCCCCGGTGAGGACACGTCCTCTCCGACTCGATACCGTTAAGAAATAATTGTTATTTTGTTGTTTTATTTCCGAATATATCATACAACTCGCCGTTCTTGCGAATCAGCAGTTGTCCGTTGCGAATCACCTTTTCGGGTTTCGCCTGTTCGCTGCTGACCGAATTGACAGCCGAAGGTGCATTGAGCACGAAGCTTACCACCTCGCTGGCATCCGTCCAGCCGCCATCGGCAAGAGCCATCACACGCACATAGTACAGCGCCGGCTCCAACTCCGTATAGGTGTAGCAGTAGGCATCAAACTCCTGACGTGCCACCTTCGTCTTCCTAGAGGAGAACTTGTCGGTAGTCGATAGTTCGATACGGTAGCCGGACGACGGCTGCTGCTGCCAGCATATCTCTACCTCCGTACCGATGATCGTATCGCCCTCCGCCGGAGAGATGATTACGGGTACAGGAACCTCCTGAGCCTCGGTGCGGAACCGTACAGCGGGCGCAATGGCCGTTACGCCATCGTAACTTACCTCGCAGCGCACGTAGTAATACGTGCTATACAGCAATACAGAATCCGGAACGGTAGTGCGCGGCGTGCTCACCGTCGCCTCCCAAACCATCTTGGCTGCGGAGAAACTGCTCGCCGTAGCAATCTGGAAGTGATACGAGGCGTTGGGCGAAGCCACACTGTCGCATACCACCGTCAAGGTAATCGAACAGTTCTGCTCACCCTCTACAGGCGACTGCAGATGGAAGTAATTCCCCGAGAAACTTTGCACAGCCGAGTAGGTGTCAGTGCGGTTAATACTACGCGTGCGCACGCGCCAATAATAAGTGGTATTGTTCGTGAGCCACTCTATCAAGCCTACATTGAAGGTCGGCTCGATGGTTTCGCACTCGTAATCGACCGTCGAGAAGTCGGCGTTCTTCGATAGTTGGAAGAAGTAACTGTCGGCCTTGTCGGCAGCCTGCCAGCTGAACCAGCACGGCAGCAGCACTTGTGCGCCATCGGCGGGTGCCATGCTTGTCACGGCATTCGACACGCCAAGCGTAGAGTTGCCTTTGGTGCGGGCGGGGTACTCGTTGCCATAACGGTCAAGAACCGCCACGGCGTAGGTGTTGGTAGCCGAAGCCTGATACGGCCACGAGGGCTCGTAAGTTGTTCCGAGCAAGTAACGCGATGAGCCTACTATACCTTTCTTACCCACGCTATCGGCAGGGATAGAATAGACTGCATAACGCAGGTTGTCCGCCGGTGCATTCCAAACAAGTTTGCCGTTGGTATCACGGATAGAGGAGGCAAACAACATATCGTCGGTGCGCTGCCATGACTTCATCGGCACTACAGCCGGATGTTGGTTGGTGTGCTGACGGATATACTGGAAGAAGCCTTGCGTCTTCATGCCCGACTTGAGCGAGTACCACGCCGATCCGGGTGCACCCATGCGGTCGTAATCGCGGTCGAGTTGCATCTGAGCCGCCGTTTCATCGGAGTGGAACGTGGTACTTGACGTGCTTGCCGAAGGATTGACCAAGCCGCTCAAGTCTTGGCTGATATACAGGTGGCGGTTGAAGTGGGAAGCGATATACGACCACCAGTTACTGAGTTGGTCGTAGTCGTTGCCCGCACCGATCTTCCAGTAGCATTGCGGTGCCATATAGTCTATCAACTTGCGATCGTACCACGCGAGCGGATCGGAGTATATACCGTTGTACTGCCAGTCGCTGCCTACAGGACAACCCTCCACGCCATACACCGGTGCAGAGGTATTACTCTTGCCTGCTATACCTGCTGGCCCTATTCCGAACGATACCCAAGGCTTGGTAGCCTGAATGGTATCGTGCACCACACGTACCATGTCGTTCACCTGCTCGCGGCGCCAGTCGGCACGGCTCAAGCCGGCACCTGTAGCGGCATAGTACGAATCCTCATAACTGTTCTTGTAACCCGACTGATAGAAGTAGTCGTCGAAGATGACACCGTCCACATCGTATTTACCCACCAGATCAGCCACCACGGCCGCTATGCGCTCCTTAACCTCGGGCAAGCAGGGGTTGAGAATATAATAACCTCCGCACTCCACAAGCCACTCGGGATGCGTGTTGGCATAATCGGTCGGCAAGGTGCCGTAGGTATCAGCCGACGTGGAGTAACGGTACGGGTTCATCCACGCGTGCACCTCTATCCCCTTGCTGTGAGCGTAGCTGACGAGCAGCGCCAGCGGGTCGTAACTTGGCACACCGCCACGATTGCCGGTCAGGTACTTGCTCCACGGCTCGTACGCCGAGTTGTACATTGCGTCGCAGAAACCGCGCACCTGGAAGAACACGGCATTCATGTTAGCCGATGCCAACGAATCGACCAAGGCACGCAACTCATTCTGCTGCGCTTGCACACCCGCCTCGGTAGTCATACCCCAGGTTGTAGGCCAGTCAATAGCCCACACGGTGGTCAGCCACGAGGCTCGGAACTCACGCTTGGGTTGCGCCGCAAGCGGCATAGCGATGAGCGCTGCCAGAATTACTATGACAATATGCTTTTTCATTAGAAGAGTTTCGTCGGATTATTGTTGATTACCAAACCATATACCGATGCACCTTCAATCACCGGCTCAATCACGTCGGTATTGGGATTGTAGCGGTAGATACCGGTAGGTGCACAAGTGGCATCGCTGTGGTTGTTGCGGAAGGCGAAATATACATATCCCGTAGCCTCGTCCAATGCCATCTGACAGATTGCCACCGGTTCGGATGTCGTACCCTCGATCGATGCCGGTGAACCGGTGATGTTCGGCTCAAAGCCCAGACCGTCAGCCGTCAGTTTCTTGTACGGCGCGAGTTTGGATTTGGAGGTGCCGATCTCATTCAACTCGTCAATCGTACAAGCATAGAATCCTCCGTAACCTGCATCCCATATGGTGAAGTAGAACTTCTGCGTATTCTTGTCGTAGACAAACGACTTGGGGCACATACCTCCCAGAGCTATACCGTCTTGCGGTACATTGGTGTCGTCGCCCTGAGCGATCGTATTCGGCAAAATATCACTATCCTTGAATCGGAAGATACCTGTGCCGTTGTAGTACTTCGTCCAGTACCATACACCTTCCACCTTGCCAAAGCAACCGCCGATACTGCCGTAGCCCCAGCCGTTGTTGTAATAGCCGAGCGTGGTGTGCTGCACGTAATACGGATACGTTGCGTGCGAGAAGATGGCGTTGCGCTCGTTCAGACCAATACGCATGATACCGGTGTTACGGTTGGCGAAATAGAGCCAGTCGCCTTCGATATATCCGTAGAACGGGTCATCGAACGCTGCTTGGCCGGCATTGGTGAGCATCGTCTCAACCTTTGCGCCATCGGCGGACATCACGGTTATCTTGCCGTCGCCGAGCACACCGTCCTCATCGTTGACATAATAGAACTGCTTGCCGCAATCCAGGATATACAGCGACGTGTCCTTGAATAGCAGGTTGAATGGATGCTGACCGGACGACAAGCCCATATCGAACGGCATAACCTGCATTCCCTCAGGTACATCGCTGATAAGCTTGTACGCCATGATCTTGCCGCCTTGTACGGCATAGTAGAGCGTAGGCACAGGCTGGTTGTAACCTACCTGCACGTTGATCACGCCTTCCTCCAGTTCGCGGCCATCCATCCACACGCGCAGACGTACGGCTTGCGAACCTACATTGCCGAACATCACTTCACCCGGCAGACGATCCTTGCTCGAACTCATCAGATCGCCCTCGCCGTCTTTCGTTCCCTGCGGGAAAGTCCATTCGTACTCCAGCGGCAGACTCTGAGGATTAGGCACCTCGAGCGAAAAGCTAACCTTGGTGGTGTTCACCTCGCACAAGCCACCCTCGATGGGGTTGATGCTAAGCAGCGGCTTGATGTCGGATATCATGATCACCTGCGTCTTGCTCTGATCGCCTATGGTCAGCTTCACGCGGTACGTACCCGCCTCGGTGTAGAAGTGATCCACCTTGTCGCCCTCAGCTGTTTTGCCGTCGCCAAACGCCCAGACAGCCTGACCTTGGGTAGGCGAGGTATTCTCGAACGTGATGACCGAACCTACGTAATAATCCAGCGCATAGTCGCCGATGATATGATAATTGAAGGACACAGCATCCTGTGGCAGATTCTCCTCCACAGGGATATTATCCACACATGCCGCCAGCGACAAACATGTCAATGCTAACGTAAGTAGTTTGATATATGTTTTCATTGTCTTGGAATTATCTGTTCATATCTCTATTTCTGCATTTATGTCGAGCAGATTTGTGATTTATTGTGAGGGAGTTCGGGGTCCCCAAAGAACTTGTTCGAGTGGGGTGTCAGTTATGTGGTGCATAATGACCGAACAAAAATCGCAAAGATGCCGACAGAAATCAGAAATATTAATTAATATCTATATGTTTCGAAACCGTTCGACCATATATACCGCGTACGTCATACACGCGCAGCAGCGCGTTAAGCGCGTACGAGCGCTTGTACTCTACATCATAGTAGCCGTTGGCCGTGTTCTCGATGAGCTCGGCAAATCCGATGGTCGCCCAAATAGAATCGATAGCATACGGCACGATCTCTTTACCCTCTGAATCCTTGGGGAAGTGATAGACATATACGCCCTCACCTTGGTTCTTGTCCTCCGTGGAGTCGGTATATTGGCGGAAATCCTCCAGCTTACCCATGCCGATATACATCTTTCGGTAGTCGGCGAACTGCATTTTTTGATGTACAGCTTCCTTGAAATCCGCCATGTAGGTATCGCCGAAGTACTGAACCATCTTCGTGGAGTCGAACACAGTGGGTTGCTTCCACTCGAAGGCAGCCAGTGTACCGCTGACAGGGAACGCATCCTTCAGCACATATGCATGCAGCTCCTTGCTCCACATGTCCTCGGCGTGCGGGTACTTCTGTATCATCTGCGATACACGCTTCTGCTCGGATACGTTGCTGGAAAGCGTGTAGGTGAACGTAGCCGTCCATGGGCAAGTAACTGACTTTTCCAAGGTCTCCACAATATCGTACCATACTTCAGAGTGGTCGATCTGCGTAACCGACGAATAATATTGCGCGGTAAAATCCATACTGTTTCCGGCAGTAACCACCGCACTACCTACCTCCCAGTAGGCTTCAGGACCTACCTTGCCGGTGATAGTATCTTCGTCAAAGAAGTCATGCTTGGCGCACGATGCCAATACGAGCATCGTTGCCGCTATGGTTATGAAAATTGTTGTACGTTTCATATCTTTTCTATTCTTTGCGTTCGTATTATTGCCAAGTTATCTGCGGGTCGTTGCTAACCGCCTTGCCCGACGTGTTATGTGCCCAGATCAGCCTGCGCTTGAGTACGCGATAGTCGAGCACCTTTTCGCCGGCTGCATTGGTGGTATAGTAGCCTATACGATCCAGCTCGCCTTTGTTGTACTTCGTTTCGGTCTCAGTATCGGCATTCAGTCGGTTAACCCATGCATTAGGCGAGAGTTCGGCATTCACGCCGTAGTCATCAGGCGTGCACCAATAAGCTTCGTACAGGTTGTACGGACGGCGCAGCGAGTACGTGTTCTTGAACGAATCGGCACTCCACTGCTTGGCGTGACCGTTATGTACGTTCGTTACGGTATAGACGTAGCAGTTGTCGTACTGAATACCGTTGGTCAGGCTGGAATAGTTGTAGCGGCGCAAGTCTGTCCACTGCTCGGGTTGCAGGTACATAGCGATGTACTTCTGCTGCATGAGGTCGGCAATGGTGAACGACGCTGCACCCGGCAACTTCACTTCCCAGAAGCGATCCATACGTTTCTCGGCGTTGCCTGTCAGGCCAAGCTCCTCCACTCCGTAGCGGGCGAAACTGGCGTGCACGGCTTCGCAGGTGGTGTTGTACGCACCGTTCTTGTCGCCTGCCCAATACTGTGCTTCCGCCTTGATGAACAGCAGCTCTTCGGTAGTGATGAGCGCTATGTATCCGGTGTTCTGCGTGAAGGGGTTGGTGGCTGCGTCCGTAGCATACAGATCGGGGTAGTAGGTGATCTTCATGGAGTTGTCCATGCCGATATTACTCTCCAGGTGGCGGAGCACGGTACTGTTGGCCGTTGTACCCATAGCCCTGGCGGTCATCATCTTCACGGCACGCGGATCGAGAGCCAAACCGCGATCGGACTTCTCGTTCGGGTAAGCGCCCAGCAGCGCTTTGGCAAAGAACGTGGTGGGCAGCGAGGATGCCAGGCGGTTACCGCGGCTCTCCCACGAGTTGATGATCGGAGCGTAAGGTCCCCACGGGCAGTTCTGCTCGGTCTTGCCGCCGTCGTAGCGGTAGATAGGCTCTTCCCAGTTGGCATCGTTCACCACCTCATCCACCATGCTGATAATCTTGTTGCATACGGCGGGAGTGTTCTCCCAGTTCGGCAACTTGCGCAGCCACAGGCGGCAGCGCAGCGCCTTGGCGTACAAGCCCCACTTGCGCATGTCGCCCGCGTAGATGCGATCCATCTTTTGCGAGATAGGCATATTCGTCGGGCACTTCGTCCAGGTCGTGTCGTCATACAGTTTGGCCAACTCGTCTGCCTCCTGGAACATCCAGTCGTAGATGTCGGCTTGCATATCGTAGGCCGGCGAGCTCTTGGTGTACGCTTCCGAGCGCGGCATATCGCCGAACGCGTCGGTGGTGAACATTGTGGAACCTAACATGATTGTTCGGCCAATAAGCACAGCGTTCAGGTTGCCTTTCTCGGTAGCGATCTCGTTCATCTTGTGGATATTGGCACCCAGGTCGTAGAAGTGACGACGCCACATCGGATGGCGGTTCACGCCCAGGAACTCCCAACCCTGGCTGTACGGATACGAACCGGTCTGACTCTTGCCGCCGGTGGTCAGTGCCTGCGACAGATATACGCCGTACTCGGCATGGTCGTAGCAGAGCTGCGCAGCATAGAAGCAAGCTGTAGGAATAGCCTGATCAACCGTGATTGTGATCGGCGAATCCTTACTGGTATTTACATCGCCGAAAAAGGCATCTTCACATCCTGTCAAGAGCAACGCTCCGAACAAGCAAAATGTATATAGCAGTTTTTTCATAATCGTACAATTTAGAAGGTTGCACTTAACGAGATGTTATACGAACGCGTGTTCGGGATTGGCATATCATCGATACCTGCCGATCCTGTACCGTTAGCGCCTGTCGAGGCGTTACACATCGGGTCGGTACCCGTGTACTTGGTAAGCAAGAACACGTTGTTGCACGTGAAGTCGAGCTTCAGGCTCTTAAAGAACTTCTGCTTTTTCATCGCATTGATGCTGCAGAAGTCGTAACCCAAGGTCACATAACTGAGGCGGATATACGAACCGTCCTCGATGAAGTTGGAGCTGACCTGGCAGAAGTAATTGATGATGGTCGTGTAGTCGAGCGTGATAGGAGTGGTGTTCGGCTCGTAATAGATGTTGCCTGCCTCATCCTTATGCTCGGTCACGCCGTTGAACACCACCTGACGACCGCGGTATTTCTCCAGCAGTTTGGAGTTACCTTTGTCAATCAGGTTTCGACCTGTCACGTTCAGCACATCGCCGCCGTAACGTCCGTCGAACAGGAACGAGAAGTTCACACCGTGGATGTTCATCTTGCTGCTCAAGCCCATCTGGAACAACGGCTCCCGGTTACCAATCAGCAGGTTCTTGTTCGGGTCGATCTGTGGATAACCGTTCTCATCCACAATCACTTGTCCCTCGGGGTTACGCTTGTAGTCCTTACCCGTCAAGGCAGTGGTCGAGCCGCCCATGTACGCCGAGGTGAACACATCGCCGTACTGAACGTTCGTGATCTCGCTCACGCCCTCGGGCAGGTAGGTTACCTTACCGCGGTTCAAACCGAAGTTCAAGCCCATCGTCCATTGGAAGTTACGCATCTTGATCAGATCCTGATCCCACGTCACTTCCACACCGTGGTTACGAACAGCACCCTCGTTGCGCGTCTGGAGGATATATCCCGAAGCCGGCGACACACGCACCGTAACAATCTGGTTATCAACCTTCGTGTTGTAGTAAGCGATATCCAGGCGCGTCATGTTGTTGAACAGACGGATATCAGTACCGATCTCCCATGAGTACGACATCTCCGGTGCCAAGTCGAGCGAAGCCGACGACATCGTCGGGTCAATACCGTAACCGCCGTCAGGATACGTACCGAACTGCTTGAAGCGACGGTCGTACAGATATGCCGGAGCATCCGAACCTACTACAGCGTAGTTGCCGCGAAGCTTCCAGTAACTCAGCCAGTTGTTCGTTGTCTGGTTCAGTCCCGGGATAAGTTCCGACAGAGTGATACCTGCCGTAACGGAAGGATAGAAGTACGGATTTTTCTTGATGGTCGAGCTCCAGTCCCAACGACCGGTTACCGACAACGATGCCAAACCTTTGTAATCGGCGCGCACCTCATAGTAGTAACCGAACATTCGTTTGCCGCTGTGCGATGCCGTGCGGTCGGTGTAATAGATCTTTTGCGCATTGCAGTTCAGCAAACTGTATGTGCCCGGGATAATGAAGTCCGCACCGTGTTCGGAAGTCGAGAATCCCTCGCTCATCTTCAGGTCGCCACCCACCATTGCCTCCAGCGAGAAGTCCATCGGCAACTCGGCTTTGTAACTTGCCGTGAAGCCTGCAGTGAACAGTTGGCTGCTACCCGTCGAAGCGCTGAATGCACCGAGTTTCGATATATCCATGTTCTCTATATCGTCGCTCGTCAAAAAGGCATTATTTTGATCCAGATAGTCGGTTGCCAAGAAATTCAGATAGGCTTGATAAGCCGCTTTCGCCTCGTCCGAAGCATCGTCACCCGGGTCTTTGATCGATTGTACGACAAAGGTGTCGTCCCAGCGCGGTACGGTGTAACTCTCACTCGTGCTCTTCTTTACGTCGTAGCTCACACGACCGGTGATGTTCAGTCCCTTAACGGGCTTCAACACTACCGAAGCATTCAGCACGTTACGCAACGCTTTGGCTACGCCGCCGTCGTTGTAAATCGAGTACAGCGGGCTGTAGGTCGAGTTGTACTTGTGCGTCTCATTGTAAGTCAAGTAACGCGGATAGCCGTTAGCCAACTGGTAATCGGTTATATCGTCGGTGATTGCCCAACTGTACGCGCTGCTCATACCGCTTGTACTGCGGCTCTTGGTGTGACTGATGTTCGCCGAGGCATTGAATGTGATCCACTTCGCAGGCGAGTAACTTGCCTTCAGCAGAGCACCGAACTTCTGCTTGTAATCCTGAGGAATAACGCCGTCGGCATTCGACCAGTTAGCCGAAGCATAGGCATTGAACTTGTCCGTACCGCCCTGCACCGAGAAGTCGTACTTGTGGTAGAAGCCCGTAGTGAGGAAGTTATTCAGGTTGTCGTAAATCTTCGTTCCTTCCTCAAGCATCGGACCCCAACCGCCGGTCACGGCGCGATCCTTGTAGAAGCCGTTGGCACCCGGGCCGTAGGTCGTCTGCAGTTGCGGTACGCGCGTAGGCTGATCCCACTGCCAGCTGCCCGAGGCTTGCACCTTGATCGTTCCTGCCTCGCCTTGCTTGGTGGTGATCATGATCACACCGTTGGCTGCATCCTGACCGTACAGAGCCGCAGCAGCCGCACCCTTCAGGATCGTCACGTCGGCTATATCGTTCGGGTTGATATCCGCTGCTGCCGTCGCACCGCCACTGATAGGCATACCGTCCAGAATAAACAACGGCTCGTTCGACTTGCTCGTGTTCACCGAGGTTATACCACGAATGATAATCTGGCTGCCGGAGTTAGGCGAACCACCGCCGTTCGTCACTTGCAGACCTGCTACCTTACCTTGCAGCGAACTGACGAAGTTAGCGTTCTTGCTCTCGGTAAGCGACTCACTGCCAATGTTCTGCACGGCAAAGTTCATTCGCTTCTTTTCCTGAACGATACCCATGGCGGTCACCACCACCTCTTCCATAGCAATGGCGTCGTCTTGCATCACCACGTTCATCTGCTCACCCGTAACAACCACATTCTGAGTCTTCAAGCCTACGTAGCTCACTTCCAGAATAGCCTTGTCGCCCACGGTAAGCTGATAAAATCCGTCGAAGTCGGTTATCGTACCGTTCGTTGTGCCGTACTCCAGCACCGAAGCACCTATCACCGGTTCGCCGTCAGCCGCCGAAGTCACAACGCCGCGCACCGTGATACTTGCCCAACCGATTATCGGCAATACCATCAGCGCCATTATGAAACAGAATCTTTTCATATAGTTTTTCCGATATTAATTTTACTAATTTAGCGTCATTTGCGTTTGTGCGCACAAAGATACAAAAAATTTTTCGAATTTGCAAATTTTTCAAGCATTTTTATACGCATCCATCGCTTTTTTCACCGATCCGTGCAAAAGTAGCAGTTTTTTTGCCTCTTCGTACTCCAATCCGAGCTCATCCACCAGCATTCGCGTACCGCGGTCAACCAGCTTCTTGTTGCTCAGTTGCATGTTCACCATCTTGTTGCCCTTCACACGTCCCATCTTGATCATCGTAGTGGTGGTGATCATGTTACAGATCAGCTTCTGCGCCGTGCCGGATTTCAGTCGCGTACTGCCCGTCACGAACTCCGGACCTACCAGCGCCTCTATAGCTATCTCCGCCTCCTGAGCCACCGGCGAATCAGGATTGCAACTGATCGATGCCGTCAGGCAGCCAAACTCGCGCGCGTGCTTGAGCGCGCCTATCACATAAGGAGTCGTACCCGAAGCCGCTACGCCAATCACGGTATCCAACGTGCTGATATCATGATCCTTAAGTTCCTGCCAGGCCTTTTCAGGATCGTCCTCGGCGCGCTCCACAGGGTTACGCAATGCAGTGTCACCACCTGCTATCAGACCTACCACATACGTATTCGGCATACCGAACGTTGGCGGGATCTCCGAGGCATCCAACACACCCAGACGACCAGACGTACCCGCACCCATATAGAAGATACGACCGCCTTGTTTCATCCTCGGCACGATGCCTTCCACCAGCTTCGTTATCTGCGGGATCGCAGCCTTAACTGCCAAGGCCACCTTCTGATCCTCGGCGTTCATCTCCGTGAGCAGCTCGCTCACGCTTTTCTTATCCAGGTCGTCGTGCAACGACGGCTGTTCCGTAATCTTTACAAACATAGCATCACATCGTTGGTTGAACATCATCCTTGTGGAACTCTACCAACCCGTCCATCGGATCGGCAAGGATATCCGCTATCTCTATATGGTTGTCGGCAAGCACCTTACCCAACACATCGCGGTAATAGTAAGCAATCGAACCTACAAATCCCACAGGCACAGCCGGATACTGTTTCAGGATACGCGTGGCAAAGGTCTGGAAGTGATCATATACCAACGCGTAAATCAGCGGATTGTCGATATGATCGGCGCAGAATCGACTCAGCGAGGCAAGGAACCGGTTCGGGAACGGCTGACGATACACCTTGTCGATGATATCCGCCTGAGTAAGGTTGTATTCCTTGAGGAACATATCCTTCAGCTCGTCGTTCAACTGGTTTTTCAACAGGTCTGCCACCAGCCTCTTACCCAATACAGCGCCCGAACCTTCATCGCCCAGAATATAACCCAAAGCCGGCACGTTCTTAGTGAACTTCTCGCCATCGTACAAGCAAGAGTTAGAGCCTGTTCCCAAGATACAAGCCACACCCTCACGATGCTGCAACAGCGCACGAGCCGCACCTACCATATCCGAGTATACCTCTACTTCGGCATCCTTGAATACGGCCTTCAGCGCCATCTGAACCAACGGCGACTTCTCGGGCGTACAACCCGCACCGTAAAAATATACATTCGTGATCTTACCCGCCCACAGCAGTTGACCCATCTGCGGCAGCAACTGATTGGAAACGGCGTTCTTGATAGCGTCAGCCGTCTGATAGAACGGATTGATACCATCCATACGGAACTCAGACTTTTGCCCGGAAGCGGCGAGCAAACACCAATGGGTCTTCGTGGACCCGGAATCTGCAATTAGAATCATCTTTATGTTGTTTTTAATGGTATTCGTTTCACGAAATGCATAATATCGCACATTTCGCTACGCAAAGTTACACATTTTTTTTGAAATTTGCAAGTTTTTTTGCAAAAATCCTAAAAATATTTGCTTTTATCAAAAAAAAATGCTAATTTTGCACCCATAATGAACAAAAATTTGCAAAAAATTGTATGAAACGAATATTTTCCGTCCTACTCTGCGCCCTGATGAGTGTCAGCCTCTGGGCGAAAGCCGAACGGCACACAGTCATCTTCGATGTGGATATCCATTGTCAGAATTGCATCCACAAAATCGAAAAGAACATTGCCTTCGAACCCGGTGTCAAAGATCTGGAATGTGACCTCGAGCAAAAGACCGTTACCGTCACCTTCGATCCCAAGAAGACATCTGTCGAGCAACTGATCGAAGCCTTTGCCAAGATCCGCAAACCCGCCAAGCTCCACACCGATTCTGCCGAATCATCTGCGCAAACGGATACCGACTCCGAAAACAAGGACGTTGATGCCCAAACAGGAGCATCAACGCCACAATAATCTTCCGTCTTACGACTTTCTGTTAGCGATTTTCGACTATGTAGTCTATCAGCGTCTGCACGGCCTCCTCTTGAGGGATGTTCATGCGGATACATGTTTTCCCCTTGTACAGACTCACTTTTCCGCGCGCTGCGCCCACATAGCCATAGTCGGCATCCGCCATCTCTCCCGGACCGTTCACAATGCATCCCATCACACCTATCTTCAAGGTTTTCAGGAACGGATGCTCCTTTTCCGCCTCGCGGAAAGCCGCCTTCACAGCCGCTATCGTCTCCTCCAGTCCGAACAACGTTCGTCCGCAACCCGGGCACGACACAAACTCCGTCTTGTAGCGCATCACACCCGCAGCTTGCAGTATGTCCTTACTCAGCCGCTCCAACTCTTCCTCGCTAAAATGCTCGTTCTCGAGTTTCAGTTGCTTGGCATCCGCCTCCCACAGCAGTCTGCCGCATTCAGCAGCAGCCTGCAAGGCAAACAATCCCCACTCTGCCACATTCGAGGAGTAATAGATGACTGTCGTTTCTTGGCTTTCTACTTTTGACTTTCGACTTTCGACTTTCACCCCATTATATCGCTCCGAACGCGGACTTGCAAAATAATCGCGTATCGCCCGTGCCACAGGGATCTCTGCCTCCGGCGCTTCGGATAGCGACACACGGATCGTATCGCCTATACCTTCTGCCAGCAGTGCGCCGATACCTACCGCCGACTTGATTCGGCCATCCTCACCTTCACCGGCTTCCGTCACACCCAGGTGCAACGGGAAAGCCATCTGCTCCTTATCCATCGCCTGAACCAGCAACCGCATCGTATCTACCATCACACGTGTGTTCGAAGCCTTGATCGATATCACGATATCCTCAAACTGCTCATCCACAGCTACGCGCAGAAACTCCATCACGCTCTCGCACATTCCCGCCGGCGTATCGCCGTAACGCGACATGATCCTGTCCGACAAACTGCCGTGGTTAACGCCTAACCTGACTGCCGTCTTGTGCTCCTTGCATATAGCCAAGAATGCCGAGAATCGTTCGCGCAACCGCGCCAACTCTGCCGCATACTCCTCATCCGTATAGTCGATGTGCTTGAACTTACGCGCGGGGTCGATATAGTTACCCGGATTGACGCGCACCTTCTCCACAACCTGTGCAGCGGCATCCGCCACATTAGCCTGAAAATGTACGTCAGCCACCAGCGGCAGCGTATCCCCTACCCGCTCGCGCAGTGCCTCGTGAATCTGCCTCAAGCTCTCCACCTCGCGCAGTCCCTGCGTAGTGAACCGCAGCAATTCTGCACCTGCCTCGCGGCAACGTAACGCTTGCGCCACGCTGCCCTCAATATCGTTGGTCGAAGTGTTCGCCATCGTTTGAATACGTATCGGGTAATCGCTGCCTATACACAGCTTCCCTACATGTGTTGTACTTGTCTTTCGACGTGTGTAGTTTGCAAAATCCATAATTTTATTGTGTATTTCGGGTAATATACCCCATTAAATTTGCGATTTCCAAATATTTGTTGTACCTTTGCACCCGCTTTGCGTAAAAACATTCACTTTACCCAAAGCCCTAATCATTGTAAAATGATCTTTGTAATCTCGAAAAATAACGTGCCAACGTTGTTTTTCGAAGAGCCGAGGCAATTGTGCGCTTTATGTCGCGCAGCGACATCCGGAAGCACAATTTGCCGATGGCGAGAATCAGTAGCTCAGCAGGTAGAGCACATCCCTTTTAAGGATGGGGTCCTGGGTTCGAGCCCCAGCTGGTTCACAAAGCAGCGAACATTCGCTGCTTTGTTTTTTTTATACGTCAAAGAATCCACACCTTGCGTTCCCCATGATCAAAGGATAAACTTAACGCGGAAGCCGCGACCGGTTATTTCCTCTATCAGTTCTTTCACTTTGGGTCGCAACGCCTTGCGGTCGGCATCGGTGAGCGGTGACTCCGTTATGTGCTCTACCATGACATCGAGTGCGGTGATACCCGTCTGTTCGGTGTACGTCAGGCGAATGGTGATCGGCCGGTATTGCGGCATCCGCTCGAAAAGCATCTCCTTGACGAGGGCATATGCCGCCTCGCCTTTTTCTGTGATGCTATACTTGATACAGAATCGGTTGATCCCCGTATGAATCATCAGGAAATCGAAGTCATCCGAGTCGATGTCATAGCGCAACTTATGGATACGGTTGACGAATGCATTCGTCGCGCTGTGTATCGGGTGTTCAAAGATCTGCTCGGGCGTTCCGTCCTCGTAGATAACACCTTCGTTCATAAAGAAGATACGCGTGCTCACGTTACGGGCAAAACGCATCTCGTGGGTAACAATCAGCATTGTCAGTCCACTCTTCGCCAACTGACGCATCACGCTCAGCACCTCACCTACCATCGTCGGGTCGAGAGCAGAGGTCGGTTCGTCGAATAGTATAACCTCGGGGTGCATAGCCAGCGAACGGGCAATAGCCACGCGCTGTTTCTGACCACCGGACAGCGACGAGGGATAGACATCCGCCTTCTGAGCCATTCCTACTTTCTTTAGCAAGTCCATCGCTTCCGCCTTGGCTTCGTCTGCCGGCAGATGCAACAGTTGCATTGGAGCATAGATAATGTTTTCCAACACCGTCATGTGCTCGAACAGATTAAAACTCTGGAACACCATACCCATCTTACGGCGCATCTTATCCAGCGGATAACCTTTGGCGGTTATATTCTCGCCATCCACCCATATCTCACCGGACGTGGGCGGCTCCAGCATATTGATCGCCCGCAACAACGTACTCTTACCTGTGCCAGAAGGGCCTATGATACTGATCACTTCACCCTTCTCTATATCGCAGTTCACGTCTTTCAGAACAGTCAGCTGACTGCCATCACGGAAGGTGAACACCTTGGTCAAATGTTTGATTGAAATATAACTCATCGTGCTTCCTTTTTGATGATTAATAGCAGTAATCTCCGTAGCAGCCATGCCAGCACAAAATACAGAATGGTTACGATTACTAACGGTATCAACGCATCGAACGTACGACTACGGATAAGATCACTGGCGCGCGTGATGTCTTGAATAGCAATGTAACCTACGATGGATGTGTTTTTAAGCAGAGCGATACACTCGCCTATATACAGGTTTATTCCCTTACATACAGCCTGTGGAAAAACAATGCCGGTGAAGGTCTTATACGGCGTAAAGCCAAGACTCAACCCTGCTTCGGTCTGACCAATAGGCACCGACGAGATAGCGTTGTCGAAGATGGCACCTGACGACGATGCAAAACAAAGGGAGAATGTAATGATCGCTACAATCGTTGCGTGCAGCCCCGAGGATGCAAACACGACATAGAACATAATCAGCAGCAACACCAGCGTCGGTATTCCGTTGATGAAATCGCTATAGATATCGGCAGACTTACGCACCCACGTACGCTTACTTCGGCGGCAAGCGCACACGCCGGCACCTAAGATCGAGCCAAACAGAATAGAGCATATCGTGATGATCAACGTCACAGCAAGTCCGTCCGTCAGCAAACGCCAGCGGTGCTCAACTATCAGATTCATCTTCAACCGCTCTACAATCCCAAGCCGGCCGCCGGAGGATTTATCCACGACGAAATACCCGGGGTGACACTTGTAATAGGACGTGGAGAAATCCACGGATTTACTGCGTTCCTCTGTGATGATCAGATTAGCGGACACTATATCCGCCTGGCCTGTTTCCAACCCGATAATAGCCGCACCAAGATCTTGAAAGCTCATCACAAACTCCCGCCCTTGCGAATGCGCAAAACGCCGCAGTATATCCGGGTCAATGCCTTTCCATTCGCCTCCGTCGCACAGGTAACTGATGGGAGGAATATTCGTTCCCGTAACACAATGCAGCGGCTTGGAGTTCGGGTCGATCGTATATGGAGGTTCCTCCACATACGGCGCTCCGTTAATCCAGTGCTCCGTGATGTCGTGCAGCGGCGCTGTAGCGAGGAACGCATTGAGCTGCTCCATCAGCTCTGTATTCCCTTTTTTCAGGGCAAACGCCACATCGAAGCACTCTTCGCCCCGAAAAGCCATTTTCATCCCAAGACGCTTCTGGTCTTCGGAGGTCAGCATTACCTCATCACTCACATATACATCCGCCTTCCCTTGACGAACAGCCTGTATGGCATCCGTCTCGATATTGGCAACATACAGTTTTACATCCTCACGCTTGGAGTACTTGATCTGATAATAAGTGCCGTTACTCGTTGCCAACGTCAACCCGCTCAACTCCGCTTCCGAGTGAGGTTCACTAACCGCTGATTCGTGCGAACAGCCGGTGAGAGCAAACGGAAGAAGGATGCACCAAAGAATATATACTATCTTTCTTTTCATTCTCAAATAAATTATACGTCAAAGAATCCCAACTGCGATATAGCGGTCAGCATCCGGCCGATATACTCGTTGTCGGGTTCCGTCCAGCGGAAGCCAAGCCGCAGCAATACCTGCGAGGTATAGGCATTGTTCCTGTCCACAATCTGCGTCGGCTGACCATGAGCAATATTCTGATAAGCCACCATCGTCGTCAATAACGATGCTTTCTGCGGATCTTGGGCGGCTTGCTGCATCGCCAGGCCGAACATCTCCGGCTCTACGAACTGCATCTTCGTACCCACCTTGTCCAACACTTGCAGCACATTACCTAACAGACGCGTGTGCGTGTTGTACGGCTGGAATACCGTGCACTCCTTCGGCGTGCTTGCCAGCAGCACTATAGCACGAGCCGTCTCGTTGATCGGCGAGAACTCCGTCGGCTGGTCGTATTGCTCGTACGGACAGCAACCCAACATATTGAAGATCTTGATGCGTCCCATGTAACTGTTCGTCGAGAAGTTCACCTGGAACTCGCCGTCATAGCTTCGTGCCGCCAGGTTACCCACACGCATGATCTTTGCCCTGAGCCCCTTGGTAGCTACTGCATCCAAAATCAGTCGGTCAGCCAGGAACTTCGAGTGCATGTACTGGTTACCCAGGTACTGCCCGAAGTAGATGTTCTGCTCGGTGAGCACCGGAGCCGGCGCATCGCTGCCGACCCACACACCGCCTGTAGAGGTCGTCGATACATGCACAAGTGCCGCACCTGTAGCCAGACAGAAGTCCACGCAACGTTGCGCACCGCCAATGTTCACATCCTCGATATCCGTGCCCTTCGAGAAGTGCTTAACATTCGCCGCACAGTTGAAGACTGTATTAATTGGTCCTTGGTCCTTGGTACTTGGTACTTGGAAGTCGCTTGTCACATCACCTTGCACTACAAACACGCGCTTGCCGAACAGTTCGTCAAAACGGCGGCTGAAATAGTAGAACAGCAGGTTACGCACACGACGCTCGGCATCCGCCTGACTCTTACCGCGCACCAGACAGGTGATCGTCTCTGCGTCGGAATCGATGAGTTCCTTGAGCACGTGAATACCCAGATATCCCGTTGCACCGGTCAGCAGCACATTGCCCAGTGCCTGCCGTGCGCCTTTCTTGAACGAATCAAGATTATTCGCTTGCAGCAGTTCATTGATGGCTCTGTAGTCAAACTCCGTTACTTCATGATCCACTGCCTGAGTCTGGTCTGCGCCGGCACTTCCCTCAACAAGCTGCGCCAAGTCGCGCGGCGTGGGGTGTGCAAACAGATCGGCATAAGCAATATGCTTGCCGGCTTTGTCTGCCTCAATGATCACACGCGTCACCATGAGCGACGTACCGCCCAGCTCAAAGAAGTTGTCCGTGGCGCCAACCTTATCCAGTAACAGCACACCGGCAAAGATATCCGCAAAGAGTTTCTCTGTATCATTAGCCGGAGCTACGTAATCATGATCATCCGCCTGGATCTTCGGTGCAGGCAGAGCGCGCTTGTTCACCTTCTGGTTCTGGTTGAGCGGAATAACGTCAATCTGCATCGTGGCAGCCGGAACCATATACGGCGGTTTGCGCTCGCGGATGAACGCATTCAGCGCCTGAACATCCACCGGCTTGTCGCTCACTACATACGCAGCGATATACTTGCCGCCGTTCGGATAGTCAAACGCCTGTACCGTCGCGTCCTTGATGCCTTCGAACTGACGAATAACAGCCTCCACCTCCTTGAGCTCAATGCGGAAACCGCGAATCTTCACTTGTCCGTCCCTACGACCTACAAACTGAATATTGCCATCAGGCAGATACCTTACTATATCACCCGTTCTGTAACAACGCTTGCCGTCCCATGTTACGAACGTCTCGGCAGTCTTCTCGGGCAGATTGAGGTAACCGCGGCTGACTTGCGGACCACTTACCCACAACTCACCCGTTGCGCCCAGTGGCAGACGCTGACCGTTCGTATCCATAATGAACAGTTGCAGGTTATCCAGCGGTTTGCCGATAGGTATATGCTGCTCGTACTCACGTACCAGATAGGTCGTCGTAAAGATTGTACACTCCGTCGGGCCATAGCCGTTGTGCATCTTATAGTTAGTCGGCGGGTTCAGGGCAGATAGCGCCTCACCGCCTACCGACAAGTGTTGTAGCGAGTGACACTCCACGTTCGTTGCAAACTGGTAACCGATCTGCGTAGTCATAAACGCGTGCGTGATGCCTTCGCTATCGAAATATCTGCCTAATTCCGGCAGGTTCAATCGTAGATCTTCCGGAACGATATACACCGCTGCACCGGAGGTCAAGGCAGGATAAAGATCCATCATGCAGGCATCAAAACCAAAGCTTGCGTAAGCCGCCACCTTATCCCCTTCGTGCAGATCATAGTACCGCTTGTACCAGTGGCAGAATGCCACCAGATTGCCGTGCTCCAGCATTACACCTTTCGGCACACCTGTCGAACCGGAGGTGTAGAGGAGGATGAACAGGTCGGAGGGCTTGGCTTCGATATTTCGACATGTCGATATATCGATATTTCGATTACCCGACAACTCTTCGAACTCCTTCTCCGTCAGCAACATACAACTATTGGCGTCTTGCTGCATGTAACTCAGGCGCTCCTCGGGATAACTCGGGTCAAGCGGCAGGTACGCGCAGCCGGTCTTCAGAACTGCCAGCGCGCCCAATACCATCCACTCGCTGCGCTCCACCTTGATGGCAATCACGTTCGTGGTCGGTTTCAGCCCCGCAGCAATGCGCCCGGAGATCTCATCCACCTCACGGTACGTGAAGCGTTTGTCGCGATAGACCAGTGCCAACGCGTCGGGTGTCTTTTGTACTTGTTTCTCAAACAGCGACAGGATAGTCTGTGTGTTGTCGTACTCCACAGCCGTCTCGTTGAAGCTATCCAGCAACTTCGCTTGCGCCTCGTCCATGAGCGATACTTTCCGTAGTGCTGCCTTGGCATCCGCCGCAAAGCCACGAATAGCGTTAGCTACGGATTGTGCGAGCGACTGCATCAGCTCGCGGCTGTAACGACCGTTGTCGTACTCGATAGCCACACTCGGTTTGCCTTCCACCTCCACGATATAGAACGCAATCTTGAACTTCGGCACGTTGAGCTCCATATTCTCGGTCTCTATCGCCTTTCCGTTCACCTTGTATTCGCTGAGCACGCCCAACTGATACGCATACATGATCTCTGCCGTCAGGTCATAATCCGCAGCAATCTGTGCAAACGGATAGTTCTCGTGAGCCAAAGTCTTTTCGAACTTCGCACCTGTCTCGCGGATAAAATCGCCCACTGTCTGATCGGTGATCTTCGTGCTCAGTGCCAGCGTATTGACCATCATACCCATGGTGTTCGCCATCTTCAAGTTACTGCGGCCATTGGAGATCGTGGTGATGCACAGCTCGTCCGTATTGGCAAAACGCGCCAAGGTATAGAACACCGCTGCCAGCGTCACACCTGCCGGAGTAACCTCTGCACCTTGTGCCAACTTCTCGGCAGCAGGCAGGTCAATAGGAGCATATACCTGCCCTATCTCGCCGTCCTTGGGGTTCGTCAGATCGGCAGCCAGTTCCGTCACGCCCTCCACCTCTGCCAGTTGCGAGTGGAAGAACTCCTTGGCAGCAGCGTACTCCTCGCCGGTCACCGCAGCTTGCTCGTCGGCAACAAACTGTGCGTAGGAACACATCTCCCTGTCGATCGTCTCGCCGTTAAGTAACGCACACAGTTCGTTAAAGAATACATCGTACGAAGCACCGTCGCAAACCAAGTGATGCACATCGCAATACAAGTACAACGCCTGCTCCGTGCGCACGATGCTGAATCGGCACAAGAGGTCTTTGCTCAAGTTGAACGGCCGTACAAACTCAGCTCTATACGCCTCAAGTTCAGCCTCCTTCTTCTCTAAACGCTCAACACTCAACTCTAAACTATTATCAATGATCTGCTCCACGCCGGTATCGTTCGTGCGGAAATGTACGAACAGTTCGGGGTGGTTGCCTGCCACCTTCAGCACAGCAGCATGCAGTTGCTCGTCGCTAATCTCTTTAGGCAGGCGCGCACGCATGGGTATATTGTACAGTGTGGATGTCGGGTTTTTCATGCACTCGAAATACACACCGGTCTGCGCGTGGGACAATGGGAAAGGACCGTTCACTTCGTTCTCTGAAGGAGTAAGGAATAAAGACTTGTCACCAATGGTCGAGTCGAAGCCGTTTAGTCTTTGCTCCTTTAGCGAAGCGGTCCTTATTCCATTGTCCATGAGGACTTTCAGAATCTCGTTCTCGATTAGCTGGATATTCGCGCCTTTCAGCAGCAGTTTGGCATCAAGCTGCACACCGAAGCGCTTATATACCTGCGTAGCCAATTTAATAGCAGAAATCGAACTGAGTCCCACGTAGCGAAGATCGGTAGTTATACCGAAATCGCGGTTGTTCACGATACCTGCTACGATATCTGCCAGTTGCTCCTCAAGCACATTCATCGGTGCGGCTTCCTTGGCTACCTCGTCGGTCTGGGCTTTGGGTTCGGGCAGCGCACGTTTGTTCACTTTCTGGTTCTGGTTGAGCGGTATAGCATCAATCTGCATCGTCACGGCGGGCACCATATACGGCGGTTTCTGATCCATGATAAACGCATTCAGCGCCTGTATGTCAATCTTCTGATCGCTCACGATGTACGCCGCAATGAACTTGCCGCCACTGGGGTAGTCAAACGCCTGTACCGTAGCATCCTTGATGCCCTCATACTGACGGATCACCGCCTCCACCTCCTTGAGCTCGATGCGGAAACCACGGATCTTCACTTGTCCGTCCTTACGTCCCACGAACTCTATCTCGCCATCGTAGCGGTAACGCACTATATCGCCCGTGCGATACACACGCTTGCCGTCCCACTGCACGAACGCCTCGGCAGTTCTCTGCGGTTGATTCAGGTAACCCAAACCTACCTGCGGACCCGCGGCTAACAGTTCGCCGGCAGCGCCCCAAGGCACTCGCTTGCCGTACTTGTTGACGATGAACAGTTGCACCGTGTCGTTCGGGTGACCGATAGGGATGTTCGGCTCGTTCTTTTCCACCCAATAACTGCTCACATATACCGTTGCCTCTGTCGGGCCATAACCGTTCTGCAGCCTGTAGGTTGGCGGCTCAAGCGACATGAGTTTCTCGCCGCCCGTACCCAAGAACTGCAGGCACGGTATATCCGGGTAGTTCTGCACCAGTTGCGTAGCCACCTGCGTCGTCATGAACGTGTGTGTGATGCCTTCTTTCAATATATATTCGTGAATAGCCTCAAGGTCAAAACGTATATCGTCGCCGATGACGTACATTGCCGCACCGGCTGTCAGGCAGCCCCACAGATCGTGCATGAACGCATCAAACCCGTATCCTGCGTACGTAGCGTAGCGGCTTTGCGGTGTGAGACCTATATGTTTCGAGTGGAATTGGCAGAACGTGAGAATGTTCCGCTCGCTGAGCATCACGCCTTTCGGTGTTCCTGTCGTGCCGCTCGTATAAAGCAGAATAAACGCATCCCCACCCTCATATTGCGCAGCGTCGGCACGCATGAAGTCCAGACGCTCTGCCGGGTACGAACTATCCAGCGGCATAGCCGTCAATCCGGCTTTGGCGATAGCCAGTGGCACAATAATCATCTGTTCGTTGCGCGGCACGGAATACCCGATCACATGTTCGCCGCAACGCTGAGTGTATTGCGGGTCAAGACTGTCAGAGAGCTTGTCCACCTCGGCGTAAGTCAGTCGTTTGTCGCCCGCCACCACGCATATCGCGTCAGGCTGCTCTGCTACATGTTGCTTGAACAATGCCACCAGACTGCCCTCAGCAGCTTGCGGGTTTGCGGGGTTAAGTGCATCGAGCCATTGCAGTTGCCTATCGGAGCAGTACTCGATCTCACTCACCTTCTCTGCCTTAACCATCGAGCGCACGATCATCGTATAGGTCTCTGCCAACTCTTTGAGGAACGCCTCGCTGTAGTCCCCTGTGCTGTAACTGAGTTTGAGCGAGTATTGTCCGCCTGCCTCAAACAACTCAGCACAAAGTTTCCATCCGGGTGTAGGACGACGCAGATCGGTGTAAGGCACTTGTTTCTCGCCCAGGTGCAAACCGCGTTTGTCTGCCAGCACGGAGCCTTGATATACGAACATCACCTGGTTGTTCAGTCCCAAGTCGCGCACAGCGTCTTGATAGGCGTAATACTGATACTTCTGCGTCAGTTGCAGTTGCTCGTCCATCGCGCGCAGCATATCAGCTATCGGAGTCTCGGCAGTCGTCTGCATGAACACCGGCAGGGTGTGAACCATCATCGTGATCGAGCCTAATGTCCGGCGGTCACTGCGTCCCCAGAATGCCGTGCAGTACGAGGCTTTTTCTTCCGCACTATAGGTTGCCAACAACTGAGCAAAAGCAGTCTGCATGATCACGCTCTCTTTCGTACCAAAGCGTTTCTCTATGGCTTGCACCTCCTCCTTGCTGAATTCCAACGCAAAATGCTCATATCTACTATCTGCTTTCGACTTTTGACTTTCGACTTTCGACTTTTGACTTTCGACTATAGGAAGCGAATCCGTATCGGCAGCGTCGCAGAAAGTCTTTGCGTACCACTCGCGGGCTTCGCCCATCAGCGTCTCGTCGGCACGTTGCTCAGCCTCAGCGGTAGCTATTGCCGCGCCGTCCATCATCTCACCGGCAGGTTTCTTGCCATTGTACAGTCGCTCTATATCGCGCAGCAGCAACGTCACCGAAAATCCATCCGCCAGCACGTGATGCAAATCAATATACAGATAGCTTTCGACTTTTGACTTTCGACTTTCGACTCTATATATTTCCGCGCGATAGAGTTTCTCGCCATGAACATCCATGGTCTTGGCGAACGTCTCTTGTGCGGCTTTCCACTCTTCCTCTGTCAGCTCCTTTACCGGCACTAACTCATCTTTCGACTTTCGACTTTCGACTTTCGACTCAACCTCCGGCACGCCTTCATCGTTGACAACGACATGACTGAACAGGTACGGGTGCGCACACAATGCGTCATGCACGGCTTGCTGCAATCGTGCTATATCTGCATCTTCGGGCAATGCAAACAATACAGGGTTCTGGTAATTATACTCGTCGGATACCGACGTCTCGCAGGCATAGTACACGCCTGCCTGTGCTTGACTCAATGGACTTTTCATGGCTCTTTTGTCTTTTAGCAACCAAACATGGCTTTGTCTTTTGACTTTCGACTTTTGACTTTCGACTATTCTATCTCAAATATGTTCTTAAACCCGCTCATACGGAAGATATCGGCTACATCTTCGTTCAGGTTGCAGATACGGATCTTGCCGCCTTTGGCTTCACTCTCACGCTTGAGTTGCATAAAGAACCTGAGACCGGCAGAGGAGATATACTCCATCTCGTTGCAATCGATCACCAGCGACTTGTCAGCAATACTGAGCACTTGATTCAGTTCGTCAGCCTGTTCGGTGGTGGCGATGGTATCCAGTTCGCCAATGAGTTGAACGGTCATCTCTTGTCCGTTCGGTTGAATGTTCACTTGCATATTATATGTTTTTTATGATTGTCAATTCGTTTACATCATCCACACGGCGATAACTTAGTTCGTCAGCAATCTGCCTAACTATGGCTATACCCAAGCCTCCTATCTGCCGCTCGGCTGTCACCGTGTCGGTATCTACCTCTTCCTGTTTCGTCGGGTCAAACGTCCCGCCATTATCCCGCAGTGTCACCACTAAACCTTTTGCATTGAGGCTTTCGACTTTCGACTTTCGACTTTCGACTTCTATCTCCATCCACTCTGCCCCGGAATAGTTGACGATGTTCACCACCATTTCCTCAATCGCCATTTCCGTCTTCTTGAGTGCTCGCGCCTGCATACCTGCGCACAATCCGTAGTTGTGCAGTGCCGTTCGCAACTGTGGCCAGTTTTCCATCTTATTCTCCACACGCAGGGTGAGCGGTTGTACAGCACTCGTCTTGGTGATGGTCATCAGCGTAATGTCGTCCGTGGGTTCCGCCGCCCCACTAAACGCCTTCACCTCACTGATCAGGCTTTCGACATATCCGCCACCCGTAATCTGTAACCCTTTACCCGTAACCTGTAACCCATACACCCTTTCAACTTGTTGCATCCACCTCTTCATCCCCAACATCTCTCGTGTGCTGTTGCGTGCTTCGGTCACACCGTCGGTATATAGCACAAGGGTCTCGCCTTCGCCTAACATACATCCCTGTTCCACAAACCGGAACTTGCCATCATAACCTAACGGAATATTTGGAACCATCTGAAGGCTTTCGACTTTCGACTTTCGACTTTCTACTATTAACGGCTCACAATGCCCGGCATTACAGTAAAGCAGTTCGCCTGTAGGAATACGCAGGCAACCGATAAACGCCGTAACGAAGGTAAAGGAAGGATTATTCTCACTTAGCACGGCATTCATCTCTTCCATAATCTCTTTGGGAGAATTAGCGCGCACTTCGGCAGCGCGGAAGAGGTTCACCGCCGCGCTCATAAACATCGCCGCCGGTACGCCTTTACCGCTCACATCGCCGATGATGAACCACAAGTCATCCTTCTCGCGGTGGAAATCATACAGGTCTCCTCCCACTTCCCTCATCGGTATCAACTTCGCCTCCAGCTGCACCCCGTCACCCGCAACCTGTAACCCGTCACCCGTAACCTGTAACCCGTCACCTTTCAAGATTCCCATCTGAATGTCATGAGCGATCTGCATCTCTTTCTCCATCAACTTGTTGGTGGTCTGTACGCGCACGAGCGCATCGTGTTCGCGACGGATATGATGCAGCAGTAGCCCCAGAATCAGAACACCGGATAGCAGTACCGCAAGCGTGATCAGAATGCTGCCGGCAATACCTTCACGTATATGACGTTTCGGAACATTGATAACCAGACGCATGTCCGTCGGCTCCAGCACTTTCTCGAATACGAGCATGTTGTATCGTTTGGTCACTTCCCCACTTCCGACGATCAGCGTGCCGTCGTTACTGAATAATTGACAAACAGCATCGTTGTAGGGCTTGATATCCTCTAACAATTGTTCCGTCCAAACCAAGGTATAATCCGAACCGGCAACACCCGTCAACTTACCGTTACTGTCATACACTTTCTGCGAATACGTGAACACCGGATCAGCATGAGTACCATCATTGTACGGCAAACTCCAATACCCTTCGTTTTTACCGCTATTCAAAGCACGGATATACCAATCGCGCTCCTCATATGAGATATGACCATTGTCATTGTAAGTAATGATTGAATCACCCTTTACCCGAAAAGCAGTAGGACTGAACCACTGTCCCGGGGTAGGAGAACATTCGGGTAGGTAGGTGATATAGCAGCAGTAGAGAGTCGGATAATGCCACAACACCCTTTCCAACAAGGTGTATAAATCCTGCGTATCGTCATCAAACTCCGAAAAGAAATGCGAGATCTCGTCCGTAGCCTCGTGCATGTCGTACATCTCGAAGATGAAATCTTTCTGCGCCAATTCCATCTTATACTCCATCTGTTTCATCAGATCGGCTTTCTCGCGACTATACGACACGATGAACTGAACCGTCATCGCAACGATGAGAAACGCTGCACAGACTATCGGAAGAGATTTGCGGTTCATGTTGCCTTACAGTACTACGTTCACTATTCGTCCGGGTACGACAATCACGCGTTTGGGCGTAGCGCCATTCAGCTGGCGGGCAGTCTCGCTGTGTGCCATCACAAGTTTCTCCACCTCATCCTTCGGCGTGTCCTTCGGGCACTCCAAGGTGAAGCGCACCTTGCCGTTGAACTGCACGGGGTACTTCTGCGTATCTTCCACCAGATAAGCCTCATTGCACTCCGGCCACGGAGCGTCGATAACAAAGTTGGAGCTTTCGACTTTCGACTTTCGACTTTCGACTGAGCACCGCTCGTACATCGCTTCGGCGATATGCGGTGCGTAGGGTGCGAGCAATACGGCAAACGACTCCAAAATGGCACGTTTGTTGCACTTGAGGGCTGCCAGTTCGTTCTGCGCAATCATGAATGCCGGGATTGACGTATTGAACGAGAAGTTCTCGATATCCCAGGTCACTTTCTTGATCAGTTTGTGCAGACTGCGCAACTCTTCAGCGGTAGGCTCTGCATCGCTGATCTCCTCGTACATGTTCCACGCTTTCTTGAGGAAACGGTGCACACCGTCAATGCCGTTCGTATCCCAAGGCTTCGACATCTCCAGCGGACCAAGGAACATCTCATACAGACGCAAAGTGTCTGCGCCGTACTTGGCTATCACGTCGTCGGGGTTCACTACGTTGAACATCGACTTACTCATTTTCTCTACCGCCCAGCCGCAGATGTACATCTTCGGCATCGCAGCGCCCATATACGGGTTATCTTCGACCTCCGAGCTTGTGCCGTCGGCAAACACGAACTGCGCGTTCTTGTACTCAGGCATCCACGCGCGGAAGGCATCGATATCCAGTACGTCGTTGTGCACGATGTTCACGTTTACGTGGATAGGCTGCACCTTATCCTTGTACTCGGGGTTGTTAATCAGGTTGTAGGAGATATACAGGTTGCCCGTTGCACCCTCGCCGATGTAGCGATATACGAAGTTCGAGCGTCCCTGGATCATTCCCTGGTTAATCAGTTTCTTGAACGGCTCGTCTTTGCATACAACACCTATGTCGTATAGGAACTTGTTCCAGAAGCGGCTGTAGATCAAGTGACCCGTAGCGTGCTCCGAACCGCCGAGATACAGGTCAACCTGCTGCCAGTAGTCATTGGCTTGCTTGCTTACCAGTGCCTCGTCGTTGTGCGGATCCATGTAGCGCAGGTAGTATGCACTCGATCCCGCAAAGCCCGGCATCGTGCAGAGCTCGATGGGATAGATTTGTGATTTGTGATTTGTGATTTGTGATTTATCGACTACGCACTTGTTCGCTTCGTCCCACGCCCAGAACTGTGCATGACCAAGCGGCGGTTCGCCGGTCTCGGTCGGCTTGAAGTCCTTCACCTCAGGCAACTGCAGCGGCAGCGCCTCTTCCGGCAGCGTGTATGGCATATTGTCCTTGTAATATACGGGGAACGGTTCGCCCCAGTAACGCTGACGGCTAAAGATGGCATCACGCAGGCGGTAGTTCACCGTCACACGGCCAATACCCGTGTTCGTGATGTACTCTTTCATCTTCGCGATGGCATCCTTGACCTCCAGGCCGTTCAGAATGCCCGAGTTCATCATCTTACCTTCTTTGGCATCGAAACTCTGCTCGCTCACATCCGCACCCTCGATGAGCGGGATGATCGGCAGGTTGAAGTGCTTGGCGAAAGCATAGTCGCGGCTGTCGTGTGCCGGCACTGCCATGATAGCACCTGTGCCGTAACCGGCGAGCACGTAGTCGGAGATCCAGATAGGTATCTCGGCGTTCGTCAGCGGGTTGATGGCATACGAACCGGTGAACACACCCGTCACCTTGCGGTCAGCTATACGCTCACGCTCCGTGCGGTGCTTAACCCAACCCAAGTATTCCTCAACTGCTGCGCGTTGCTCGGCGGTTGTCAGACGCTCCACGTACTCACTCTCCGGAGCGAGCACCATGAACGTCACGCCATACACGGTATCGGCACGGGTAGTAAAGATCGTAATCGGGTTGTTCTGCCCCTTTATCTCAAATCGCATTTCGGCTCCCTCACTGCGACCTATCCAATTTCTTTGAGTCTCCTTGAGACTTTCTGTCCAATCCACCCTATCCAGGCCTTCCAACAAACGTGGTGCGTAAGCACTCACGCGCAAGCACCACTGACGCATCACACGTTGCTCAACGGGGAATCCGCCGCGAACCGACAGACCCTCGCTCACCTCGTCGTTGGCGAGCACGGTGCCCAGTGCCGGACACCAGTTGACCTTGGTATCGGCAAGATACGCGATGCGGTATTGCATCAACCGCTCCTGCTGCTCACGTTCACTGAGCGTAGCCCATGTAGGGTCTTCCGCCTCAAAGCGTGCCACAAGTTCGCTTATCGGTTTGGCTTTCTGTGCCGCGGTATCGTAGTAGTGGTTGAACATCTGCACAAACGCCCACTGTGTCCACTTATAGAATCCGGGATCGCAGGTCTTCACCGAACGGCTCCAGTCGTAGCAGAAGCCGATCTTACGGAGCTGGCTGATGTAGCGCTTGATGTTCTCGTTGGTGGTCACCTCGGGGTGCTGACCGGTCTGAATGGCATATTGCTCTGCCGGCAGACCGTAGGCATCAAAGCCCATGGGGTGCAGCACGTTGTAGCCGCATTGACGTTTGTAACGGCTGTAGATATCGCTGGCTATATATCCGAGCGGGTGACCTACGTGCAAGCCTGCGCCCGACGGATAGGGGAACATATCCAGCACATAGTAGTGCGGTTTATCACTTTGGTTGCTCACGGCGTAGGCGTTGGCTTGTTCCCACGCCTGTTGCCATTTTTGTTCAATTTCTTGAAAATTGTATTCCATATATTTTTATAACTTAACAGCTTAACCATTTAACAGTTTAACAGCTTAACCGTTTAACAGCTTAACAGTTTAACCGTTTAACCATTTTGAATTAGATGCACATCGCATTGCGGGAAGGCGATCGTTATGCCGGCTTCGTTCAGAGCATTGTATATCACTTCTTTTGCCCGTTCAACGTACGATATACGTTCCGCCACGAGCACCATCTGCTTCACGCCGATCACTACGGCGCTGTCGGCCATCTCGTCCACAATCACATACACGCCCGGTTTGGGGGCAACGATTTCACGGCCGTAGCGGTCTTTGGTGCACATCTTCTGCATAGCTTTCACCAGCACCTCGCGTGCCTTGTCAACATCCGTGCCGTAAGCCACGCCCACGGTGATCTTCGTCATCTCGTAGGAGTTGTTGCGCGTCAGGTTGTTGAAGTTCTTGCCAAACAGCGAGGCATTGAGGAACGACATCTCGGTATAGTCGATGGTCTCAACTTGTACGCATTGGTAATTGATGGCGGTCACCTTGCCGCGCACACCGTCGCACTCGATCCAGTCGCCTACGCGCAACCGGCCACCCATCAACTGGATGCCGTAGATAAAGTTGTTGATTATATCCTTGAGCGCCAAACCGATACCGGCTGACAAACCGCCGGCAACCAAGCCAAGCGAGCCCGTTGGAATCTTCAGCTCTACCACCAATATGATCGCGAAGATCATCCACACGAGCACGGTGATGATGCTGTTGCCCAGCGACAGGTTGATCTCGTTGGAGCGGATGCTGGTGCGATTGTACTTGCGCATGAACAGCGTATAGCGGACATACTGCCATATGGCGTGGATAGCGCGATTCAGATATCGGATCACAAAGAGCAGCGTGATCAGATACACAATACTCTTCATCGATATGCACAGCGACTCCACACCATCGCTACCCGCCACACTTACGAACGGACTGGTGTAGTACTTGATGAACAGATCGTTGAAGTCAAAGATGTTCAGTGACAGATGTGCGCACATAGGCAGCGAGAAGACAAGCATCACCGGTATCCCCACCTGACGCACCAGATCATAGAGCCATGTGGCTCCGAAGAGCAGCGACTCACGTTCCTCACCGCTGACGTAGGTGATGCGCTCACGCATGGCATCGACCCGCTTGTCCAGCCAGCGCGTCTTGTAGCGTTCCAACAGATCCGCCACACAAACCACAGCCAACAATACCGCCAGCTGGAAGTACCACCACACCAATATCAGCAGACATACAAACGTATAGCCCAAGAACGCAAATACGAACGCCACGATATAGATCAGTAGCGACACCCAGCCCAGACGGCTGTCGATCTTGTCGGCTTTGCTCTGCTTGTTGATGCAGAACAGCAACTGGCGGATGATCACCAACAGCAGTATAGGCGGGAACATAAGTGCCATCAGGCTGTCGGGCACGAACGCGTTGCGGCACACGATGATCACAAACGCCATAAAGAACGCCGGCGCATACAGCCACAAGCCGTGACGTATCTGATCGGGTTTGCCGCGCAGCAACAGTGAACCGGTGATGGCGATCAGCAGCCATAGGAATGTGTTGATGTTATGCACACCCATCTGCAAGTACTCGTTGTTATTCCACAGGAAGCGGAAGAGCAGAACATACAAGGCCGTGCCGGCTAATACGGAGAACAGCGGCAGCTGCTTGCGCAGCAGCGACGGCTTTTTATACAGAAATCGGTACACCAGCCATAGTACGCCGAACACCAACAGCCAGCACATCACCAAAGCTACCAACTGCAAAAAACAACCTACCAGCAGCACCACGTGCGCTCCGCTGCTCGACATGTCATCGAGCAGGACATCCTCGTTATCCTCAAAGAAATGGGTATCGAACTGACTTGCCAGATCCTGCTTGACCGTTTCGATAAACGGCTTGAAATGCGTCAGGATGCTCACGAACGATATCTGCCCTTCGCGGAACACGTACTCTTGCAGTTCGCGGTAGCGCTCCTCGGCGTAGTCGTAGTTCTCCTTCATGCGCAGGTAAGTCTCCTGGTAATGCGAACTGTCGCGGAGGATAGTGGTACGGTTCGTGGCGTAGGTCTTCAGTAGCTCCGAGGCATAGAAGATACAGGTATCGCGGTACTTCTGACCGTCCTGATCCAGCACAAACGGAGCGTACGCCGTATCGTTCACTACGCGGATGATCTCTTTCTCCAGCGAGGTGGAGGACTTGCTCAGGTGCATCTCCAGCGAGTCGTTGCGGTACAGCAGACTATCCGGCACAACGGAGACCTTGATCTTCTTTATGCGAGGCGGGAGACGACGCAAGGCCTCTATCAGTCGGGCGTAACGGTCGATCTCATAGTTCAGATCGATCACACTCTGGTCGTACGGACGGCGGTTCTCATTGAAAGCCTTGTACTCCGTAGTCACTTTCTTGAGCACATACGACATGTCGAAGGTCATATGGTGCTCTTGCGTATATAGAAGGATAGACTGTTCGTTGGACGTACTGATCACATCCAGCATCTCCTGATGACGCTGGGCGTACTCCTCATCGAAGTACGCTTGCATCTCCGGTAGCTGCCGGTATGAAGCCTGCAGTTCGTTTTTCAGTTCGCGCAGGCTGCTATTGAGCGGACGACTGCCATACACCACACACGGCAACAGGCACAATACAAGTGTCAGAACATATGCAGTCAGTTTCTTGGTCATTCTCATTCCTGTACCGATCAAATACAATTTAATTCACGCCACTCTATATTGTCCCCGCCAAGCGGGAAAAGGGGCGTAACCTTTTCGGGCGCAAAGTTACGAAAAAAATCTGACATTTGCAAATTTTTTCACAAAAAAAGCCGCAAATACAGCTCTTTTTGTTATTTTGTCTATTTTTGGGTAATTTTTGACTTATTAAATCCATTGTTCGCTCGTTGGCAGTTGTTGTCTAATTAGGCTTTCGACTCAAAAAGTGTGCAGCTTGATCGGAGTCAACATGGGGTTTTATCATGGTTTTATCGTGGGCATCCTAGACTTTAGTCCTTCCCAAAGCCCAATCAAAGCCTGACCTCACCCCTACCATCTTTTGCATTTTTCTCGCATTTTTGCGAGAACTATCTCAACGTCCTTTCCCGTAGAATACCATCCGACATTTTTATAACATGACGGTTTGACGGTTTCGAATGCCAAAATCAGCGCATTTTGACATCTTAATTTATTGTTTTCATGCACATTGTGCCGAAACCGTCAAACCGTCAAACCGTCATCCGGTTTTTTATATTGCCTCGCATGATTGCGATCTGGATTGAGGTCTTTTCGTTCAACAGAGTTGACGATTTAGCGAAAATGCGCATGATCAGTGCATTTTCTTGCCGAATGATTTGCATATATCAAAAAAAATGACGTACCTTTGCAGTCGCAAAAGTAAGCATAATAGGTTTACTATCGCAAGGAAATGAATAAACTTTGACTTTTCGAAAAGACAAAACTGAACACATTTTGACTTTTTCATTCAACAATTATCAAAGACTATCAAGATGCGGGAATATACAAAATTTGATAATTTTTGCATCCGGAATGCATGCTCACCCCAGCAACTACACCCCGAGCGACTCATTTTGAGCCGCTCGGGGTGTTATAATCCAAGATTTATTCTCTTTCACCTTTCAATTCCCCCTTACTCCACTTCTTGGCCCTGGACGGTGTAGGTCTTGCCTTCGCGGAGGATGAAGAGTTGACCGTTGATGAACTGCTTGGTGGCTGCGGTGGAGGTCGTTACGTAATCCACAGCATCCCATTGCTCATCTGCGCCGATGATGTTCATCTGTCCCCAGAGCGGGTCAGCTTTGTAGGCGTTTACGCTATTTAGCGGAACATATACCGGCATCTGGCGGCTAACATCCTCGAAGGTTTTGCTTGCGATTGACGGCGGTACAGCAGCGCGTACTTGCATCTGCTGCATGCGACTGCAGAGAGCAAAAGCGTTATCGCCGATAGCCTGAACCGATGCAGGTACAATCACGTTGTTGAGGTAGGTGCAACCATAGAATGCCGCTTTCCCAATGGTGGTTATGCCTTCGGGCAACGTGATTGAAGCCAATTCATGGCAGTTATAGAAAGCCCAGTCACCGATTGTTTGCACATTGTTGCCTGCAAAAGTAACAGTTGCCAAACTGCGGCAATTCTCAAAGGCGCGTGCATCAATCTCCGTAATAGAAGCAGGAATAATGATGTCTTCCAGACGAATGCACTCGGCAGCTGCCATATAATCGATATACTGCAGGTTATCCGGAAGCATCAAGTGCTTGAGGTTGAACCAATTAAAGAAAGCCTCTTCCTGCAATGCTGTATTAGTTATGCCGGCAAGGTTGAGGTAAGAAATCGTCTTGTAGGACAACTTGATCAGTTCAAAGTCCACCTCAGTCATTGCGAGGCTATTTAGCGTAATAGAGTCAAGTTTGTGCGTATATTCCGGGAAATATTCGCGTTCGAGATACGCCAATTCATAGTCATACGAATCCATGCACCGCGTGAAGAAATCAGCCGGAACATCAATCACGCCAAGGTTGTAACAGCCAGCTACCAGACCACGGCCGATTTCCTTAACCGAAGCAGGGATTACTAATTTGCGCAGTGACCGACACTCCTCCAAAGCATAATTTTCAATGGAATCCACGGTGTTAGGAATAATCATCTCTGTCAAGTTTTCGCAGCCGTTAAATGCACTGTTGCCTATATGCTTCAACGATGCGGGCAGGATAATGCTTGAGAGTTTGCTATTATTGAACGCACTCGCACAAATAGTAATGATACCCTGAGGAATCGTATATGAGCCGGTGGTATTTTGCGGCATATATGCAAACAACGTGTTGTTATAAACGGGATTATTGACACCTGAACCATATAGGATATTTCCTTGTACAGAAGTTACGGTATTCGGCAAGATAAATGAGGTCAGTTCAGTGCAGTTGCTGAATGCCCCCCAGCCTATAGAACGTACACTCGCTGGGATCGTTACTGAAGTGATTTTAGTATATGAGCATAAATAAGCAGGTATGTATTCAACATTGTTGGCAAATGTAATAGTAGATATATTATTCTGCTCACGACTATAGCCAAAAATCTCATATACTTGCTCGCAATGAGTCGGTTTCCAAACTATAGATGTCAATGCTTCGCAATTGGCAAACGCCATATTACCAACCTTTGTTAATGTCGTTGGCAATTCTACTTGTTGCAAGGCACTTAATCTATAGAAAATATAACGACGAATAGATGTCACCCCCTCTTCAATGACCACTTTTTGAATGTCTTGACCGAACTCGCGCCATTCAAAGTAACTTTCCGAGTAACCTTCATCGTACATTGCGCCACTGCCATAAACGGTAAGCGTGTGGGTATTGCTTACATATCTCCAATATACATTTTCGCCAAGTGCACCTCCAAAGTCACCTTCATCAAAAATTGCATAGATAGTAGTATCGCTATAGATATTAATGCCGCGTTCAGGGTAACTGTATCCATCGCTCCATGCAACAAAGTGGTAGCCTTCATCTGCGTATGCTCTTACATAAATCTCGCCACCACACGAAGTGCGTGTGCCGACGAACCCATTTTCCAAATAGCCATGCTCACCGGCAGTGATGCTAACTTGATAAGTCTCCACTCCGGAAATGATAGCAGAGATAGTAGTGTCTTGGGTGATATAGATATCACGATACGAATCCGTCACACCATCACTCCAACCATCGAATGTACCACAGCTTTCATATGCTCTAAACGTCATACGAGTACCCGCCGGAAAACTTCTTGACATATTGCCTTCGAAGTAATATTCGTCATAATCGTAATAATATCCATAAGCTACACCCGACAAGTTCACTTGATACATAATTTGCTCAAATTGCGCGGTCACTTCTTTGTCTGCGGTGAGCAGGATAGCACGTGGGTTTTCCATGTTTCCGTCACTCCAACCGGTGAAACGATAACCATCGTTCGCGGTAGCTTCCACGACAACCGTGTTAGCTTGGCAAACGCTATTGGTGATATTGGCACTACCGCCCTCCGTAGCATAAAGATGGAAATCGTAATCCATACTACCGACAATGTTCATAAACTGCCAAATAGGCGCCGCCTGATACGAACTAACGCTATTACACGGTACATGTACGAGCGCAGAAGAGCTGAATGAATTGGAAGTAATCAATGGAGGAGTGGTGGCTTCCATCGTTATGTTTCTGGTGTCTGGGAAAACGAAATCTTCAATGCCAGTAACACTGCTCGGGATAGTTATAGAGGTCAAACTGCTGCAATAAGCGAAAGCCTCACCTCCAATGCTCGTGACGCTATTGCCAATCGTCACAGAGCTCAAACCGCTGCAAGACAGGAAAGCCTGATATCCAATGCTTGTGACGCTATTGGGAATAGTCACAGAGGTCAAACTGCTGCAATCAGAGAAAGTCCGATATCCAATGCTTGTGACGCTATTGGGAATCGTCACAGAGGTCAAGCTGCTGCAACCCCAGAAAGCACCATTTCCAATGCTTGTGACGCTATTGGGAATAGTCACAGATGTCAAACTACTGCAATAAGTGAAAGCCTCCTCTCCAATGCTTGTCACGCTATTGGGGATAACAATAGAGTTCAAACTGCTACAGCCAGAGAAAGCTCCCCTATAAATAGATGTCAAACCATTGGGAAGTGAAACGGATGATATTGAACTTGCCACGGTTGCCCATGGACATTGCTCCCCCAAATACATTGCTCCGCTACCCTCAATGACGAGGGCACCAGATTCGGTGTTGTACGACCAGGTAAGATTGTCGCCACAAATGCCGCTCACAACGGACGCATGGAGCAACGATACGCTCGCAAACAATGCAAGCAAAAGAAGTACATGTTTTTTCATTGTTTTATGTATTTATAAGTTAGTAATAGTTTGCTTTTATCAAATTTTTAAATTGGCACATGCACACAAAAAATGGACGTTCCTTATCCATTTCGAGGCTGTAGGAATTGCCCATATACCGATAAGTCACGCCCATGCTACAATGGGCGTTTGCCAACTTATTATTGGTATATTTTCAAAACTTCCTACATTCCGAAATGTCCAATAAATCGCAAACGCGAATGTTATGTAATCGCTTTTTTACGCTGCCGATCTCAGCGCTCTCCTATTTAACGTCGGGAGCGACGCACCGATTTTCGGGGTCCCCACAAATAACATGCAGTGGGGTGACATTAACGCTTCGGTGAGAGCGCCTATTTATATCGCTTGAGCGAGGTACTCATCGCCCATTAAGTATAAGCCTGTGGATGGATCGTGGAGATCCTTGTTCAATTGAGAAGTGTAGAACAACTCAAAAGCACGAGAGGCGCTAATCCCCTTGCGCTCGCTGATGCGTGTTACCACACGACCAATCTTATTCCACATCAATACATCGCTTAACATTTGATTGCCTCCTTAAAATGCAAGTATTTATCAATAACTTGCTGGTTCAAAATACAAATCTGGTGGTTAGGCTGATGCTTGCTCAGTTCTTGCAGCGCATATTCGGCACTTACTGTTCCTGCAATATATCCCTCAACCATATCTATTACACGATCATTCGCGATTCCACCTTCTATACAATCATATTCTTTCCAAGGCATTTTGCCTGTTCGGCTATTGGCTATAAAATTGAGCCAATCGGCATCGTAGTGCGGGAAAAACAAATAGCGATAGTTGGCGCGGATAGCATCTATATCCAATTCATATACTGAAAGAATCTTATCGCTTTTGCGCTGACGAGCCATCCGATCTGCCCATAACTCTGCCTGCTCGCGCAAAAGAGTGACATAAAAACCTTTGCCGAAATCCAATCCTTCGCGACCGGCACTTACCAGCGGACGGTTAATGGTTTCTGTTCCTCCGTGATATACTTCAATCATAGGCCTTGCTTTTGTTCCCACAATTCGAGGGTGTAGATTATATCTTTGGTTACATTTTCGCGGCTCTCGCTATGCAGTACCTCGTAGCAGGGAATAATGTAATCATCTATCAAATTGACGCGCACCATGCGACGATAAATCTCGTCTGCTGGTTGCTGCAAAGCCGTAGCCACTGACTCCACACAGGAAGCCGTGAAGATATTGCGACTTTCCGCAGGTGACGGATTATATGTATATGGCTCGCTCATTTCTCTTTTTGTATTCATGATGCCAATTTGGTATCTTGAAGGCGTTATTGAATTAAAATCACACCCTGAGCATCTCGTGCTACATTGTTTTGGCCGTTAGTTTAGAATTTCCCAGATTCCAGTTAGCCAAAACAAAGCGCGTAAGACGCCTTTAATATGTAATCGCTTTTTTACGCTGCCGATCTCAGCGCTCTCCTATTTAACGTCCCGGAGAGGGGACGGTAATTTTATTTATCATCGTAATGACCATAGGCGGTCAATATGAGAACTATCACTTGTGTATCAAGAATTTGGTAAACCAAACGGTGTTTTTTTGTAATTTCACGACTCCACCGTCCTTCGGGCTTACCCTTTAATGGTTCCGGATGTCCTGTGCCTGTTTTAGGATGCACGCGCAATTCATCTATGAACCGAACAGCT
>CADBYS010000005.1 GCA_902798965.1 uncultured Bacteroidales bacterium | reverse complement strand
TTACTCGAAGAGTTGTGGATTTGGCGGAGAAGGCGCTCGTCAAGCTCGCTTGAGCGAGAGACTTATACGACAAATACACAAGTCCGGTACGGACAACAGCCACCGGCAGGGTTTATGTAGGTTTATTTTCTAACTAAATCTTTGAAATTGTTTTAAATAGTTTTTAATAGTTAACTAAAAAAATGCGATTCTATGAAGCGATTATTATTGATTTTTGCAGGGCTGTTGTGCGTTGCTGTATGTGGTGTATTGATCACCTCCTGCAACGTAACACGAACGGTGACAACCTCAAGCCAATACGTCCAGCGCGGCGACACAACCGTGCTGATACAGAGTAAAACCATCGAGTCATACGACGCCTCGAAGCGTCTTTAGATGCAAAAATGCATTTTTTTTGAAAAAAAGTCCCACAATATTTGCAAATGTGGGATTTTTTTTGTACCTTTGTAGCCGATTTCGAAATGATATCAATTAATCAATAACAAATAATATTTTAATCCACATGATTTACTCAAAAGAAGTACAGAACATGTGTGTCGTAGCCAAAGGTCCGAAGCACGGTCCGGCTCCTATCCCCGAAGAGGGTAAGTGGGTGAAAGCTACTGAGATCAAGGACATCTCCGGCATGACACATGGTATTGGTTGGTGCGCTCCGCAACAGGGAACGTGCAAGCTGAGTTTGAACGTCAAGAACGGTGTGATCGAGGAGGCTCTGGTAGAGACTATCGGTTGCTCCGGCATGACCCACTCCGCCGCTATGGCTGCCGAGATTCTGCCCGGCAAGACCATCCTGGAGGCGCTGAACACCGACCTGGTATGTGACGCTATCAACACCGCTATGCGCGAGCTGTTCCTGCAGATCGTTTACGGCCGTACGCAGAGTGCCTTCTCGGAGGGCGGTCTGGTGATCGGTGCCGGTCTGGAAGACCTGGGCAAAGGCCTCGTAAGCCAGTGCGGTACGTTGTTCTCCACCAAGGAGAAAGGTGTACGTTATCTGCAACTCACCGAGGGATACATCACCAAGGAGTTCCTGGATGAGGATAACGAAGTTTGCGGCTACGAATATGTTCACATGGGCAAATTCATGGACGCTATCAAGAAAGGCGTTGACGCTAATGAAGCCCTCAAGAGCGTCACGGGTACCTACGGCCGTACCACAGCTGAGCAGGGTGCAGTTAAATCTATTGACCCAAGAAAGGAGTAAGCTATGATTCGTCCTGTTCAATTTGAGTCGCAAGACCGCCGCGAGAAACAGATTCTCGCCGCTCTGAATGCCAATGGCATCGCTTCTATCGAGGAAGCCAACGAGATTTGTGAGAAATACGGCCTTGATCCGTACCTGACCTGCGAGGAGACCCAGCGTATCTGCTTCGAGAACGCCAAGTGGGCTTACGTAGTAGGTTCGGCTATAGCTATCAAGAAAGGCTGCAAGAACGCTGCTGACGCTGCCGAGGCTATCGGTATCGGTCTGCAGGCATTCTGCATCCCGGGTTCGGTGGCTGACGACCGTAAGGTGGGTCTGGGTCACGGTAACCTGGCTGCCCGTCTGCTCCGCGAGGAGACCGAGTGCTTCGCTTTCCTGGCTGGTCACGAGTCGTTCGCCGCTGCCGAGGGCGCTATCAAGATCGCCGAGATGGCTAACAAGGTTCGTCAGAAACCGCTCCGCTGCATCCTGAACGGTCTGGGCAAAGACGCCGCTATGATCATCAGCCGTATCAACGGATTTACCTATGTACAGACTGAGTTCGATTACTACACGGGCGAGCTGAAGATCGTTCGCAAGAAAGCTTACTCCAACGGTCCGCGCGCCAAGGTGAACTGCTACGGCGCTGACGACGTACGCGAAGGCGTAGCTATCCTGTGGCACGAGAACGTTGACGTATCGATCACCGGTAACTCAACGAACCCGACCCGCTTCCAACACCCCGTAGCAGGTACGTACAAAAAAGAGCGCGTACTCGCCGGCAAACCGTACTTCTCGGTAGCTTCCGGCGGTGGTACAGGTCGTACGTTGCACCCCGATAACATGGCAGCCGGACCTGCATCGTACGGCATGACCGATACCCTCGGCAGAATGCACAGCGATGCACAGTTCGCAGGCTCGAGCTCCGTTCCCGCACACGTAGAGATGATGGGATTCCTGGGTATCGGTAACAACCCGATGGTAGGTTGCACCGTTGCTTGCGCCGTGAACGTAGCACTTGCACTGAACAAGTAAACAAGTCGAAAGACCGTTTACTGCGTGCACTCAAAGAAAAAAGACAAAAGCCTATTATGCGGCGTAATGCTTAAGTAATTAGGCTTTTGTCTTTGAGCAAGCACGGCTTGCGGTCTTTTATCTTTCAGCAAGCGTCAGCTTGCGGTCTAAAAAAAACAAAGAAAACTATGTCAGAAGAAAAGAAAGCTCCATCTGCAGATAAACTCAAAGCCTTGCAATTGGCGATGGAGAAGATCGACAAACAATTCGGCAAAGGTGCCATCATGAAGCTCGGCGACGACAAGATTGAAGATGTAGCCGTGATTCCTACCGGCAGCGTAACGCTGAACATCGCGCTGGGCGTAGGCGGTTATCCGCGCGGACGCGTGATCGAGATCTACGGTCCCGAATCGTCCGGTAAGACCACGCTGGCTATCCATGCCATGGCCGAGGTACAGAAGCAGGGCGGCATAGCCGCAATCATCGATGCCGAGCACGCTTTCGACCGGTTCTACGCCGAGAAACTCGGTGTGGATACCGACAGCCTGCTTATCGCTCAGCCCGACAGCGGCGAGCAAGCCTTGGAGATCGCCGACGAGCTGATCCGTTCGGCAGCCGTTGACCTGGTGGTCATCGACTCCGTGGCAGCGCTGACCCCGAAAGCCGAGATCGATGGCGATATGGGCGACAACCGCGTGGGGCTGCAGGCACGGCTGATGAGTCAGGCACTGCGCAAACTCACCGCTACCATCAGCAAGACGCAGACCACCTGCATCTTCATCAACCAGCTCCGCGAGAAGATAGGCATTATGTTCGGCAACCCCGAGACAACCACCGGCGGTAACGCGCTTAAGTTCTACGCTTCGGTGCGTCTGGACATACGCCGCGTGAGCCAGATCAAGGACGGCGAGGAGATTCTGGGTAACCAGGTGCGCGTGAAAGTCGTTAAGAACAAGGTAGCTCCGCCGTTCAAGAAGGCTGAGTTCGACTTGATGTTCAACGAGGGCATCTCGCGCGAAGGCGAACTGGTGGATCTGGGCGTAGCCAAAGGCTTGCTGCAGAAGTCCGGCTCGTGGTTCAGCTACGACGGCAAGAAACTTGCCCAGGGACGCGATGCAGTCAAGAAAGTGCTGCACGACAACCCCGAACTCGCCGAAGAGCTGGAAGCAAAGATCATGGCTGAGTAAATTGATGAGCGAACTGTCGCAACAGACACTGGTTCTTACGCCGGAGCAGGCGTACGAGGCTGCCGGGAAGTATCGCGTGGTGCGGCGCTCTGTCGATGCGCGCCAGCGGCAACTGAAAGTTAACCTCACGCTCTTGCTCGACGATAAAGGGCATCCTCTTCCCAAGGATGCCCCTATACCTTTATATACGCCGCCCGTGTGGCAGGACGTGCATAACGCGCCGCGGCACGTGCATATCATCGGCGCGGGACCGGCGGGGCTGTTTGCGGCGCTCACCTGTATCGAGCATGGCATCAAGCCTATCATCTACGAGCGCGGCAAGCCTGTCAGCGAACGCAAGATCGATATCGCCCAACTCAACCGTAACGTCGCCCTGAATGCCGAATCGAACTATTGCTTCGGCGAGGGCGGTGCGGGCACGTTCAGCGATGGCAAACTGTTCTCGCGCAGCAAGAAACGCGGGAACATGCAGCGCGTGATGGAACTGTTCCATTACTTCGGCGCACCGGATACCGTGCTCTACGAGGCACACGCCCATATAGGCAGCGACAAACTGCCGGGTATCATCCGCGCAATGCGCGAGTGCATCATCGAGCACGGCGGCGAAATACATTTCGAGACTTGCGTTGATAGCCTTTCACCTTTCAATTTTCACCTTTCACCTTTAATCTTGGCGATCGGTCACTCTGCCCACGACACGTACAGAATGCTTCTGGACGAGGGCGTGGCGCTGCAGCAGAAAGGTTTTGCGATGGGCGTGCGCGTGGAACATCCGCAGTCGCTCATCAATAACTTGATGTACCATCTCACAGGCGCAGCCGATCTCATCCGTTATCTCGGTAACGCGTCGTACAGTCTGGTAACGCAGGTGGAGGGTCGTGGTGTGTATTCGTTCTGTATGTGTCCGGGCGGACATATGGTACCGGCTACGAGCAGCAGCGATGCGTGTGTGGTGAACGGCATGTCGGCCTCGCACCGCAACTCGCCGTACGCCAACTCCGGCATCGTGGTGCAGATCAACCCCGAGGATATACCCCTTATCTGTCAACACGAAGTCATTAACACGCAGTCACCCACAGCGAAACTCACCAACAGCGAAGCCCTTGCAGGGCTGCGCTTGCAAGAGTACGTCGAGCACCTGGCGTTCGAGCATGGCGGTGCTCCGGCTATCGCGCCGGCACAACGTCTGGCGGATTTTGTTCGTGGCAAACGCAGCGCCAATCTGCCTGCGTGCAGTTATCTGCCCGGTACGCGCAGCAGTGCCCTGCATGAATGGATGCCGCCGTTCATTGCCGACAGGCTGCGGCAGGGCTTCCGTGACTTCGACCGCAAGTACCCGGGCTTCCTGACCAACGATGCACTCATCCTCGCCACCGAGAGCCGCTCGAGCAGCGCCGTGCGTATCCCGCGCGACCCGGAGACCTTGCAATCCATCTCTCATCCTAATCTCTATCCCTGCGGCGAAGGTGCCGGCTACGCCGGTGGTATCACCTCCTCCGCTCTCGATGGCATCAATGCCGCGCTGCGCATAGCAGCACAATCCTAATAAAAAACTCTCCGAACGTGTTACTGTTCGGAGAGTAAGAGTAGCGCTTCCTCGCGAATGTCGGGGGGGAGGTTGATTCCGCGTGCTTGCATGGCGCAGATCCAGTCGCTGACCTCCTTGGGCATCAAGGTCTCAAATACCTCGCGGATCTCGGCTGCCTGCTCGGGGGTATAATCCTCGGGCGCGATGCCGCGGTAGGCATCGAGCTCCTCGTCGTTGTAATAGAGGCTCTCGTCGCGCAAGATCCTCAAGCCTTTCTCGCAGTCGGCGTGCATTCCGCAACAGCCGGTATCATCACTCCACATCGTCTTCCTCTACAACTAAGTTATTGATGATAAAGTCCTGACGCTCGGAGGTGTTCTTGCCCATAAAGAAGTTGAGCAAATCGCCCACGGCATCCTCCTTGCGCAGGGTCACTTGGTCGAGGCGTATCTCCTGCCCGATGAAACCCTTGAACTCGTCGGGGGAGATCTCTCCCAGACCTTTGAATCGTGTTATCTCGGGTGTGCTGATCTCCTCGATGGCCTTGAGGCGTTCCTCCTCGCTGTAGCAGTAGCGCGTCTCCTTCTTGTTCTTGACGCGGAACAGCGGCGTTTGCAGGATATATACGTGTCCCTTCTTGACCAGGTCGGGGAAGAACTGCAGGAAGAACGTAAGCATCAACAGGCGGATATGCATGCCATCGACATCTGCATCCGTTGCGATGATCACCTTGTTGTAACGCAGCTCGTCGAGTCCGTCCTCGATGTTCAGGGCTGACTGCAGGCAGTTGAACTCTTCGTTCTCGTACACGACGGATTTGCTTAGTCCGTAGCTGTTGAGCGGCTTACCGCGCAGGGAGAACACGGCTTGCGTGCGTACGTCGCGGCTCTTGGTGATGCTACCCGACGCCGACAGACCCTCGGTGATGAAGATGCACGTCTCGTCGCGCAGATCATCGTCGGCATCCTTGGAGGAACGTACGGGTTTGGCATCGTTGAAGTGGATCTGGCAGTCGCGTAACTTAGGATTATTCAGGAGATTCTTTTTCGAGCGTTCGCGTGCGGCTTTGGTAACGCCGGCTATGGCTTTGCGTTCGCGCTCGGAGTCCTGAATCTTCTTGAGCATGACCTCGGTGACCTCGGGGTTCTTGTGCAGGTAGTTGTCGAGCTGCAGGCCTACGAAGTCGTTGACGAACTTATTGACCGACACGCCTCCCGTGGGCGACATGTCGCGCGAGCCGAGTTTGACCTTCGTCTGGCTCTCGAACACCGGCTCTTCCACATTGATGGCTATAGCGCCCACGATACCGTTACGGATATCCGACAGTTCCTGGTTCTTGCCAAAGAACTCCTTGATGGTGCGGCCGATGGCTTCGCGGAAGGCTGCCTGGTGCGTGCCGCCCTGAATAGTGTGCTGGCCGTTGACGAAGGAGTGATACTCCTCGCCGGTCTGGTCGGTGTGCGTCAGGGCGATCTCTATATCCTCACCCACGATGTGGATAATGGGGTACAAAGGCTCGACGGTCATCGTCTCGGTGAGTAGGTCGAGCAATCCGTTCTTCGACAGGAACTTACGGCCGTTGTAGTTGAGCGTAAGTCCGGTATTCAGATACGCGTAGTTGCGCATCATCGTCTCGATATAATCCTCGCGGAACTGGTAGTTCTCGAACAGTCCTTTCGTATCGTCGGGCACAAACTCGATGCGCGTGCCTCGCTTGAGGGTATCGGGTGCGTCGATGATATCGGTGTCGCTGACCAGCCGTCCCTGCCTGAAGGTAGCGCGGCGCAGTTTGCCCTCGCGTACCGACTCGACGATGAACTCCTTGGACAGGGCGTTGACGGCTTTCGTACCCACGCCGTTCAGTCCGACGGATTTCTTGAACGCCTTGCTGTCGTACTTACCGCCGGTGTTCAGGATGGACACGGCGTCCACGAGTTTGCCCAGAGGTATACCTCGTCCGTAGTCGCGCACAATGACGCGTCCGTCGGCCACGGTGACGTCGATGACCTTGCCTTCGCCCATTCGGAACTCGTCGATCGAGTTGTCGATGGTCTCCTTGATGAGCACGTATATACCATCATCGGAATGCGTACCGTCGCCGAGCTTGCCGATGTACATGCCCGGGCGACGACGGATATGTTCGCGGTCGTCGAGATGGATAATGTTGTCTTCGTTATAATTTTCTGCCATAGCGTATTTTGGGGTTCACGAATTAAGCGAATATTTATTTGTTCACGAATTAAGCGAATTAAACTAATTCAATGGGTATTTTAGAAGGGTGCTGCGTAGGTGCATCCTTCGCGCCAACGGGAGCAGCCGTAGCGTGTGCGTCCGCGGATGATGCGTCCTTGTTTGCACAAGGGGCAGGGCAGTCCTGTTTGGTCGGCTTTGACCTCGCGCACGACCTCGGTGGTCATCTGCTTGAGTTCGCCGAGGAACTCGCGGGCTTCGTACTCGCCGCGTTCGATCATGCGCAAGCGTTTCTCCCAGCGTCCGGTCAGTTCGGCGGACATCAATAGCGGCGATATGATCTTGGCAATGAGGTCGATGCCCAGAGGTGTGGCGTGTACGGCTTTGCCTTGGCGCTCGATGTAGCGGCGCTGGAAGAGCTTCTCGATGATCGCTGCGCGGGTGGAAGGCCGACCTATACCGTTCTCTTTCATCGCGTCGCGCAGATCCTCGTCCTCCACGGTCTTTCCGGCGGTCTCCATAGCTCGCAGCAGCGTTGCCTCGGTGTAGTACTTGGGCGGCGTGGTGGTTTTCTCCTTGAGCTGCGGCTCGTGCGGACCTTGCTCGCCCTGCACGAAGTCGGGGAGTACTTGGGCTGCCGACGTGTCGGCGGCTTCGGGCTTGTCGGGGGTGTCCGTGTTGTCCTGGGACTTGGCGAAGACCTCTCGCCAACCCGGTATCAGCACCTGTCGGCCGGTGACCTTGAAGTCGTATTCGCCAATCTTGGCGAATACCGTGGTGTTGCTAACCTGACAATCGGGGTAGAACACGGCGATGAAGCGCAGGGCGATCTTGCGGAACACCTTCTTTTCCTGCTCGGTGAGGTTATCGGGGCGCTGACCGGTAGGGATGATGGCATGGTGGTCGGTTACCTTCTTGTTGTCGAACACCTTTTTCGACTTGGGCAACGAGCCTTTCTTGCCATCCGCCTTGAGTCCGAGCAGCGGTTGCACCTCGGGGAAGTAATCCTTGATGCCCTCGAGCGTTTTGGGCACGTGGGCGTATATGTCCTCGCTCAGGTAAGTCGTGTCCACGCGCGGGTAGGTGGTCACGTGCTTCTCGTAGAGCGACTGGATGAGTTTGAGCGTCTGTTCGGCGGTGTAGCCGTACGACTTGTTGCACTCCACCTGCAGCGACGTGAGGTCGAACAGTCGGGGTGCGTACTCCGTACTTTTCTTTTTCTCGACGGAGGTGATGGTGAGCGGCTGATCCTTGATGCTGTCGATGACCGCTTGTGCCTGCTCGAGCGTGGCGAATCCCTTGAGATCGTTGCTGTCGGCAGCTTCGGCATTCTCGGTGTTGTCGGTCTTGGCAGCGCTGTCGGCATCCTTGGGCGAGACGTAGGAGAAGAGGGTATCGCGGTAGAGCGTCTTCAGTTCGTAGTAGGTGCGCGGTACGAAGTGCTCTATCTCCTGTTGGCGCTTGACGATGAGTGCGAGCGTAGGCGTCTGCACGCGTCCTATAGAGAGGATCTGACGGTTCTGCCCGCCGTTGCGCGCGTACCGTAATGTATATGCGCGCGAGGCGTTCATGCCGAGCAGCCAATCGCCGATGGCACGCATCAAGCCTGCCTCGTACAGGTGTTGGTACGCCGACTGATCCTTGAGCTGCTTGAACGCGTCGCGTATCGCCTCCTCGGTGAGTGAGGACGTCCACAGGCGCTTCACGGGCACCTTGCAGCCGGCCTGCTGATATACCCAGCGCTGGATAAGTTCGCCTTCCTGACCCGGGTCACCGCAGTTGATCACCTCCGTGGCTTGCGCCATCAGTTGCTTGATAACGTTGAACTGCTTCTGCACGCCCTCGTCCTGCGTGACCTTGATGCTGAATCGCTCGGGGATCATCGGCAAGGCGGACATGTTCCAGCCTTTCCACTGCTCGTTGTAATCATTCGGATCGTACAGCGAGCAGAGATGACCGAACGTCCAGGTCACCCAATATCCATTCCCCTCCATATAGCCGTCGCGCCGGGTGTTGGCACCCAGCACCTTGGCTATGTCGCGTCCTGCGGACGGTTTCTCAGCTACGCAAAGAACCATGTTGATGTACGATTTACAAATGTACGATGTACGATTGATTTACGATTTATTCATGTACGATTTACTCGACGCGGCGGCCATCGATGGTGTACGTGATGCCGTTGCGGAGGAGGTAGAGCGTGCCGTTGTTGAGGAACTTCTGCACTGCCGGTGCGGGGGATTGGATGTCCTCGATACCTTGTACCGGGCGGCTCATTATATCCTCGAAGGTCGGTGCCTGGAGCGCTGTGCTCGTGAACACTTTCAGCTCGCCCGGGGCTAAGGTATAGGTACCGTTCGCCCGTTGTGCGCCGCCGAGGTAGTCGTACCACGTGCCGTTGGGCAGTGTGACCGCCTCGTTGCCGCTGACCGAGAAGTTAGCTGCGGCAAACACCTCATTGCCCCATTGGATGGTACGCAGGGCTTTGCCCGAACCGATATTGACTGTAGGGTTACCGGTGAAGGCTTGCGGGGCAAGTTGCGTACGCAAGGTGATGACCTGCGCGCACTTGGTGAACGCATCCACGCGCTCCGGCTGCGTGAAGTAACCTTTGGTTTGGGGGTTGGGTTTGTTGCCCGTGCGGCCGTTGTAATCGATGGAATAGTCGTAGCCGATCTCCTCAAACTGCCACAACATATGTGCGCCGTTGAGCAGCACGTTGAATGCCACGTTCTCTGCCACGCGTCCGAGACGTGCCGCCTCGTTGGTTTGCAGATCGCCATTGCCCCAAGTCTTGGCCTTGTACTGCATTCGTTCCTCATCGTGGCTCTCGGCGTACGATACATAACCTGCCCTGTTGGCATCGCCAAACCCGTCACCGTCCTTGAGCCAGCCCATAGCGGTCTGGCAGTAGGAGTTGCTGACCCCCGCGCCCGTCCAACATTGCATGCCGCGGCTGATGAGCGTGGATTGGCCGTCGCCCCAGTGCTCCAGAATCATGTACGCGCCCGGGGAGGTAGCTTGAACGGTGTTGTAGTAATCCGTCAGGTTAGCTACGGCATTGTTCGTCTTGCCGCACAAGCCGTGACTGAGGTCGAGGCGATAACCATCGATCTTGTACTCCGTGAGCCAGTAGGCGAATACGCGCTGGAACATCTCGTGTGCCGGTGCGAAGTCGTGATCCCACTCCTCGCCGTAGCCGTTGTCGCCCTCGGGCGGATTAGTGTTGAACCACGGGTTGTACTGCAGGTCGTTACCCCACGGATAGAGCGTGGCCATCGGGTTGGAGCCTTTGGTGTGGTTGAACACCATGTCGAGGATCACGGCTATGCCGCGCTTGTGGCACTCGTCGATCAGCGTTTTCAGGTCGTCGGCTTTGCCGTAGGTCTTGTCCACCGCAAAGTACAGGGTGGGGTTGTAGCCCCAACTGATATTGCCTTCGAACTCGCTGACCGGCATCAACTCGATGGCATTGACGCCGAGGTTCTGGATGTAATCGAGTTTGTTCTTGAGCGCCTTGAAGGTACGACCGGTGGTGTAGTCATATACCCACACCTCGTAGATGATCAGGTTTTTCTTGTCCGGGCGCTTGAAGTTCAGCGTGGCTTCCGACCATGCAAAGGGTGTGGCGCCGGGCTTGATGACCGTCACATAACTGCCGTCCGCGCCTTGGGGATAAGCGGTAATTGTGGGGTCGGCTTTCTTGGGCTCGTACTGGTCGTCGGGGTGCAGCACTTTCTCCGAATACAGGTCGCAGATCTGTTTTTTCACGCCATCAGCACGTATCACGGCATATTGAAAGCGATACTCCTTGCGCGGGGTCAAACCGGTCAGGGTGATCCAGAAATAGTTGCCGTCACGCTTGAGCTGGTAGTTGTTATCGAGTTGCCAATTGGTCATATCGCCCAAGAGGAACACATGTTGCGCCGGTTCCGTCTTCGATGCGGCGTACGTACACAATGTTACCGACGTGCCATCCTCGCCGTAATAAATACCGTTACTTACGCCGGCCGGACGACTTTGCGTTTGGCAGGGATCGGGGGTAAAATCTGTCCAAATACTGCTTTGTGCCGTGAGCAACATTGTGCTCACGAGGGCAAACAAACTAATAACTATTCGTTTCATATTTCTTGTTACGATTGATGTGTGAAAAGGCGTGCAACCAAGCGCGCCTTTCCTTGTTTGTTATTGCAGCTGAGCACCTAACAGGTTGTAGTACACGCCATCCTTGATGATCACTACCTGACCGTTGATGATGGTCTTGGTGATGTTAGCATTGACGCTTACGTTCTCTACGGCATCGCCCTCATCGTTGATGTCGAAGGAGTAGGCATCGAACGTATCTTTGTCCACGCGCTGCAGTTCGATGTTGCCCTTGAAGGCGATCTTGCGGATGATGATGTAGTTCACGCCCTCGGGGATAGCCCACTTCTGGCAGGGACTCCAGCCGTTCGCCCATTTCAGGGTTACGTTGTCGCCGGTGGCATTGCTCTCGCCCTGGAAATAGTAGTAGTTAGCCTGGTCGTCCTTGAGGCCGATGTAACTACCCATCCGGCAGTCGAGCATGATCTTGCCGTTGACGAACTTGTACTGGTCGTCGAAGGTGTCGTAAGCTGCCTCGCCTGCGTCAGCGCCATTGATCCAACCCATAACGTAGAAGTCGTGTCCGGCAGCGCCCTGCTGCTGGTCGTCACCGCCACCTTGGCCGCCGCCTTCACCGCCTTGACCGCTGATGTCTATGCCTTCGCCGCAGTCCGAGCCATTGCCGATATAGAGCTCGTCGGCTCCGTACTTGAGCTTGATGTAGAAGTCGAAGCAACCGTCAACTGTCACATCGTACTTGTCGCCATTGCGGGTGAAACCTGCTACGGAAGCCGTGTTCAGATCCACTGCCCACTTGGCGCCGTTTTCAGCATCACAGAGCTGGCAGTAGTCGCCCGACTTGAGTTGTACATGAGCCAGATACTGCGAGAATCCCTCGAACTCACCGGCAGCTTCGCCGGCATAGTACGTCTTGCTGTTCACCAGAATACCGTAACTTCCGGCAAACATGCTTGCTGCGCACAACGCAGCAGCCAGTATTGTAAAAATCTTTTTCATTGTATTGTGGTTTTATTTTTTCGATATTTCGTTATTTCGATAAATCGATATTTCGACTTTTGTCTTTTGTCTTTTGTCTTTTGTCTATTTCACTCTGTTGCCCATCATGTCGAACACCTGTTCGCCGCAACGGATAAAGAGTTGTCCGTTCTCGATGAACTTGTCGCCTTTCGCGCGGTCGATCTGTACATCTTCCACAGCGGTGTGTGAGCGGTCAACACGTTCGGTGTCTTTGTCACCCAGCTTGCCATCGGTGCTGATATATACGCCGTAGTTCGTGCCTTTGCCTGCCAGGGTAAAGCCGTCGGGTGTGGTGTTGTATCCGGAGTTCGGACCCAGAAGCAGACGGATCTGACCGTGCTTGCCGGTGATGGTAGCTTTGTAGTAGCCGTTGCCTGACTCATCGCTGACAGCCGACTCGCTGTGTACGCCTGTCTTGTAGCGGGCATTGAGCAGCGGCTTGATAGCATCCTTGAATGTTACCCAGTGCGGATAGAATACAAGAGGCACACCGGGCATGGAGAGCAGATAGGCATAGCACTGCATGATCTTGTCCTGGCACACGGTCATCGAGTTGCCTTCGCCGCAGAACTCGTTGCCGTCGCGCTGGAACGAGTCGTGGCTGTCGAGGAACGTAACGGCGTAGCGGCTCTTGCCTGCGCCTAACAGACCGGCACCTTGCAGTGCGCTGTAGTTGTCGGCAGCTATACCGTTGTTGAAGGCCTGATATTTCAGCGCGAAGTCGAAGGTGAGCGTGTTCCAGCCGGCATCGTTCAGGTGATATTGCAGGGCGCTGATATCGCCGTCCCAATATTCCATGACGGAGAAGTACGCCTCGGCAGCGCGGTTGTAATCGTTGATGTGACCGTTGTGGAATCCCTTGCAATAGTCGTAGCGGAAGCCGTCGATATAGATGTCGTTACGGAGCCACTTGAGGTACGCCTTGCACATGGCTTGCACGTTGCTGTTGGTGTGATCCCAGTCGCGGCCTGAGTCGTAGTTCGCTTCTGCGCCGTAGCCGTCGTCAGCGTTGCCTGTAGCCTTACCCTTGCACGAACCGGCACCGCTGCTGTAGTTCATCTCGTCGGTATTGCAGATCCATGATGCGTCGGGCTCGAACGTGCCGTACTCGCCGAAGTTCAGCTTGGCGAACGTGCACCAGCCTGCGCTACCTGCTATGTGGTTGATCACGATGTCGGCAACCACACGTGCACCGTTCTGGTGGAAGACGTTGATCAGGTCTTTCAGCTTGGCCTCCGTGCCCCAGTCGCTATTGAGGTTGCAGTAGCTAATAGGCAGATATCCTGTACCTCCGGTGGCGTTGGACATAGGCGGCAGCCAGATCAGGTCGAACCACTTGCCTATCTCCTCGGCAGAGGTGTTGTTCTTGGCGTTGAGGTGATCGATCCATTTGGTACGGCCGTAGCCCTTGTCCTGGTAACTATCCCAGTAGAATGCCTGGAACACTACATCGGGGCACTGCGCCGGAGCTGAACCGGCATAGCCCGGCTGAGGCTGCTCGCCGCCGCTTATGTCCTGACCGCTACCGCAATCCGAGCCGTTGCCGATATAGAGCTCGTCGGCTCCGTACTTGAGCTTGATGTAGAAGTCGTAGCAACCCGATACGGTTACGTTGATGCGGTCGCCGTCGCGTGTGAAGCCCGGCTCGGAGTATTGATTTACATCCACTGCCCAAGCCGCCTTGTTATCCACATCATAGAGCTGGCAGTAGTCGCCGCTGTTGACCTGTACGTGAGCCAGGTACTGCGTGAACCCCTCGAACTCGTCGGTATATGCGCCGGCGAAATACGTCTTCCCGTTCACCAAAATGCCGTAGCTCTGCGCAAACGTGAACGTAGCGCACAGCAGGGCAAGAATGATTGTTAATGTCTTTTTCATTGTATTGTGTTTTAATTTCGATATTTCGATGCTTTGACTTTTCGATTTTTCGATATGTCGATAATTCGATAAATCGATATTTCGACTATTTAACCCTTCTTCCCATTAAATCATATACTTTCTCACCGGAGCGGATGAAGAGTTGTCCGTTCTCGATGAACTTGATTGCCTGAGGCATCGCGGTCGAGTTATCGATGGCAGTAGGCAGCGGCGCGGTGCGGTTAACCCATATCTCGTAGCTCTCGTCGTGTCCGTCGCAGGTGCTGTAGTAGCTGGCTTTCTTCTCAAAGCCATCGAAGTTACCGTGACACTTGTCGCCCAGGCAGAGGATCAGATAGCCGTACTTGCCGCCCACGGTAGCCTGATAGCCGGTCGGGGTGCTGTACTCGTCCCACACGCCGCTCTCGCTATGAACGCCGGCGAGCTTGCGTGCCTCGATCATCGGCTTGATAAACTGCTTGTACTTTGCCCAATGGGGGTAGAAGATGCAGGGAACGCCCGGCATGCTGAGCAGGAACGCGTTGCACTGCAGCAGACGTGGCTTCATGACTTCGGTCATCGAGTTGCCGCGACCGCCGAACTCGTTCTCGTTGTCGGGGCGAAGGAACCAATCGTGGCTCTCCATGAACGTTACGGAGTGACGTCCGTCGCCGCGGCTCATGATGCAGTCGCCGCGGCCGTGGCTATAATCCCAACCGGCTATAGCGTTGAATACGTGCCACTTGAGGTCGAAGTCCAGACCCATCAGGTTGCCGTTAGCGCCGTTGATACGGTTCTGTATCTCATCAGTGCCGCTGTAGCACTCCATGAAGGCGATATAAGGACCCGCTGCCTTGTTGTAGTTGTCGTGATGCCAGTTGTTGAAGCCATCGCCCTTGTCGTAACGGAAGCCGTCGTATTTCATTACCTTACGCATCCATTTCAGATACGCCTTGAACATCTCTTGCACTTTCGGTGCGTCGTGTGCCCAGTCGCGTGCGCCCTGCCAGTTCTCGCCGTCGTCATACGGACCGGTAGCCTGGCCTTGGGCATCGCTGGCGGGATCGGTGTTCACCTCATCGTTGCCGCAGATGTACGAACCGTCGGGCTGGAACGTGCCGAACTCGCCGAAGTCGAACGTGGGAAAGCCTATCCAGCCGGTGGAGCTCTGGCAGTGGTTAATCACGATGTCGGCTACCACGCGGGTGTTGGGGTTATCCTCATCTGCGCCGTGGAAAGCGGCAATCAGTGCCTCGAGCTCCTGGCGCGTACCCCAGTTGGAGTTCTGGTTGCCGTAGTTCTTGGGGTGATAACCCATTCCGTCGCCTTGTGCCGATGGCGGCAGCCAAACGAGGTCGAAGTAACTGCTAATCTCTGCGGCTTGCGGCAGCAGGGTAGCCCAACGCGTGTTGCCGTATTCGCTGCAACCCGGGGCATTATCGTTGTACGACTCGTTGTAGAACGCTTGCATCATCACATCCTCGCACTGACCGGGAACGGCGGAGTTATATACGCCGTGCTTGGCGATATATACCTTGTTGTTGCCGTAGCCGAGGAACTTGAGATAGAAATCGTAGGTACCCGCTTCGGCTACCACGTACTTGCCGTTGACGATCTCGAAGGTGTAGCTGCCGTTCTCGAACGGATCAGCCCAGGCGGCATCGTGGCAGTAGTCGTACAGTTGTACGCTATCGCCGGCATTGAGACGCACGTTGCGCAGCATATATTCCACCCACTCATGTTGCAGGGTGTTGCGCTGACCGGCTACATACTCGCCGTTCACGAGCAGACCGTACACATCCTGGCATGATGATGACGAACCGGAAGCATATTCCGACCATGCGCCCGGACAAACCTTGGAGTCGCTGCCCCAGCCGGTGATGGTGTACAGATCATAGCTGCCGGAAAGCGTCAGGTCGGCGGTCTTGTTCCACAGGTCATCGCCCCAGCTGACGGATGTCGAGCCGTTTTTCATGCGGAGGAACAGCAGGTTGCTGTTGGCGTCAGGGATATCGGCGGAATAGATGCCGTCGCCGATGGAACTCATCATATCATCGGAGTCACCGGCGCCCCAGGAATGGATGAAAAATACAGCACCTGCCTGATCCCAAAGGCTGCTGCCACCGGGATTGAGATAAATGGTCTTGGCACTTACTGCCGTCAGGCACAACAGTGCTGCAAATAGAGTGTATATTTTTTTCATTTTGTATGTGATGTTGATAGTTCTACGTGCGTCGTGCAGGTAGATGTTGTTCTTCCTGCGTGCGCGGTTTTTGCTTTCCCCGCGCACGTAGCTTGGGCGTATATGCACAAACCGGCTACAAAGTTACAAAAAAAAAATGATATTTGCAAGTATTTTTGCGGAAAAATGCCGAAAATTTGCATTTCGCACGCAAATATGGAGTTTTTTGTGGCTTGGCGGGTGTTTTTTTCGCAAAAAGTGTGAACCTTGAACGGGGTCAAGTCGGGGTTTTGTCGTGGTTTTACCATGGTTTTGTTGTGACCTTGTGAAAAGTATTAAATATACTTCATATTTTTGTAAATTGCGCCAAAAATATTAAATATACTTTATATTTCTGCAAAAATCATCGAAAATATTAAATATACTTCAAATTTTTGCATTATTTGTTTGCATATTTCATTTTTTTTTCGTAACTTTGCAGCGGATTTAAAAATCAACCCATATGGAACTACTGAATCGTGCTACGTACTCAGAAAAAATTGCACAATGGCTTGGCAAACAAATCATCATTGTGCTAATCGGCCAACGCCGCGTAGGAAAAAGTATGTGTTTGCGTTTGTTGGCTCAGGAAAAGGAAACCGAGTCCGGTGCGAATGTCATCTATATTGACAAGGAAGACGATTCGTTTGATGCCATCACCACGCACGAATCGCTTAATGCCTATTTGTCCGAACATTATGTTGCCGGTAAGCGTAATTATATCCTCATTGATGAGGTGCAGGATATTATCGGCTTCGAGCACTCTGTTCGCAGTTGGATTAAAAAGCAGGATACAGATGTCGTTATCACAGGCAGTAATGCCAAAATGTTAAGCAGCGAACTCTCCACACTGCAGGCTGCACGCTACATCGAAATTCCCATCCATTCACTCAGTTATACGGAGTTTCTCTACTTTCATGGATTAACGGATAATGACGAATCGTTGGAAAAATACTTGTTGTGGGGAGGATTACCGTATTTGCGACTGATCGGGTTGGAGAATACAGACCAGTTGAAAGATTATTTGCAGAGCGTATATGATACCATTGTTCTGAGAGATATTATCCAGCGCGAACAGATACGTAATGTGACATCGTTTATCAATTTGAGCCGTTTTGCAAGTGATAACATTGGCAAATTGATGTCGCCTAATTCGATTACGAAATATCTTCGTTCGCAAGGAGAGAACCTTTCGCAATCTATCATTCAGAACTATCTCAAATACCTCTGTAATGCTTTTCTTGCGTACAAAGTATCGCGATACGATATCCATGGTAAGCAGCTATTGGAAAACAACGACAAGTATTATTTTGAGGATTTGGGGATACGTAACAAACTTGTTCGTACGCAACAGACCAATGACATCGAGAAGCGCATCGAGAATGCTGTTTTTCTCCATTTGTTGCGTTTGGGCTATTCCGTCAATGTGGGTCAGTTGCGTAGTGCGGAGATCGATTTTGTGGCAGAAAAAGGGGAGCAAACTATTTATATTCAGGTTGCCTATTTGATTGCTGATGAGCAAACCCAAAAACGAGAGTTCGGCAATTTGCAAGCGATTAAAAACAGTCATCCTAAGATAGTTGTATCCTTGAATCCGCTTAATACAATATCGTATGTTGAGGGAATCAAGCACATCCATTTGCGGCAGTTCCTCAGAATGAACGAGTTTTAACCGAACAAATATAGAACAATAGTAACTTTACAACAAAATACCCGATAGTCCCTGACGCAAGTTAAATTATCGGGTGTTGTTTTTATGGTAATATGAAAAGCCATCAAAATCCATAATAAACATAATCGGTGCGACAGGCGCACCGATTATGTTGAGATACTTGCGGAACAAGTATCTATGAGATCGCTAAATCCAGCGATAACTACTTATCTCGCTATTACTTAACGATGATGAGTTTCTTCTCCTCGTCGTCCTTGGTAAGGATCACCGTGTAACGACCGGCAGGGAGAGACGAGAGGTCGATCTCTTGCGGAGTCTTCAGCGGCTGGTAGGGTGAACGAAGTACGTCCTCACCAGCAGCGTTCTTGATAGCAATCTTACCCGTGTAGGGGTTGTTCTTGATTTCAAGAATATTAGTGCCCTTCTCGTTGAAGCAAATATTCAAGTCACCCTCATCGGCTTCGAACTTGTAATTAATCAAGAAACGATTGTTGACAGTCGTGTTAAGTTGATCAGCGTCAACGCGAAATACATAATCCGGAGTAGATGCATTTACGGTAATTGTGGTATCTTCCACTATATCATATATTTCATAGGGATCACCTAAGAAATTCTTAAATTGCAGAGTGTGTTTTACTTTAGCGCCTGCATTAAAGCCTATAGGCAAGTTATTGGAATATTGATTACTTGCCCAAATACTATAATGATTGCTGCCTTTGTAAATGTATATGCCGCTTGACATTGCTTCTGCATCATAAGATTGATCAAATGCATCAGAGAAATCCGGGCTAATCAAAATAGCCAACATTGTATTATCTCCATCTTGAGGTTGAAGATAAATAACCGATCGACCTGTTATGTTTTGGGCTATTGCAGATATAGCAACGAACGCCAAACATACTAAAAATGCAATCTTTTTCATAATATCACAATTTTAGATATTTATGGTATAAAAAATCCTCCTTCGGTTGTATCATCATCAAGGAATTCTTTTCCTTGTCCACCTGATGTTTCCCAACTCATCATTGGCCTTTCATTCCCCAGAGACAGGATTTGTGTCTCTGGGGTTATGTAGGCTATTCTATTCTTTTTCATTATCATTATTCAGTTAAGTTATTTTACGATTTTCTTTCCATCAACTACATATACACCTGCCGGCAAAATGTGGTAATCAGTACCAACATATTGTCCTGCCATGTTGTAGATGCCCTTGTCGTTGTTCTCTACTTCTACGTTTTCAATAGCAGTAGGAACTTTATTCGATGCAACAATCATGAATCGACCTTCAACAGTTGCATTTGCAGGAACGCTGAACATGTAAGTTGCACCTTCTACGATTTGGGTCTCGGTACCGGTGAGCATGTCGCGGATAGCGTAGTCCACTCCATTCACATGGCTGAAATTCATTGTGAACGATGTTTGCTCTTTGGTCGTCAATCCGAATGTCGTACCCAACAGATTGTCTGTGGCCAGGATGCCCATATTGTCGTCGTTACCTTCAGCATAGATATATGCTTTTTCTTCTTGCTGCATGAACTTGGCTGCATCGTAACTGTTGTCAAATGCAGACGAGAACTCAATACCTTCAAGGAGACTAACATTATCTTGAGTACCGTCAGCAGCCACAATTTCAATACGTGCGGTATTCAAATCAACAGAATTACTACGTTGGGGAGCACCTGAACCCGAACCCATCATAGGAGCCCATACATCAGAAGCATAATCAATCTTAGCATCAACAGCTGTTGAGTTTGCTATTACAACAAATGCTTGCATCGGCTCAATCGTAGTAGGTAACTCATTATTGAAATCTATAATATATGCTCCATTGTTAATCGGATCCCAACGGTTCGTAAACGGATCATTGAGATAAATAGTAGCTTGAACATTTGCACCGCCATTTCCTGCACCGGTCATGAAATCTTGCAACAACTTTTTAATATCAACAGGAGCGGTGTAACTATTTGAGAAATAATTATATTTCTCATACAATTTTAACTCTGCATCGCCGTTACCCGGAATCTCGCATGTGAAAGTATATACTAGACCGGAGTGGTCATATTGCGTTGTCATAGCGTAACTTGCAAATGGAACGAGCTGGTCGTCATTGCTTGTCAACATCTCCCACATATTATATTTGCTCGGGTTGTCGTTGACGATTCTTTGATATTGCGTGGGCTGAGTTCTTGCCATGCATGACAATGGAACAGCTTTCCATGAAGGAACGCCAAAACGCTGCCAGTAGTATTTTCCACCTTCAGGGTCACCAGAAGTACGAGGCTTCTGATATCCACGAGAACTAAACATAATCTTGGCTTGCGGGTGACGATTAGAAGTTACGCTCGGGTGGAACATAAAGTAACCAGGTTGCTCATCGGAGGTCTTGAGAAGTATGTTATTTACTGACGGAGCAGTCATACCTTGTGTTCCTGTAATAACGAGACGTCCTCCCGGCTCAACGATGATACGAGCGTAACCGTTCAGGATGAGCTGCTTAATATTCAACTCGCCACCGTCCTCAATGGTCAATGTTTGCCCATTAGAAGCTGTTCCCGAAGCAATCTGCAACTCGCCAAGATAAACAGTCGAACCCGTATGAATCGTGCCGACACCCTTCTCGTCACCATTACCTGTCCAAGCAATGTTCGGGCGAGTCGTTTCGTTGGATTGACCTGCAACCTCTGCCCACGAGTTCGGTGTGGCAGGTGCTTCAGGAGCTGCACCTTCACTAATAACAACCGTTTTTGTTCCATCACCATTATCTACCTCTGTAGTGTGATAAGACTGGGTGTTCGGCATTAGGGTTGAAACACCTACAGAGTCGTTACCTACAGTGACTTTACCATTAGTAATCTGACCACCGGTAACTTCAGTGGCTGTTTGTTTTGTATCTGTCGTAATGGCGATAGCACCTTCGTGACCACCGGTGATTGTACCACCTTGAATCTCAATATTAGTGGTTGTTGCAGACTCGTCTTCTTTGTAAGTTTCCTCAAAAATTGCGTAACCGCCTTTACCTTCCACTTTGGTGTCACCGGTGATGGAAAGTCCGGAACCACCTGCGTAAGCATCATTCGACTCAATAGCGACAGCACTACCACCGGCGCTGTTTACACCGCTTGCGCCACCGCCTGACGGGGTGAATTTACTTGAGGTAGATCTAACATAAGCATCTTGCAGATCCACATCGCCTCCTTTCATATAGAGTCCTGTTGCACCATATACTTCTCCGGCAATGTCGAATACGGCATATCCTCCGCCATAGATGCCAGTGCATCCGTCTTTCTCAGAAGCACCAACATGTGCTGTTGCAGCTACCAAGATGTACGGATATTGGTACTTGTAGTACGGAGGATTCGGATAGCGAGTTTTATCACGTCTAGAGATGCCGTCATCTTCCGTGCAAGAGGGCTTTTGGTTAACGTGACCAACAACATATATACCACGCTTTCCTGCGGTAACAGTACCGTGGATTAAGATTTTCACACCGAAAGCGCAACCTTCTTGGTGTTGTTTAGCATTCCAATCGCCACTGTTAGGCGCACCGCAATGCATTTTGGTGTAATGGTATTCAGTACCAGATTCCGTAACAACTTTGATATTAGCGCTAAGTTCTTGAGTATATGTGTAATATCCATATTTTGCTATTAATTTATTGTCAGCTACAGTATAGTCACCTGTGCCACCTTCTTCGCAATATAATGGATCATCGGTAGGAACACCACTTGCTCCATTATGGTCTTGGATTGATACGCCATATCCCGACTTTTTGTCAGAGCCAACGCAGTAAACTGTAACGTCCTGACCAATGGTGAGAACTGACCAATTGGCTGCGGAGGGGCTTTGAGCACCCCAAACGGTAATAGGCGAAATTCCTTTCCAGGGGCTGCTTCCTATAGTCTCTTTCTTAATCAATCCGGTACCTTCTATATCCAATGTACCTTTTACCAAACGGAAAGAGGTGATGTTTTGGTCGGCTGTAACAGTGTGTCCTCCCAAATCAAGGGTGATATTTTGTCCTGCTTGAGTGAGGAGGGCAGGTGATATAGTTGCCGGCATAGTGATAGGTGTAGAAAGATTGATATCTTTCAGCAGTTCAATGTTAGCTGTTTGTCCTGCTTCTACAGCATCAAAAGCTTCCTTAAGAGTGGATGCATATTGCCATGCACCGCCATTAATCTGTACTTTTGCTTCATCGCCTTCGTTTAATGTAGCACGTACGTCCGCTCGCGCATTGGCACTGAACATCAGCGCAGCTGCCATCAGCGGAATTAAAAATAACTTTTTCATTGTTTTAAAAATTTTGTTAGTATTTAATGTTAATTTTGTTTTCTTATCTTGGTTGATTTTTATCGTTTGCTAATGTTATAATGACATTAAGTCAAAATACATTGGTGTCGTCGGCTGATCTTCTGATACTTCTTTCAGTAGAGGAAGAAAACCATTCTTAGTGTAGAAATGCTCGGCTTCCCTATACGCATCGACTGTCAAAAAGCGGCATGCAGAATATTCAATATTGGCGAACAATTTTCCTTTGATGAATTGTAATATCTGTGAGCCTATATTTTGACCCGAGAATTTCTTCGCAACTGCTAATCGACCAATCTTTACAGCAGGGTAACTATCGTAATGTTTTTCGTGAGGAATATTCTTTCGCAATTTTCTCCAAAGGCTTTTGTCTAAATCTGTTTGCGAAATCTTATCGTTCAAAACACAATAGTAAGCCACCACCTCTTTCCCCTCTGTCAACACAAATGTGTGAGCAAGCATCTGCTCTCCGTACAATCTTGCATCTTCGAGCAAGAATTCATTCAAATCCTCATCGCCACAATCGAACGTAAAAGAGGCATCGATTCCCGATAGTTGAAGATGTTGCATAAGTCTAAATGTTAAAGCGGAAAAGTGGATATGCTTTTCACCCATTCATAAGCCTTGATGCATTTCTCTCTTTCCTCGGGAGAAACCTTTTTCACGTGATGCATGTTGTACATAAAGCGCGCTGCATCTTCCCCGTGCAATATTGGCGTTTCTGCAATCGGTCGTGCCATAACTTCTAAATTATATTGTTTTTATCCTAATATATTTTTCAACATCTCTTGTACGTCTGAATATGTCTTTAGGTCGCCTTCCCTCGCCTCCTTCATCGCAGCAATAGTCTCTTTGTTGGGCAAGTGTTGTGATGTCATTGTTTCCATAAACGCAAACGTATAGTTCTATATTATTTTTCTTCTTTCTGTCCGGATCACACGGATCTTACGGATTACAAAGGGTTCTTTTTCGGTCAACAATTAAAGACTATTATCAACTATTCAAAGGGTTCTTAATAGTCAAAAATTGCCAAAAATTAATCAAAATTCAATGTTCTCCTTTTAGTCAACAATTAAAGACTATTGAAGTCTATTCAAAGGGCACTTTTTATTTTATCTTCTCTCCGTATTCGTATAGTATATCACTTGGCAGGTCAATTTGGTCTGACCACGTAACGCAAGTGCGGGAAGAGTCCAAACGCGCATTTTCAAACAGCCCGTATTCCGTCCTCAGATCGCCAAAAGCCGGTAATGTGGCTATGTCGTCTGCCACATTGTAAATAACCCGTTTCCCGTCGTCAAAACTGACAAGTAACCGATAGTCCTTTTGTGGTACTATTTCCCGAATACGTGGTATCATGCGTCTGCTTAATCTTTTAATGGCGGCAACTTTGCGAATCCCCAAATTGACATCTTTCATCTTACACATGGTAGATACCTGTTATTCAATGTACTCTTTTAGCCAACAACAGCCAACAACTTTCAACAACTACATCGGACTTGTTTTGTCAACATATAATCTTTCTTACTTTGCTCGGCGCAAAAGCAACGATGTTTGCCAAAGCCGAGAAATCTTTTGTATTGTTGGTCATTACGTAAAAACATTTGACCTTTTGACTCATCTCGTATTGATACAAATCCTCAATGTCCTTTGATAACGGATTCGTTAATGCAGCTTGTATATCTTTCTCGTTGAATTCAACGATGTGGAAGAATTGCAATAAATCTGTTATCTCACTAATCATGTTCTCCGCCCCAATATACGGCTGTAACTTTGCGGTTACCTGCGCTATGGTCAGCGATGAGATAAACAACTTTTTTCCATTACGTGAACGCAAGAAGTGCAATGCGTTGCCGCTGTGCGACTCTGTGTGCTTTAGCAATTTGTATTTGTCGACAAGGTGCGCAATGATGCAATTCGTGTCAACAAAAATATGGTTCTCGTTGTTTCTCATAACGACAAGACCTCGGCGAATTGCTGTTTGTCGGCTGCGGTCAACAAATCCAAATTAGCGTTTACCCACCTGCGTTCAGCTACGTCGTGAATCTCGCGCTTGGAGACTCCGGCTTTCTGCAACATCAAGCTCAGTAACTCTGCACGCTTCTTTGCCAATTCTATTGATCTTTTTGCTGTCATGTTATTATGTGCTTTTTCAATTTTTTCTTTAGTCAACAATTAAAGACTATTATCAGCTATTCTTTTTCTGCATTTGCGGTCAAAATCTTTGATCGCAAGTTCTCACTTTTTCTTGCCCAGGGTTCTTTGTTCACTAATTAAGCGAATTATACGAATTCAAAGCGTTTGCGTAACTCATCTACTGATGACACCTCATATACTCGCCCGGCTACTAAGTCCTCCATTGCTTCGTCTAGCGCGTTTCTTTTCAGCCTCTTATTCACATAGCCCTGCATCTTCTTGTTGGCTTCCTCTTCTGTGTAGAAGCGACCAGCCTCAAATGAAGCCTCTGAAGCCTCAATGCGGGCATGAAGTTCTGCCAATGTGTATGGCTCAAAATCAGCAGTACTCATACGCGTATTTTTAATTCAGCCCGCAAAGTTACTAAAATAATTTGATATATGCAAGTATGTGGGGGAAAATGTGACGAAAAAATGCGAAGTGCTATGCTAAGGTTGCAATAATTGGGGTGCGAAGGGGGGCGGGAAGCGAAAAATGGGAGAAAAAAGGCATTGAAGGCGGAGGTAAAAAGGAGTACAAAATCGGGCATAAAAAGGGTATAGGCGCAAATGGCTGGTAATCAGATAGATGAATGCGTGAGGTTCCTATAAGGTTCCTATAAGCTTTCTATAAGGTTTATGGTTCCCCACTTGGGTGATACATGGAGGGGTGGATTATTCCTCGGAGAAGTGGACGAGGACGTGGCGGTAGGAGTTGAAGATCTTGGATTTGGAGACAAAGCCGAGGTACTTCTTGCGGTCATCGACGACGGGGAGATTCCAGGCACCGGTGTCCTCGAAGATCTCCATGACCTTCTCCATCGGCATATCGTGGCGGAGGACGGTCTGGGGGTAGTTCATGAGTTGGGCAACGGTGAAACGGTTATAGAGGCGGGGCTGGAACATGATGTTACGCACCTCGTCGAGCAAGAGGATACCTTGCAGTTCGCCCTTGTTATCGACCACGGGGAAGATATTACGTTTGCTGTCGGCAATGACCTTGACGAGTTGGCCAAGGGTCATGTCGGGCGAAACGGTGCGCAGATCGGTCTCGAGGACGTTATCCATCTTCAGGAGGGTGAGTACGGAGCGATCTTTGTTATGGGTGAGGAGTTCGCCTTTCTGCGCCAGACGCATGGCGTAGAGGCTGTGGGGCTCGAAGATCATGATGGTGAGGTACGAGACGACCGCCACGATCATCAGGGGCATAAACAGGTGGTAACCGCCGGTGAGTTCGGCGATGAGGAAGATACCCGTGAGCGGTGCGTGCATGACGCCGGACATCAAGCCCGCCATGCCCACGAGGGTGAAGTTGACGACAGGTACAGAGATGCCCACCGCCTTGAGCAGATACGCCAGGATGAAGCCGACCAGCGCGCCCATGAACAGCGAGGGGGCGAAGATACCGCCGACGCCGCCACCGCCGTTAGTAGCCACAGAAGCCACGATCTTGAGGATAAGCACAAGCACGAAGTAGGCGATGACGAACCACGTGCCGCTATAGAGCGGTGCGAGGGGACTGTACTGGATGTTATAGTACGGATCGTCGTTGAAGAGGGAGAGGATAACATCGTATCCTTCGCCGTAGAGCGGCGGGAAGAGGTAGATAAGCAAGCCGAGCACCGATCCGCCGATGAGGATCTTAGCCCACATGTTCGGGATGCGCTTGAAGTGCTGCTCGAGCCAGTTCATACCGCGGGTGAAGTACAGCGAGACAAAGCCGCACGCCACACCAAGCAGCAGGTACAAGGGGATGCGCTGCAGGGTGAACGACTCGATAGTAGTGAGTTCGAACATCGGCGTGAAGCCCGAGGTGAAATAGGCAATAGCCGTAGCCGTGACGGATGAGATGAGCAGCGGGGCGATGGAGTTCATCGTCAGATCGATCATCAGTACCTCGAGGGTGAACACGAGACCGGCGATAGGCGCCTTGAAGATACCGCCGATGGCTCCGGCAGCGCCGCAACCGATCATGAGCATCATCGTCTTCTGGTCGAGGTGGAACAGCTTAGCCAGGTTCGAGCCGATAGCTGCGCCGGTGAGCACGATAGGTGCCTCGGCACCGACTGATCCGCCAAAACCGATGGTTATACCGCTACCGATCATGCTCGACCACATATTGTGGGGTTTGATGATCGATTTGCGCTGGGAGATGGCATAGAGGATCTTCGTCACGCCGTGGGAGATATCATCGCGCACCACGTACTTGACGAACAGCGCCGCGATGCAGATACCTATCATGGGGCAGATGATATACCACCAATAGTGCTGTTCGGCAATAAGATAGGTGCTGATAAGATACTGGATGAGATGGATGAAGAGCTTGAGCACGTACGCCGCGAGGGCAGAGAAGATGCCCACGAACAGGCTGAGCAGCAACACGAGTTGTTTGTGCGAAATATGCTGCTGCAGCCACAGTGTGCTTTTGTTCAAGCGCTCACTCATTGTTTTGCGGGTTATTCATTCTTTTGTGAATCCCAACCTATACCTTCGTACTTGCTCAGATCCCACTCTTCCTCAACTTCGTTGAGATAGATGGTGTGCTCCTCGTCGTCCTCCTCGGGTTCGGGCTGTTCCTCGCGTTCGATACGCTCGATGTCAATCGGGGCGTGGGAGATCTCGATGACCTGATTCTGCTCCTTGGACAGTTCGTTCCAGAGGGCATCTTTGAGTTCGGCGATGCCTTGTCCGCTGACGGACGAGAAGGCAAGCACGGGGATGTCGAGTGCGTCGCCAAGCTTGGCGACGATCTTCTGCACCTCGTCGTCGGGCATTGTGTCGGCCTTGCTGATAGCGAGGATACGTGCCTTGCTGAGCAGCTGGGGATTGTACTTCTCAAGTTCGGCGAGCAGGATCTCGTATTCATGCAGCGGATCGTCCGTGCACGCGGGCACGAGGAAGAGTAGCACGGCATTGCGCTCGATGTGCCTTAGGAACCTGAGTCCGAGCCCTTTGCCTTCGGCAGCTCCCTCGATGATGCCGGGGATATCCGCCATGCAGAATGAGCGGTCGTCGCGGTAGGAGACGATGCCCAGTTGCGGGGTGAGGGTGGTGAAGGGGTAGTCGGCTATCTCGGGTTTGGCAGCGGAGACGACAGATAGCAAGGTGGATTTGCCGGCGTTGGGGAAGCCTACCAGACCTACATCCGCCAGTACCTTGATCTGCATGATGATGACGCGTTCCTGGCAGGGCTCGCCGGGTTGTGCGTAGCGCGGTGCCTGGTTGGTGGATGTGCGGAAATGCCAGTTGCCCAGGCCTCCGCGACCTCCCTTGAGCAGGATTACTTGCTCGCCGTGGTTCTTGATCTCGGTCAGCCACTCGCCCGTCTCGCCGTCATAAACGACTGTTCCACATGGCACCTCGATGATGCGATCTTCACCGTCCTTGCCAAACGAGCGCGACTCGCCGCCCTTGCCGCCATCGGTGGCCTGGATATGTTTCTGGTACTTGAGGTGCAGCAGCGTCCACAGGTTGCGGTTGCCGCGGAGGATGATATGTCCGCCGCGACCTCCGTCGCCACCGTCCGGGCCACCTTTGGGCACGTACTTGGCGCGGTGGAAGTGCATGCTGCCCGCACCGCCCTTGCCGGAGCGGCAGTAGATCTTGACGTAGTCGATGAAGTTCGTTGCCATGATTTTAGTCGAAAGACAAAAGTCGAAAGTCGAAAGTCGAAAGACAAAAGCGATTAGTAGATCTTGCTGAGGATGCGGCTGATACGGCCGTAGATCTCGCTGATGGTACCTAATCCTTGAATACGCGCGTACTTGTCGTGGAGCTCGTAGTAATCGTCAACGGGGCGAGTCTGGTCGTGATAGACAACGAGGCGCTCCTTGATGGTATCGATATTGTCGTCCACACGTCCGCTGGTCTTGCCACGCTCGAGAAGACGGCGGATGAGTTCATCCTCGGGGACGTTGATGTCGATGAGGATAGCCGTCTCGTCGCCGCGTTTTTTCATCAGTCGCTCGAGCTGTACGGCTTGGTTGAGCGTGCGGGGGAAACCATCGAAAATAAGTCCCTTGGTATCGGCGGGAAGAGTCTCCATATATTCCTCCAACATGCGCAAAGTGATGTCGTCGGGCACGAGGTGGCCATGGTCGGTGTAGGACGAGATGAGTTTGCCCAGTTCGCTGCCGGAGGCGGCTTCGCGGCGCATCATCTGCCCCGTGCTGAGGTGGATGAGTCCGAAGTTAGCTACAATAAACTCTGCCTGGGTGCCTTTGCCGCAGCCGGGTGCGCCGCATAAAATGATATTTTTCATAAAGTTTTCAGTTTTCAGTAATCAGCAATCAGTGGTTAGGTGTGTGATGGTCACAAAAAACGAGTTATCCTTGCGGATAACCCATTTCTTGTGACAACCAAGATTAGAGAGCCAACTTAGCACCTGCTTTGAACTTAATAGCCTTCTTAGCAGGAATGTCAATAACAGCCTTGGTAGCAGGATTGATACCCTTGTGAGCGGGTTTCTCAACAACTTTCAGACCGGCGAAACCTACCAATTGTACGTCCTCACCTTTCTTCAGAGCCTCTGCAACAGCGTCCATAGCAGCGTCAAGAGCCTTAGCGGCAACTGCCTTTGAAATCTCAGCCTTTGCTGCGATGGCAGCAACGAGTTCACCTTTGTTCATAATGTTAGATAATTTAAAACGTTTTAAAAATCGGAGTTTCCTCCGTGCTAACGCATGCAAAGGTATAACTTTTTTTTCAAATATGCAAATTTTTTCGCGAAAAAATGCGCCAAAATGTCATTTTTTTTCAATTTTTTATTGTTTAGCACGGAAATTGTTAGTATTTTAGTGTATTTTTGAAAAATTTAGACATGAGAAATTTACCTGTAGTAACGAAAAATCTGTTGTTGGCAAACGTCATTGTTTGGCTTTTGGACAGTTTGCTTGCGCGTTCCGGAGTCCATTTGGTGGAGTGGTTTGGGTTGATGAATTGGTCGTATTCGGCGTTTGGTTTGGCGCAGGGTTCGTTCCATATCTGGCAGCCGTTTACGTATATGTTTATGCACGCGGGTTTTGACCATCTGTTCTGCAATATGTTTGCGGTGCTGATCTTTGGTCCGATTCTAGAGCGCACCTGGGGTGAGCGGAAGTTCCTGCTGTATTATCTGATTTGCGGATTAGGTGCGGCGCTGACTCAGGAGATTGTGTGGTCGCTGTTCATGCCCGGGCAGCTGAGTGTAACGATCGGTGCGAGCGGTGCAGTGTTCGGCATATTGTTTGCCTTTGGCTGGCTGTTTCCGGACGAGAAGATCTTCCTGTATTTTATCGTGCCAATGCGCGCACGTACGTTCGTATTATTATACGCCGTAGTTGAGTTGTTTGCGGGGTTTGCCCATGTGGCCGGCGATAATGTGGCGCACTTTGCGCACCTGGGCGGTTTGCTATTCGGGTGGCTGATCCTGCTGTACTGGAAGAACGGCGGTAAGGGGATTCACCTGTTTGAGAATGTTCGTGAGCGGAGTGACCGTGAGAAGGGCAGCCGGGACTTTTCCGGCTATCATTACCACTCATCGCTGGATGATGAGAAATAACCATTGATTTGTATGTCGAGGCGTCGCGGAGCTCCACTGAAGGCCGATGAATTGGGCACAGAGCCTATTCGTTCGTTGCTGATGAAATATGCTTTGCCGGGCATCATAGCGATGACCGCCACCTCGCTGTACAACATGGTTGACAGTATCTTTATCGGTCACGGTTGCGGTGCGATGGCCTTGTCGGGGCTGACGGTAGCCAAGCCGTTCATGGACATCTGTGCGGCGTTCGGCACCTTGGTAGGCGTAGGCGCAAGTACGCTGGTAGCCATCAAGTTAGGCGAGAAGGATTACAACACCGCCGGCAGAATTTTGGGCAATGTGATCTTGCTGAACGGTATATTGGGATTTCTCGTCATGCTGGTTGGACTGATATGGCTTGATCCGATTCTGTATTCGTTTGGCGCGAGTGAGGCGACGATAGCTTACGCGCGGGAATATATGCAGATTATCCTGGCGGGAAACATCCTGACGCATATCTATTACGGGCTAAATAGCATGCTGCGCTCGATGGGGCATCCACGCACGTCGATGGTGGCTACGATTGTGGCAGTGTTTATCAATATTGTGCTTGACCCGATATTTATCTTCGGTCTGGATATGGGTGTGCGCGGCGCGGCTGTGGCAACGATCCTGTCGCAAGCGATAGCCGTAGGTTGGCAGATGATCATATTCATGAATCCCAAGGAGATCGTCCACTTTCACAAGGGTATATGGCGCCTGGATGCCGCAATCACGAAGCGTGCGCTATCGATCGGTCTGTCGCCGTTCCTGATGAACATCGCCCACTGCTTTGTGATCATCATTCTGAACAACCAGTTCAAGGAGTACGGCGGGGATATGGCTATTGCGTCGTATGGTGTGATTAACCGATTCATCTTCGTATTTGCGATGATCGTGATGGGACTGAACCAAGGCATGCAGCCGATTGTGGGTTACAACTACGGTGCGCGGCAATATAGTAGGATGTTGCGTGCGTTTGAGCTGACGGCAATTTGCGCGACGATGGTTACGGGGTGCGTGTTCCTGCTTGGCGAGTTTGTGCCGCGGTGGATGGTGCTGCTGTTCACGCACGACACGGAGCTGATAGCGCAGACAATATTGCCGATGAGGATATTGGCTTCGTCGATGCTATTGGTTGGCTTTCAGATGGTTGCGGGTAACTTCTTTACCTCCATCGGGATGGCAGGCAAATCGATCTTCCTGAGCCTGACGCGGCAGGTTCTGTTCCTGATTCCGCTGGCGCTGGTTATGCCGCTGCTCTTCACCGGCGACCCGATAATGGGCGTGTGGTGGTCGATACCCGTGAGCGATACTTTGTCGGCACTTGTGGCGGCGGTGATGATATTCGTACAAGTGCGAAAGTTCCGCGGGAAGATGTGACGAATATTCGTAATAATTATCCAAATCTTTAGAAAATCACCTGAATATTTGTAATATTCAGGATTTTTTTGTAATTTTGCATGCTTAATCAGTCGGCAACTATGCATATAGTTGCATGTTTGCCGACGCAAAATGTGAAGATATGAAACAAATGAACAGGATTGTAAGTGTTATAGCGGCGTTGGTGTTGGCCGTAGGTGCTCACGCCCAATTGGCGTGGGATACGGAGTTCTCGCAGAGTGATTACAACAACGCGCTGACGGTGATTAGCAAGACGGAGAATGTGAGCTGGTCGAACCCGACATTGGGATTGTTCGGCGGTTTGAAGATAGGCAAGACCGTCTTGAATGTCTTAGGCTTCGGTGAAGATCCCTTTGAGGATGAGTGCGTTATAGCCTTGTCGCAGGTGGGTGTAGCTGAGAAACTGACGTTCAGTTGGCAGGGTGCGAGCAGCGGTACGATAAGCGTGTATCAGTCGCCTGACCACAATAACTGGTCGCTGCTGGTAAGCAAGAACGGTAATACCATCTCCGCCGATACAGATGAGGATGTGAACTTAGCCACCAACACGCGCTACCTAAAGTTTGCCGCTACGGGCAAGACCGCGGCTGCGTTCCGCAAGATCAAAGTGACGGAGCTGAAGAGCCTGAGCGTAGGCACTGACGAGTGGCCGTTTGGCTCGGCGATGGTGGATGATGCGGATGGCGTAAAGAACGTGAACGTGATGTGGACGAATGTGGTGGCTGAGGTGAGCAGTACCGATCCGCATTTCTCGGCTTCACTGAGCATGATAGGACAAAAGAACCTGATCAACCAGACGACTCAGCTGAGCATCGTGTATTCGCACCGCGAGGCAGGCAAGCACAGCGGCGAGATCGTGATAGCCGGCGAGGGTAGAGAAGTGCGCATCGCCGTGTCGGGCGAGACCAAGAAGTTCGACCAGACGCTGACTTGGCTGCAGGAGTTAGGCGAGTGCATCGCTACCGACCAGCTGACACTGAATGCGTTCACCTCGTCGGGGCTGGAAGTGGTATATGAGAGTTCGGACACGACCATCGCTTACGTGGCGAACAGCGCCTTGCAGATTGTTCGTGCGGGCGAGGTGACGCTGACAGCTACGCAACCGGGCAACTACAAGTTCAATGCTGCGCAGCAGATAGCCAAGACGCTGACTATCCGCAAAGCCGACCCGATGATAGGCGTACATGTGGATGACCTGACGTACGGCCAAGCGCTGAGCGAGGCTGTGCTGACCGAGACTCTCGGTCAGGTAGAGGGCACATTGAGCTGGGTGGATGTAGATGCGAGTACGGTGCTTGATGCGGGCGATTATGCGCTCAGTGTGTTGTTCACGCCAGCTAACGAGGGCATATACAACACGCGCGTGATGCCCGTGGCATTGCACGTGAATAAAGCAGTGCAGGTTATCACTTGGGAAGATCAGCAGACCGAACTGACCGTGGGACAGCCGGTGCAAACAACGGCTGTGCTGTCATCGAACATGCCGATCACGTACGCGTTTACCGAGTGCCTGCTGCGGATAGAGAACGGGCTGATTGTGCCGGAGAATGAGGGCGAAGTGACGGTGATTGCTTACCATCCGGGCAACAACAACTATCTGCCTACAACGGTAATAATGAACACGTTCCATATTCAGGCAGCCCCGCAGGTGGCGACCTATGTGGAGCAACTGACACCGGAGCAGATACGTGATGCACAGAAGTACATGCACGCCGGGCAGGTATATGTCTATTACAACGGTTCGCTGTACAATACGGAGGGCAAACGCGTGCAGTAAATGTACGATTTTTAATAATCTATTTCACAAAAAATGAACGCAGTCGATAGGTTCGGCTGCGTTTTTTTAATATAGTATTCTCTATTGTTGAGCGGGGAGGGGCGGAAATTTATTATTCGATGCCGATTGTTATGAATGGGGACTGAAAGACTTGCAAATGTGAAAAAAAAGCAGTACTTTTGCAAAAATTTTCAGTTAATGGCAATTGGCGAACGGCCAATGATAAACGAAAGGAGACAAGATATGAAGATACTATTTGTGATTGACAGTTTGTACACGAGCAACAACGGCACGTCGATATCGGCGCAGCGTTTTGCGGGTGAGTTATTGAAGCGCGGTCATCGTGTTCGCGCTCTGTGCAGCGATACGCCTAAGGATGGTCAGACGATAGGCGGCGAGCCGGATTTTGTGTGCGGCGTGTTGCACTTGCCGCTGGTTCAGCCGCTGTGCGAGAAGCACGACTTCCGCTACGCCAATATCCGCAAGCCTTTGATTCGCGAGGCTTGTAATTGGGCGGATATAGTACATATATATGTGCCGTTTGGTATCAGCGTGGCGTGCATCACTTATTGCCACAAGATAGGCAAGCCCGTTACTGCGGCTTTCCATGTGCAGCCGGAGAATATAACCAGTTCGTTGGGGCTGGGTAAGGTACGTTGGGCAAACGAGATGCTCTATTCCCTGTTCCGCAAGATTGTGTACAACCGCGTGGAGCATATTCACGCGCCATCGCAGTTCATTGCGGGTCAGATGCAGCAGCGTGACTACACCGCCAAGCTGCATGTCATATCCAACGGCATACACAAGCAGTTTATCGATGCGGGCAAGCGCAAGCGCGTGCAAGCGTTAATGGGGCAGCGCGAGCAGACGGATGACAAGATACGCATCATGATGATAGGCCGACTGAGTAAGGAGAAACGTCAGGATGTGATCATCGATGCAGCCCGGCTGAGCAAGTACGCCGACCGGATACAACTGGTGTTTGCCGGTCGCGGGCCGGAATACGAACATTACCTGGAGCAGAGCCGCAACTTGGCGCACGCACCTGAGTTCGTGTTCCTGGAGCGCGAAGCGCTGATAGAGAAGCTGCTGCAGGTTGATCTGTACGTGCACGCTTCGGACATGGAGATAGAGGCAATCAGTTGCATTGAGGCTTTTGCCACGGGATTAGTGCCAATCATCGCTGACAGCAAGGAGAGCGCCACGCCGCAGTTCGCGTTGGATGAGCGGAGCTTGTTTGAGGCCGGTAATCCCCAAGCCTTGGCCGAGAAGATCGATTACTGGATTGAGCACACGGAGGAGCGCAAGCAGATGGAGCAGCGCTATGCCGACCAGGGCGAGAAGTACAGCCTGAAACGTTCGGTGACGCTGTTCGAACAAATGTTATATGCCGCCATCGATGACACCCAGCTGCAGCAAGACAGAATGCATACTGCATCGAAGCAACTGCGTGCACAACGACGCAAAAAAGCCACTGCGTAAGCCCCATTTGGCTGCGTTTGGGCGAAAAATGTGAAATTTTGTGCGTTTTTTGGTTAAGAAATTTGCATATATCAGATTTTTTTCGTATCTTTGCAGGCGCAAAAGAGATTCTGTGTGAATCCCTGCGCGATAGCAATCCATTACTAACAAAAAATCGATACAACAATGAAAGACCAGAAACTTTCGGTTATTCTAAGCATTATTGCTTTGCTAATCAGTATTGTGGCATTGGTAATCTGCCTGCTAATCTGGAAGAACTGCCCCTGCTGCCACAAACATGTACAGGAGGCTGCTCCTGCTGTAGAACAAGTTGAACCTCAGGCAGCTGCGCCTGTTGAACCTGTAGCGGAGCCCCAACAGCCCGTAGCTCAAGAAGAGCCTGCCGGTACGTTGGCTAATCCGGATGGCACGGTGAAGAGAAAAGCCCCGACAGCTCCGTTCATCGATCTGGGTCTGCCCAGCGGAACGAAATGGCGCACGATCAATGAGGATCAGTTGATGACCTTCGATGAGGCAGTGGATAAGTACGGCAAGCAACTGCCGTCGCTCAAGCAGTACACCGAGCTGTACGAGAAATGCCAATGGAAGGAGATCAAGGAAGGCGGCTACAAGGTTATCGGCCCGAACGGCAACTACGTTATCTTCCCGCTGACCGGTTTCATCAACTGCACGGGTGAGTTCCGTGGCGCGAATGAGTTCGGCGACTACTGGACATCCACTAAGAAAGCTGAAGGTGAATGCTGGCGTGTGGTATTCAATGCCAAGGGCGTGAAGATCGTGAGCCACACCTCGTGCTACGCACGTGCTATTCGTCTGGTTGAGTAATCGACTGCAGCACCATATACGCCAGCATGTTCCCGAAAATAGCCGTGATATGCGCCAACGTCCCGTTGGCTCGCGGCTCGGGAGTGGCGGCTGACGGTTGCTGATTCGGTAGGATCTCCTCGCTATAGACGCAGAGGAACTTGCGTTCGGGGAATTGCCCGATATGCTTGAAATGATGGCGCAATGTGCGCGCTAACGGATCGCCGGTTACCTTACGGAAATCGGCGATCTTGATTTGTTGGGGGTCGAACTTGCGCGCCGCGCCCATACTGGAGAAGAGTTGTATGCCGCTGAGGCTCGTAGCATTGAGGATAAGCAGCGCTTTATCCTTGAGGGAATCGATGGCATCGATGACGTAATCGTATTGCCCGAGATGAAAACTCTCCGCCGTTTCGGCATTATAGCGCCCGCATATTGCCTCGATCTGTGCCTCGGGGTTGATTTGCAACAGTCGCTCGCGCAGCACAGTGACTTTCGGCAGGCCGATGGTGGCGGTGGTTGCCGGCAGCTGGCGGTTGATGTTCGAGGTTGCGACCACGTCGCCATCGACGATGGTTAGATGGTGGATACCTGAACGAACCAGCGTCTCGGCGCACCATGAGCCCACACCACCTACGCCGAAGAGGATAACGCGGCGAGAGGCGATGGCAGTCATCTGCTCCTCGCCCAATAAAAGCTCTGCGCGGGCAAATATGTCGCGATTGTAGGTCATGATTAGTGCAGTTTGTTTAGGCGCTCGGCATCCAAACGCAGCAAGACAGCCAACAGCAGGGTAAAACTGATCATTGACGAGCCGCCGTAACTAAAGAACGGCAGCGGAATACCTATCACGGGCAACAGACCAAGCACCATTCCCACATTGATGGTAAGATGGAAAAAGAAGATGCCCGCCACACAATAGGCGTAGATGCGCGAGTAGTTGTCGCGCTGACGTTCGGCAATAAAAATCAGTCTCACGATAAATATCAGGTACACAATCAGCAACCCTGCCGAACCAATGAATCCCCACTCTTCACCTACCGTACAGAATATGAAATCCGTATCCTGCTCGGGTACGAAGCGCAGTTTGGTTTGTGTGCCCTTGAGGAATCCTTTGCCCGAGAATTGCCCCGAACCGATGGCTATAAGCGACTGATTGACGTTGTAGCCGGCTCCAGTGGGGTCGTCTTTGAGTCCGAGCAGCACTTCGATACGCGTGCGTTGGTGAGGTTGGAGCACCTTGTTGAACACCATAGTACATGCCTCGCAGAAGACCAGTGCTGAGGCTATATACAACGTGACAAGCAACATGGAGAAATGTCGGCGGTAGATGACAACTACCGTGTAATAGATGAGTGCCGCGAGCAGGGCAATGAGCGAGATGAGATTAAAATTCACCGTGTACCACACATTGATGATAAGTCCTATAGCGTACATGCCAATCACTCCGCCCGCTATGATGAGGGCATTTTTCCAGTCTTGCTCGTGCAGCAGCACAAACCCCACCACCACCGCCATGAGCACCAGATAGCAGAGTAAGATACCTACATTGCCTTCTCCCCACGGCAGTGCTACTTCGCCGAAGCGTATAGAACAGATGAACAGCAAGGCAAACGACAAGCCACCTGAAAGCACGTAGCCCGACATTCCGAAACGATAGAACATCAGCAGGAACGAGACAAAAACCAGTGCGGAACCTGTTTCCTGCTGCCACACCATGATGATTCCTGCGGGCAAGGCAAGCAGCGCGAACGGTACAAGCAAGTCGCGCCACGAACGTACGCGGTAGTCGTATCTCCCCATGTACTTGGCAAGAGCGAGTGCGGTGATCATCTTCGCGAGCTCTGCCGGCTGGAACTTAAGCGGACCTATATCTATCCACGACATGGAGCCTTTGGTGTTGTGCGCAAGGAAAGGCGTGACAAGTAGAACAAGTATCCAGAAGGCGTACAACAGATATGCGATAACCTCGTAGGTGCGGCCCTCGACAAAAAGCACAGTGATGCCCAGTGCACAGGCGATGCCGATCCAGAGGAACTGCTTGCCGGCACGGTTGCTGAAGTCGAACATCGAGGTCTGCTCGAAGGTATAACCTGCGGCGTAGATGTTCAGCCAACCGAACAGGGCAATCGCCAAGAAGAGTACGATTGTCCACCAGTCAAGACCTGATATGATGCTGTTGTTGCGTGTCACTTATTTGTTCACGAATTAATCGAATTAAACGAATTCTATGGGTCACTCTTCTCCGATGAAGGGTGCGTCAGAACGGAGTTGACCATTTTGTTGTATATATGTTTGCGGGTGATGGTGTCGGTGAGGTATTGCTCCATCATCAGCGAAGCGATAGGAGCTGCCCATGTGGCTCCGAAGCCGGCATTCTCTACCACTACCGCCACAGCAATTTTCGGTGCATCCATCGGGGCAAAGCCGATGAAGATGGCGTGGTCTTTGCCATGGGGATTCTGCACGGTACCGGTTTTGCCGCACATTTGTAGGGAGTCGATGTTATACCAACGCCCTGTACCGTTGGTCATCACCTGGTGCATGCCTTGGGCGGTGAGGGCGAACCACTTGTCGTCCATCCCTGTCTCGTGGCGCAGGTTGGGGTTGTTGGTGAGCTCGGTGTTGAGGTGCGGGGTGATGTAGTAACCTCGGTTGGCGAGCGTGGCGGCTTGGTTGGCAAGTTGCAGAGGCGTGACGAGCACCTCGCCCTGACCGATACTGAGCGAACGGATCGTGATAGCTTTCCAACCTTTCTCGCCGTACGTGCGGTTGTATTCCCGTTCGAGAGGGATCTTGCCCGGTGACTGTTCGCCGATATCGGTGTTCGTGAACCGGCTACCGAGACCGAACTTCATCACATCGTCGCGCCATAGGTTGTAGCGTGCACGGAAGATGGCATTGTTGTCACCAAAACCGTCACGCTGGAGCATGTCGTGGAAGGCATTCCAGAAATATGGGTTACAACTCTGCTCGATGGCGCCGAGCAGGTCAACGGGCGAACCGTGGTTGTGGGTACATTTGATAGGCGTAGACCGCGGACCGCTGCAAGGGAACTTGCTATACGGATTGATGCCGCCTTCTTGTAGGCATACAACAGCCTGAATAGTCTTGAACGTCGAGCCCGGCGGGTACGTAGCCTGCGTGGCGCGGTTGAGTAGCGGTTTGCTCGGGTCATTCAATAGACGGCTGTATTGCGCTGAGCGCTGCTTGCCGACCAGGATCTCGGGGTTCCACGTGGGCGAGGAGGCGAGTGCCAGGATTTCGCCTGTGGCAGGTTCGATAGCTACGACGCTGCCCACCTTGCCTTGCAGCAGTTGTTCAGCCAACTCCTGAAGGTGTATATCCAGCGAGAGATGCAGATCGGTACCTGTTATGGCTTCCTTGTCTTCCGCACCGTCGTGATAGGAGCCTTGTATTCGTCCGCGCGAGTCACGCATAATAACCTCTACACCTTTCGTGCCGCGTAGTCGCTGCTCGTAGGTGCGCTCGAGCCCGTCGCGGCCGGCGTAGTCGCCGGCTTGGTAGTATTCGTCGCGGTCGATATCCGCTTGCGACACCTCGCCTACCGAGCCGAGAATATGTGCTGCGTATGGATAGGAGTAACCGCGCAGCGTACGCTTGCGGATTCCTGCGCCGGAGAACTTGTACGATGTCTCGCGCAGCGAGGCTATCTCCGACTTGCTGAGTTGCGACATGAAGATCTGTGGCGTGTAGGTGGAGAATCCCCGGTTGCGCCGACGGTCTTTGACGGCGGCAATGCGCTGCTCGAACTCCAGACTGTCGATACCCAGACAACGGCAGAAAGCCACGGTGTCAAAACCATGGCGCATCTCCTGCATAATAAGCGTGACTTCGTAGATAGGTTGGTTGAAGACGAGCAGTTCGCCGTTGCGGTCATAGATCAGACCACGGGAGGGATAGACGACCTGACGCAACAGGGCGTTGCTGTCGGCTTTGGCTTTCTGTGACTGATCGATGATCTGCAACCAGAATAGCCGAAAAATAAATATTATCACCACCAGAGCTACCGCTCCGCCGATGATAAATGATCGTTTGCTATAAGGGTCGTTGGTCATTGGGGTAGCAATCAGGTGTTCTTGCGCAAATACTCAAACATCAGGATGAAAGCAAAGCTGAGTACACCGCTGAGCAGTATTTGCAGCAGCGTGTAGCCGAAATGCCGGAAGGTGAACGCCTCCAGAAAGAAAACCAAGCTGTGGTGCACCACCACGATGATAGCCAGCAGTTGCAGATAATTGCCCGGGCTGAGGGTCTTGATGGTGATGGCACCTTTCATTCGTTGTATATCCTGCACGTAACTTGCCACCAGCAGCGGGCGCAGATAGGCAATCATCACGCAAGCTGCCATATGTACTCCCGGCGTGTGCGCGTTCAGATCCATTAGTCCGCCGATGGCTGCGCCGATGAACATCTGCATCCAGCGAGGCAGTTCGATAGGCAGCAACAGGATAGCCCAGATGTACACAAACGGGTGTATCAATCCAAGCCAATGCAGGTTGTCGAGCAACATCACTTGCAGGAACATAACCAGTAAGAACAATCCTATATATTTCAGCCAGTCGGTCATGGTGGTTAGTTATCTGTTGGTAATCGAATCCAGTTCGGCGCGATGGGTATATTGCAGGACATGTACGTGACGCAAGCTGCGGAAGTCGGTAGCGAGTGTGACACCAATATCGTAGTAGGAGTCGCCTTCGCCGAGCGACACTTCGGAAACGATGCCTACCGGCAGGTCTGCGGGGAAGATGGCACTCATTCCGCTTGTGACAATGGTGTCCCCCACCTCAACATCCACATGTCGTGCTACATCTTCCAGCGCCGCGCTGCGCGTATCGGGCATGTGCCAGTGCAGGGTAGCCAGATAGCCGTTCTTGCGGAACATGGACGAGATGTACAGCCCCTCGTGAATTACCGGTGCTACAACAGCGAAGTGCGAGCTGACCGATTGCACGACACCCACTATACCATCCTTGCCGATGACACCCATGTCGGGTGTCAGACCGTCGCGCGCCCCTTTGTTGAGCGTGAGGTAGTTGTGATGGCGGTCGGTGCGGTAGGCGATGACTCGTGCGGGAATAAAGGTGTAATCGCGGTCGGCAAAGGTGTAGGGGACATCTGTGCTGTCGGTGACCTGTGTCGTTTGCTCAAGGCTGTTCTGCAACGTGAGAATGTCGGCGTGCAGTTGTGCGTTCTCTTCCAACAGTTGCGCGTTATCCGAACGGAGCCGGAAGTACGAAACGATATTGTCGCACACCAGTTGGACACTTGCCACTACGCCGTTAGCTGCACCTGACGCGGCTACATACTGATACCTGTTCCCGCGAACAACGAGAATAAATGCAACAACTTCCAAGCCCACAAGGAGTAGGAAGTTGCTGTAACGTAGTATCAGTTGTAGCAAGTTACGCATCTCGATTTAGCGCTTAGCGAATCAGGAAGCCGAACTTGTCGTAGTTCTTTAGGGCAATACCCGCGCCGCGAGCCACTGACAGAAGCGGCGCTTCTGCTACATGGAAGGGGATAGTAATCTTATCTTGCAGACGTTTGGCCAAACCGTGGAGCTGTGCACCACCGCCAGCCAGATAGATACCTCTGTTCACGATGTCGGCGTACAACTCGGAAGGTGTAGATTCCAACGCTGCCAAAACGGCTTGCTCGATACGCGAAACGGACTTCTCCAGGCAGTGAGCGATCTCGTGGTACGAAACGGAAACCTTCATCGGCAGAGCTGTCACCTTGTTCGGGCCGGTAACCAGATAGTCCTCCGGAGCCTCTTCCAGTTCGGGCAGAGCAGCACCTACAGCAATCTTGATGCGCTCGGCAGTAGGCTCGTCAATACGCATGTTATGCATCCTGCTCATGAAGTCGATGATATCGCGGTTGAAGTCGTCGCCGGCCGTTTTGATGGATTTGTTTGCCACAATACCTCCCAGTGAGATAACGGCAATCTCCGTCGTACCACCGCCTATATCCACAATCATGCAGCCTTCCGGAGCCTCCACGTCAATACCGATACCGATAGCAGCAGCCATCGGTTCGTAGAGCATATAGATCTCACGACCGCCGGCGTGCTCGCAACTGTCGCGTACGGCACGGATCTCCACTTCCGTACAGCCTGAAGGGATACCTACCACCATTCGGATAGCGGGTGTGAACATGTGATGCTTTTGCGGAATCATCTTGATTAGTCCGCGAATCATCATCTCGCAGGCCTGGAAGTCGGCAATCACACCCTCCTTGAGCGGACGCACGGTACGAATCTGCTGACTACCGCGACCGATCATCTGTTGCGCTTTTCTGCCTACAGCCAGACACTTGTTGTCAGCCACCGAGATGGCTACTACGCTCGGCTCGTTAACCACAATCTCATCCTCATACATGATCAGGGTATTGGCGGTTCCGAGGTCTATTGCAATTTCTTGCGTTAATTTGAAAAAAGCCATAAACGTTTCTTTCTGTTAGTGAGTGAATTATAGCGGATCAATAACTTGCGCGATGGAGTTGGCTATCTGCGCCATCTCATCGGCTGTAAGCTGAAGCTTGGGGTTGGTGAACAGCATATCCTTCTCCGAGTTCATCGGTACGAGGTGGATATGTACATGGTTCACTTCCATTCCTAACACTGCTACGCCAACGCGTTTGCAGCCCGTGGCTTGCTTGATGCCTGCTGCCACTTTCTTGGCAAAGAGCATCAGTTCGCCATACAGATCGTCATCGAGGTCGAACAGGTAGTCGGCTTCCGGTTCGGGCAGTTTGGGGATAACCAGGGTGTGACCTTTTACCAGCGGATTGATGTCCAGAAAGGCGTAGCAATGCTCGCTTTCTGCCACTTTGTAGCTGGGGATATCGCCGTTAATGATGCGGGTGAAGATTGTCATAGTTACAATGAAATTTCAAGGATTTCCAATTCCAATGTTCCTGCAGGTACCTGTACCTTTGCAATATCGCCGATCTTTTTGCCGAGCAGCCCTTTGGCGATAGGCGTGGTGGATGCGATCTTTCCTTCTGCCAGGTTGGCCTCACTCTCTGTTACGATCTGATACGTGCGCTCTGCACCATTCATCTTATTACGAACGCGTACGCGCGTGAGGATCTTTACCTCATCGGTATCAATCGCCGATTCGTCGATGATGCGTGCATCCACAATCTTACTTTTCAGAATAGCGATGCGGGTCTCCAGGTGTCCTTGCTCCTCTTTTGCGGCATCGTATTCCGCATTCTCGCTCAGGTCGCCTTTGTCGCGCGCCTCAGCGATGGCGGCTATCACTCGAGGGCGCTCTACGCTCTCAAGAAACGACAGCTCTTCTTTTAGTTTCTGCAGTCCGTCTGCAGTCATGTACGTTGTTGCCATATATATCTTTTATTTATTTTCTATCAATATTTCCTGTTGAGAATCTCCGAGGCCAAAAATGCCTTGCGAAACTCATCGGGATTCGACAAATCAAGCATCGTCTGCTCATCTTCCTGACGAGCGTTTGCCATCCTGTCACGTTGCTGTTTTGTTGTCATAATATCCACACTATTGTAACGATGCACCCCGGTGCACCGTTGTCATTTTACTTCCAATTGACAAAACAAAAAAGTCTTCACAGCAAGGTCGATTTTGATGGTTTTTAAAAACAACAGGAAACTTCCCAGCCTCCTGTTGCCATTAAACCTAAACCTTAACTATGAAAATTTTATTTGTTTTCGAGTGCAAAGGTAATACTTTTATTTCAAATATGCAAATATTTTTGCAAAAAAATGCAAAAAATCTTCATTTTTTTTGTTTTTTTTACAAAAATGGCTATTTTTTGATGTTTTAATGGCCATTTTTTGCAAAAATTGTTGCTTATTCTGTAACTATTTCTCCCTTGAGTGTGGCAGCTGTTGCCGACAATATTCGCACATTTACCAGTTCGCCGATGTGTCGTCCTCCTCTTGGGAAGACCACCGTCTTGTACTGCGATGTTCGTCCGAACATGTCGTCATGACTCCGCTTGGAGAATCCCTCCACCAGCACTTCCACTGTTTTGCCTATCTCCCGTTGGTTGCTCTCCAGTGAGAGTGTATTTTGCAGGGCGATGATCTCGTTGAGTCGGCGCACTTTCTCCTCCTCACTCACATTATCTGGCAGGTGCTTCTGTGCGTAGGTTCCCGGTCGCTCCGAGTACTTGAACATGAATGCTGTGTCAAATCCCACTTCGCGCATCAAGCTCAGCGTCTCGGCGTGGTCTTCAAGCGTCTCGTCGTGGAAACCGCAGAACACATCTGTTCCTATCGTTGCCTCCGGCACTATTCTGCGGATAGCTGCTATGCGCTCCAAGTACCACTCGCGTGTGTACTTGCGGTTCATTAGTTTCAGTATCTTGTTGCTTCCGCTCTGTACGGGCAGATGGATGAACTTGCAAATGTTCCGGTTGGCGGCAATGACATGCAGCGTTTTGTCGGACATATCCTTCGGGTGCGATGTGGTGAAGCGGATACGCATATCCGGCACGGTGTCCGCCACAATTTGCAGCAGATCGGCAAAATCTATCACTTTCCCGTCCTTCTCCCACTTGTAGGAGTTGACGTTTTGCCCCAATAGCGTAACCTCTTTGTAGCCGCGTGCTTGCAGGTCAAGCACTTCCTTACAAATACTCTCCACGTCGCGCGAACGCTCCCTGCCTCGCGTGTACGGGACAACGCAGTAGGAGCAGAAGTTGTTGCACCCGCGCATGATACTTACGAAGCCTGATATCTGTTTGCCTATTCGTGCCGGCAACACATCAGCGTAGGTCTCCGTGGTGCTCAGATGTACGTTGATTGCCTGATGGCCTTGCTCGCACTGTGCAATCAGATTCGGGAGATCAAGATAAGCGTCAGGTCCTGCCACAAAATCCACCTTGTAGTCGCGCAGCAACTCTTCGCCCATTCGCTCGGCCATGCAGCCGATAACACCTGTCAATCGATGCTTGTTGTGCTTGCCGGAGGCAAGTTCCTGCAAGCGGTGTTGCACTTTCTGCTCCGCATTATCGCGAATAGAGCAGGTGTTCAGGAGCACGATGTCCGCTTTCGTAATGTCGTCGGTCAACTCGGCATCGGTGGTCTGCAGGATAGCTGCTACCACTTCGCTGTCAGCCACGTTCATCTGGCAGCCGTAAGTCTCTATGTAAAATGTCTTTGACATTTTCTTATTGAAAAATTTAACGATTTAAAGATTCAAAGATTGTCAAATTTTTTATATTTGAATTTTTGAATCTTATACCATAAGTCTGTAGGCTTTGGGCGTTACGGTAGCGTGGGTCTTAAAGAACCGGTTAAAGAACGCCACATTGTCAAATCCTAAGGACAAAGCTATCTCCTTGACTTGCAGATTCGTAAGTTTCAGCTTCGCCTTGGCGTCGGTGATGATAGCCTCCACAATCAGGTCGCCTGCCGTCTTGTCGCTCACCTGCTTGATGGTAGCGCACAAGTGCGGCAAAGTGATATGCATCGCGTCGGCGTATTTCGATACGTGATGCCACTCGTGGTAATGCTTGAGCACAAGGTTGCAGTATTCGTAATAGATTTCGTTCTTTCTGTCCTGCGGACGAAGGGTCGTCTCTGACTGCGCACGGAAAAAGCCGTTGTAGGTCATCTGGAAGATGTTATACACGTTCACCATCTTTTCCGTATTCAGCAGCGATGGAGTACAGTTACTGCCTTGGATGAGCAGTTTGCACGTGCTAACCATCACATCTGCCTGCTCCTGAGTCAGCGTCACGATAGGTGAATGCATGTGCATCGCGTTGGCTGTCAGGCGGGTCTGGAAGGTGTTCTTCTCCATGAATGACGAACTGAACAGCACGTAGTACACCAGCGCATCATCAGAGAACTCATGGATTAGCAAAAACGAGCCGCTCTCCAACAACAGCGCATCGTTGGCGCGGAAGTCGTATTGCGTCACGTTGATTGTCGCCTTAGCGCTGCCGCGAGCCAAAATGGCAAATACCGTGCACTGTATCTTACACGGGAAACGACCGTACTCGTTCATTATCTTACCGCTCGCATCACCTATCAGGTAATCTTTCGGGCAATCCAACAAGGGGATAGAATTGTCTTGCATAAACTTCAAATTTTTAATCGCTTTTAGTGCGCATCGCGCAATTCGTGCGACTGCGTTGCTGAAAGCGAATGCAAAGATACAAAAAATATTTCATATTTTAAGCATATTCTTAAAAAAAAGCACGTTTTCTTATTTAAAAACGTACTTTTTGTAAGATAGTCCTTAAAAACAGACCTGCTTATTTGTTATACCATTGCTCCAGCCGTTCGTTGAATGCCCGTCGGTCAAGCACTGACCATTCTCTCAACTGTTCGGTCATATCCTCGAAGTGCATGGTAACTTTTCTGCGCCACGTGTAGCGCGTCTTCTGTTTGCTGGTCAGGCTGTCGTCCAAGCCTGTCGTGCGGAGCATAATTACGCGTACGCGCGCGTACCTTTCTTTATTAGCCGGATCAAAAATCCCCTGACACACCTCGTACGCTAATCGCCGGTTGCCTATCTGCTCCACAGGCGTGCGGCGGATATGTCCTGACGGATAGAAGAGCAGGTCGTTGCCGTCAGCCAGCGTTTGCAGGGCGGTGGAGGTCAGCGCGCGCGCTTTGGCTGCACTCTTCTCTCGGTTGTCGGCTGAGGTGGCCGGTAAGTCGGGCACCACAATGGCGTGAGCCAGATTCAATGCCCAACGATACACGGGATTACGGAAAAACGCCTCATCGGTCATCGGACGCAACATCACCTCCGCGAACTCGGCGCACAACATAACGGGCTCCACGTAAGCCGGGTGATTAGGCAGCAGCAGGTGCACCTTGTCATCACGAAGCAACTCCCCACCTTCCGTGCGGATATCGTAATGCAGGTGCATAAAGAATCGCGTAATCTTGGCAACTTGTGTGCGTGTCATCTGTTGAAATGCCTTTAGGCAAAATCGATAATATGATGAATAGACAGGATGCCTATTATCTCCTCTGATTGTTCGCTCTCCGTCACGGCAAGCGTGGTAATATTGTACTTGTCCATTATAGCCAACGCCTCGGATAGCAAGGCGTCTTTGGCTATATGCTTGTAACCGACAGTCATCACTTGCGCTGCGGTGATATGTACGTCGTTGTATTTCTGTATAGCGCGACGCAAGTCACCATCCGTGATTATTCCTACGCAAGCTGACTGCTCATAAACCATCGTCATTCCCAGATGGTGATCGCTCATCTCGCTAACCACATCCCGGAAAGGCGTGTCGGTATATACTTTCGGTACAGATTGTGACATGTGGTTGCCCACGCGTCCCAGCAGTTTTCTTCCCAGTGCGCCTCCCGGGTGATATACAGCGAAGTTCTCTGCTTGGAAATTGCGTTTCTCCATGAGGCAAACCATCAGCGCATCGCCCATCAGCAGCGTGGCAGTGGTTGAGGTCGTAGGTGCCAAGCCAAGCGGACACACCTCTTTATCCACGTGCACCGACAGTACCAGATCAGCACGTTGGGCCAAGGGTGACTGCAGATCGCCGGTCATGGCAATGATGCGGCAACCTAACTGATGCAAGGGATCGATAACCGCCAATATCTCGTTCGTAGCGCCGCTGTTGCTTACCAGCAAGGCTACATCGTCGCCGGCTACCATTCCCAGGTCGCCATGCACTGCCTCTGCGGCGTTAACAAAGATCGCCGGTGTTCCGGTCGATGCCAGCGACGAAGCAATCTTCCTGCCGATGATACCGGTCTTACCGATACCCATCACCACGATCTTACCCTTGCAAGCGTAGAGCGCATCCACCACCTGAGCGAACCGTTCGTCGATCGTCTCCGATAACCTGGTCAGCTCGCTTATCTCCTGCAGGAAGATTTCTTTCGCTTTATCTATCGTTGCTGTCATCCGCTGTCAATTTTGGGTCAACTTTTTCGTTAGCTCGTCGTACGCTTTGGCTTGTTGGAGCAGGTCACGAATGTCTGCCAGCCGCACTTGGTTGGCTGCATCGCTGATGGCCTTGTCGGGATCGGGATGCACCTCCAGGAACAACCCGTCAACGCCAATGGCTAACGCCGCGCGCATCAACGGTGGCACAAGCTCGCGGTTGCCGCCCGTCACACCTTGCTGCGACGAGGGCTGTTGTACGGAGTGCGTAGCATCGAAGATAACGGGGCGGCCGTACTCGCGCATCTTAACCAGTGAGGTCATGTCCACCACCAGGTTGCCGTAGCCGAACGATGATCCACGTTCCGTGAGCCAGATGGTTGCCTCGGGATTGACTTCCGTGCACTTGTTTATCGCTCCGCGCATATCCCACGGTGCCATAAACTGACCTTTCTTGATGTTCACTGTCTTACCTGTTCGGGCTGCCGCCTGCAGTAGGTCGGTCTGGCGACTGAGGAAAGCGGGAATCTGCAACACATCAGCCACCTCGGCCACCGGCGCACACTGGTAACTCTCGTGCACGTCCGTCACGATAGGCAAGCCGTATTGCTGCTTGACCTCGGCAAGGATACGCAGTCCTTCTGCCATTCCCACGCCGCGGGACGAACCCGAAGAGGTGCGGTTGGCTTTGTCGAACGACGACTTGAAGTACAAGCGGATGTCGAGTTCACGACACACCGCTTGCAACTCGGCAGCGGTTTCCATAACCATCTGCCTGCCTTCAATCGCACAAGGACCGGCTATCAGAAACATAGATTAGTGCTTGTAAGCCTTAAACCAGTCAATGGAGGTCACACCCGTTGCTTTTACGCCTTCCGGCAGGAAGGCAATAACAGTCGGGAACACCTTGGTGCCCAGCTTGTTGGCCGTACGGGCTACCTCCTGATTGTTGACGTACCACGTGATGTCTGCCGATGAGATGAATACCGTAAATACGTACTCAGTTCCTTCTTTCAGACCTTCAACTGTCGTCTGCTCCTCAAACTTTTCGAACGTCACGCCCATGGTTACATTCTTGCCGTCCCACTCAGCTATACGCAAGATAGGCAGACGGTTCTCGCTCATCAGGCAGATAGCGCCGTGTGCCTTACCCGTGAACGAAGCTTTAACCTGGAACATTCCTTCTGCAGCGCGGAAGTCTTCGGCAGTCTGGATAACATCACCGGTGTAGTCGTAGTCCTTCATGATGAAGCCTTTCTTTGCATCCCAAGCCGGAACGGAAGCGTGCTCGGCTTTCACAGCCACCTGCATTCTTCCGTCGCGCGAGCATTGAACGTTACGGCCGTTGTTCATGGCGGCCTCCTCGTTGGCGTACGAGTGGCTGGTTTTCAGCTTGTTGTTGCCGTAATAGAAACCGGCTTTCCACTGACTGTCCTGCATCCTGTTCCACTGACAAGCGTCGGCAAACATCTCCTGATAGGCCTCGTACTCGGCGATCTTCTTCGGGTCTTGTGAGAGGAAGAACTTGATGTTCGACGACTCTTTCAGCGCCTGATACTTGCCGTCTTGCTGACTCTGCAAGGTCGTGTACCAACGTTTGGGGTTCTTCCAGAAGTGATTCCGCGTGCGGAACTCGGTGTTGTTCACTATGTCACGCAAGCGGTAATATTCGCTCACCTCATGGGAGTTCTTATGAACCAAATAACGCTTTACGGCAAATGAATTGCCCAAACGCTGCATCCTCTTCAATCGCGGATCGGCTTTCACTGCCTCGGGATCTTTCAACTTCGAAAAATCGCTCGTTTCGGCAAAGTGCATGTACTCTTGCACTTTGGAGCGGCCGCGGAAAAAGTGGAACCAACGAACATGCCAGCTATGCTTGGCGCTCTCGTAATCTCTGAGTAGTCTGTACTCCTCACGGTCTTTGTATTTCGTCGTGAGCAGTTCTTGCTTGTAATCCTGAAATTCTTTGGCTTCTACAATCGGTTTCAGTGCCATGAACTCTGCCAACTCCGAAGAGTTCTCAATATCACGATAACGGCGGATATCGGTACTCACTTGGCGAATACGCTCTTCCATCTGGGCGGTTGTCAAGGTGTCAGCCTTGAGTTGTGTAACATGTTTCATATTTCGGTTGTTTAATTATTTGTCAATTTATCAATAGCTTATACAGCTCTTCAAGCGTGTTGACATACACCGGCGTGTACGACTCCTGCTGCGGTAGGAACTGCAGTGCGCGCATATCTTCTGCTTCGCGGCGAATACCTTCATAAAATCCCTTGTAATTAAGGATATATATCGGCTTCTTGTGCTCGCCCACTGTTCCGGAAGCTATCACGTCGAACATCTCATCCAGCGTGCCGTACGATCCCGGAAGACATATAAAGCAGTCGGCTACGTCGCGCATCGTTTGCTTCCGCTCGGCCATCGACTTTACTATATACTGTGTCGTGCAGTTCGCTGCCAGCCTGCCTGCGGCTATAATACGATGAGGCACTACGCCTATCACTTCACCACCTGCAGCCCGTGCAGCATCGCTCGTGCGGGTCATCAAGCCGCCTGTAGCGCCGCCATACACCAATGTATGTCCATGCTCAGCCAGCCATCTGCCCAGCGCATCCCCAAGTCGCAAATACTCCTCAGGAATACAATCCTTCGCACTGCAATATACTGCTATTTTCATCTCAATGTCTATTATCCGATTTTGAATTTTTCTTGAGTGGATTTGTTTTTTCCGGTGAGGGTGTTATGCGGGCATAATGACCGAGCCGAAAAAGCAAAGGTGCCAAGAAAAAACAAAATCACGCGTCTATCTTTGCGTAGGTTGCGTTCTGCTCGATGAACTCACGACGCGGACCAACCTCATCGCCCATCAGCATCGATATGATACGGTCAGCCTCGGCAGCGTTCTCTATCGTCACTTGCTTGAGCATTCTGCGCTCGGGATCCATGGTCGTCTCCCACAACTGCTCGTCGCTCATCTCACCCAGACCTTTGTAACGCTGCGTCTTGATCTGCTTCTCGTCGCCGTTGCCGTAGCGCTGGATGAAGTCGTGGCGCTGCTGGTCGTTCCAGCAATACTCCTTCGTTGCGCCTTTCGAGCACAAGTACAGCGGAGCCATGGCGATATACAGGTGTCCTTGCTCAATCACCTCTTTCATATGGCGGAAGAACAGCGTCATGATCAGCGTAGCGATATGTGCACCGTCCACATCGGCATCGGCCATGATGATCACCTTGTGGTAGCGGATCTTGCTCAGGTTCAGCGCCTTCGGGTCATCCTCCGTGCCGAACGTGATACCCAGTGCCGTGAAGATATTACGTACCTCCTCGCTCTCGAACACCTTGTGCTCCATCGCTTTCTCTACGTTCAGAATCTTACCGCGCAATGGCAGAATGGCTTGGTGTTCACGGTCACGACCGGTCTTTGCTGTTCCGCCTGCCGAGTCACCCTCGACCAGGAACAACTCACACGCAGCAGGGTCTTTCGACGAGCAGTCAGCCAGCTTACCCGGCAGACCACCACCGCTCAGCGGCGATTTCCTCAACACGCTTTGGCGGGCGTTGCGGGCAGCAATACGTGCCTGCGCAGCCAGGATAACCTTCTCCACGATGCGCTTGGCGTCATCGGGATGCTCCTCCAGATAGTTCTGCAAAGCCTCGGCTACGGCAGAGTTAACCATACCGGCTACCTCGGAGTTACCGAGTTTCGTCTTCGTCTGGCCTTCGAACTGAGGCTCAGCTACCTTAACACTGATAACAGCCGTCAATCCCTCGCGGAAATCGTTCGGATCGATCGTCGCATTGCCGTCCTTGTCCTTCAGCTTGGCTTTCTCAAGCATCTTGCTGTCCTCGGCGTACTTTTTCATCACGCGGGTCAACGCAGCGCGGAAACCTGCCACGTGCGTACCGCCCTCTATCGTATTGATATTGTTCACGTACGAGTGAACATTCTCGTTGAAGTCGGTGTTGTAGATCATCGCCACTTCCACCGGCGTACCGTACTTGTCGGTATTCAGATGAATAACCTCGGAAATCAGCGGCGTGCGGTTACCGTCGATATAACGAACGAACTCGCTCAAGCCCTTCTCCGAGTAGAAATCCTCCTTCTTGCAGCCCGTAACCTTCGTGCCGTCCTCCAATACAGCCTCCTCTGTCACGCGTTTGTCTTTCAGCACAATCTTGATGCCGGCATTCAAGTAAGCTAACTCGCGCATTCTCTTGGCGAGGATATCCCACTCGTAGGTGGTTACCGTAAATATCGTATCATCAGGCCAGAACTGTACGAATGTACCGGTCTTGCGGAGTTCCCAGTTACCCGTAGCTTCCTCTTCGGTGATGATGTGCACAGGTGCTTGCGGTTTGCCCTTGGCATAATCCTGGCAATGGATAGCGCCGTCGCGATACACCTCCACGTGCATCTTCGTACTCAGCGCGTTCACGCAGCTCACACCTACACCGTGCAAACCGCCGGAAACCTTGTAACTGTCCTTGTTGAACTTACCGCCGGCATGTAGTACGGTCATTACCACCTCCAGAGCGCTCTTGTGCTCCTTCGGGTGCATATCAACAGGGATACCACGACCGTTATCCTGTACGGTTATCGAGTTGTCTTTCTCAATATGTACGGCTATCTCGTCGCAGAAGCCCGCCAAGGCCTCGTCGATCGAGTTGTCAACCACCTCATATACCAAGTGGTGCAAACCTTTCTGAGAGATATCGCCGATATACATCGCAGGGCGCTTGCGCACTGCCTCCAAACCCTCAAGCACTTGAATACTTGAGCCATCGTACTTCTCTTCCTGCAATTCTACAGGTTGTCCTTGCATTTCTTGTTCTTGCATTATTTCTGTCTTATATTTTTCCGAAAAAATGTTATTTTCCATTATCGCCTGTTCGGGCATTTTAACCCGATCAGGGGCTTTCTGTCAAAAAAGCCTACAAAGATACAAAAAAAAAATGACAATTGCAAGTTTTTTGCCATTTTTTTTTCAAGAAAAATCGTTTTTCTATCTTCACCCACACTTTAGTGTGGTTTTTTCGACTTTTTTCCCCTCACGCACGAGCCTGTCTTATCCCTCTCTCCGGAACTCGGCGAGAGTAACGGCGGTAGCGATGGCTACGTTCAGACTTTCCGAGGTCGGTTCGTTGGCAGGGTAGGACGGGATGCGCAAACGGTGTGTCACGCACTTGCGTACGGCTGCCGACAACCCTTTGCCCTCATTGCCCATTACGATTATTCCGCGTGACTTGTCGGCGATGGCGTTTGCGGAGTAGATATCCTCTCCGTCCAGAAGCGTTCCGTAAACAGGTATTCCCGCTTTGGCAGACTGCTGCAGCAGCGCACAAAAATCTTCGTTCGACAGGTAGTGTACTTGCACACGAGCCAACGCACCCATCGTGGCTTGTACCACCTTCGGCGCAAAGCAGTCGGCTGTCCCCTCGCTGCATAGGATATGTTTCACGCCAAACCAGTCAGCCGTGCGAATAATCGTGCCTACATTGCCCGGATCTTGCACATCGTCAAGCGCCAGATACAGGCAATCGGCCTGCAACTCGCTTGCCGACCATCCATTGGCGTAAGCCGGCTTGCGAAAAACAGCGATGCTGCCCTGAGGCGTTTGCAGACTCGACAAACGCTCAATCTCCTTCAGCGGAGTATTCTCAGGCGTGAGATGGTGAACCAACTCAAACGACTTCAGCAACTCACCGATACACTTATCCCCTTCTGCTACAAACAGACCTAACTCGTCACGGTACTTCTTTAACCGAAGCGAACGAATTTGTTTTTGCTCTAAATGGGTCATTTTTCGGGTATTGAATACGTATTTGTCAATTATTTGAAAAAAAACGATGCAAAGATACATAAAAATTTGCAAAATTGCAAATAATTTTGTAACTTTGTAGGCCGAAATGTGCATTGTACCCAAATCAACATTGCAAAAGCACGATGAATAGAGTGGTTCGACACATGATTTTTGTCGTGGTATCCGTCATGGGGATACTTCTTTGTTCGTGCAATGCTACCAAGTTTGTGCCCGAAAACGAGAAACTGCTGTTTAAGACCCATATCAATGTCGAAGGTACCAACGCCGTTTCCCCTGCCGACCTCAAGCGGTACTTGCGGCAGACGCAGAACACCGAGATCCTCGGATTCTGGAAGCTCCAACTCGACCTCTACAATACTGCCCCGCTTGATACTGTCAGCAAGTACGACAAATGGGCTACGGGCAATGCGCACAAGGTAGGTGAACCGCCGGTGATCTACGATGACGAACAAACCGGTCAAAGTATCGCGCAGATACGCAAAGCCATGCAAAACGAAGGTTTCTTCCGGGCTACTGTCGATACGTCCACCATCGTCAAAGACCGCAAAGTGTGGCTGAACTACTATGTTCATGCCGGCGAGGAATATAAGATTCGCAACTATAACATCGACCTCGAGCATCCTACTTTGCGCGAGATGGCTGTTACCACACGGCGCAAACTCATCGAACCCGGAATGCGCTACTCCACACAGGCGCTCGACGACGAACGTGACCGAATAACCAAAAGGATGCGAAACCGGGGTTACTACTTCTTTGATAAGGAGTTCTTGCACTACGAGGCCGATAGTACCTACAACCGCGAGATTGATCTGCGCCTTCACTTGAGCGAGTTCCTTACATCACAGCCGGATTCCGTGCGCAATCTTATCTTCCGTCAGTATTCGATTGCACGCGTGTGTTTCTATATGGATATGACTCAAGCGGAGGATATCTCCGATACGGTGCTGCATTACAGCGAACACGACAACTTCTGTTTCAGTTGGCGCGGAAGGCAGCTGTTGCGCGAAAATGTACTTATCCGTCAATGCGAAATCAAACCCGGTGGCCTCTACCGCGAAAGAGCGGTCACGAACACCTACGCCAACCTCAACGGACTCGGACCTATCAAGTACACCGACATCCATTTCGAACTTGTTTCCAACGACAGTCTGGTGTGTCACATCTTTATTAGCCGCAATAAGATGAACAGCGTCAGTGCCGAACTGGAAGGAACCTACTCCGGTGATGCTTGGGGTATTGATGGAAAACTGACTTATACCAACCGCAACATCTTCCGCGGAGCGGAGGAACTGCAGGTCAGCGGTAGCGCACTCTACGAGTGGCGACTCAACGGAGGTCGAGCCATCGAAACGCGCGGGGAAGTAGGATTAAAGTTCCCGTCCAACTGGCGAACCAACCTCATGTTCTCCTACCAGCAACGTCCCGAAGAGTTCACGCGAATGATTTTCAACGCCGGTCTGTACTACAATTTACATAAGCCGCATAGTCGTTGGACGCATACATTCAACGTGCTCGATATCAGTTATATATATATGCCGTACGTCTCCGACCGGTTCCGCGATGAGATTCTTAGCCGTTCGTCCATCCTCAAATACAGCTACCAAGACCACCTGATCGGAGGTTGGGGCGTTTCGGGCAGTTACTCCGGCAAACGTGCCAACACAACTGAACAGAGTTTCGTCAACTTCGGTTACCGACTCGAAACGGCTGGCAACCTGTTATACGGCATTTGCAGCGCCTTTAATGTCAAAAAGGATGAAGATGGTGTCTATTCCATCGTTAAGGTTCCTTTTTCGCAATATGCCCGCGCAGACCTCAACTTCTCATATAATCAGCTGCTTGCGCCCAAACACAGGCTCGTCTTCCATGCCGGCTTTGGTGTCGCCGTGCCTTATCTCAACTCCAAGTCTGTGCCTTTCGAGAAACGCTTTTTCTCCGGAGGTTCCAATAGCGTGCGCGGTTGGCAGGCACGAACCTTAGGTCCCGGAATATTCCGTGGAAACAATGATCTTTCCAGCTACGACCTCCAGGTAGGTGATATCCGCCTCGACCTCAATATCGAATACCGTTGGCGCGTGTGGTCGATCATCGAACTCGCAGCCTTCGTCGATGCCGGCAACAACTGGACAATCTACGACTACGAGGCGCAACCCGGAGGTGTCTTCCTGTGGGATCAGTTCTACAAGCAGATAGCTTTGGCGTACGGCGCAGGTTTGCGTTTGGATTTCAATATCTTACTCTTCCGTATTGACTTCGGTGTCAAACTCTACGACCCCAGCCGTTGGAGTGGATCTACGCATGGCGCCGAGTGGCGAACCGTCAAGAACGGACTCTGCTGGCGTGACGATATGACCTTCCACTTCGCCATCGGTTATCCCTTCTAATACAAGTATTTAGCTATCGTTCGTTCCTCTCTAATCCTGCCCGCCGCCTTCCCGCCGCCTATCAACCACATGGGTAACCATAAAGCTTATAGAAAGCTTATAGAAACCTTATAGGAACCTCATGCATTCATCTATCTGATTACCAGTATGTTGTGCCTATACCTCAAATGTGACGATTTCTAAGCCGAATTTTGCGGTCAATTCAGCATTTTCAGCTTGTTTATGTACTGGTGAACGATATGGGTTGGAAAACCCATAACGGTAAAGAATGAGCCTTTGATCTGGCTCACACCGATATACCCTATCCACTCCTGTATTCCGTAGGCTCCGGCCTTGTCCAACGGGTGGTAGTGCGACACGTAGTAGGTGATATCCGCTTCGCTCAAGGGCAGAAATGTCACGTCGGCACGATCCACGAAACAATCCATGAACGGCTGACCGTTCCTTCTGCCGGCAAAACATACTGCCGTAAACACCTGATGTGTCTTGTCGCTCAGGCTCTTAAGCATCCCGCACGCCTCTTGCTCCGAGTGCGGCTTGCCAAGCACCCGACCCGCCGACCAAACGATGGTGTCTGACGTGATGAGCAACTCATCAGAACTCAACTCGTGCGCGCGCAGGTACGCTTGCGCCTTCGCACGCGATATATACATAGGTATATCGCCTCCTTGTAACTCGCTCGGATACGACTCATCGGCATCTATCACTACCTCCGAGTGATCAATATCCAAGCCGCGCAGCAATTCGCGGCGGCGAGGTGACTGCGAACCTAAGATAATATTCATAGCAATCGTGTTACAACAAAACGGACGTTCATAATAGTCGCGTTACAACAAAACTAAACATCACACCCATAAACAGCACAAACTTCATCACGCGTTGCGTGGTGCGGTAATCAGAAGGGATACTTGCTTTCCATAGCAGGTATAGCACGCAAATCAGCGGGATAAGCAGACCGAAGATGGCGTATCTGCCGGTCATCGGCGAGGGAATAACCCACCATGCAAGCCACACGATGGCTGCGGCCATGGCAAGGATGAGCAAGGTGACGATAACCTTCGTCGCCGTATCGCCAAACACCACAGGCAAAGAATGACACTCCAGTTCGCGATCGCCTTGTTGGTCTTCCATATCCTTGATGATCTCGCGAATAAGTGTGCCGATAAAAGCAAACGCCGCAAAGCCTCCGAGCCAGAGATAGATATCATGGGGCAGGGTAGTGTAGTCAAGCACGTTGATATGTCCGCGCATATTGCTGTATAGGTGTTTCAGGTAAGCCACATTCGCCATCGCTACAATCAGCGGCGTAAGCGCGGTTACCAGGGCAATCGTCAGATTGCCGATGAGCAGCAGGCGCTTGTACGAGGCTGAGTAGAACCACAACAATCCCGGTACAAACACGAACACAACGCCCAGTATCCAGCTCCTCACCAGCCAGGCGGTCGCTATGCCGCACAGCAGACCCAAAGCCGTCAACATCTGAAATAGCTGCATGGCCTGTTGCTTGCTTACCGAACGCGTGACAATAAGGCGGTCGGGGCGGTTGATGGCATCGATCTTTACATCGAAGTAATCGTTGATAACATAGCCGCCGGCAGCAATCAGGCAGCAAGCCATGGTCATCAGCAGCAGTACATACCACGGCAGCTGTTCGCCGAAGTACGCCGCACAGAGAATGGGTGTTGCCACCCATTTCTCCATGACGTACACTGTAACAGCAATCATCAGCACGTTCTGCCAACGTACGAGCGTTAAGAAATCTCTGAATTTTTCCATATCTGTGTTATATGGCAGTCACCTTGACTGCCGGATATTAATGGATCTGCAGAATAGCTCCTGTCCACGCGGGCAATGTCACGTGCATTGGTGTGCTGGTCATCAGCGGCTCGTCGATCGTACGACCGGAAAGCAGATCAATAGCGTGAACGCTCAGTTTCTCGTCCATCTGCAGGTAGATGAATGCGTCAGCGGGGATTGTCACAGGCACATCCACCTCTTTGTCGTCGAAGTTGACAACGATGAGCAACGTCTGCTTGCCGTGCTTGCGCAGGAACGCATATTGCTTGTGGCGGTTGAAGCCTTCGCCCTGAGCGTACTCCAAGTCGTACATCTTACCTTCGTTGATAGCCGGGCTGGTCTTGGCAATCTGCAGCAGTTTGCAGTAAAATGCCCGCAAGTCACGTTGCTCGTCGTCCAGTCCCGCACCGTCGAACTTACCTTTGTTCGCCCAGGCCTGAATGCTCTTCACGCCCCAGTAGTCGAAGATCGTGGTGCGACCGTCCATGCCCGAGAAGCCTTCAACATCCATGCCTTTCTCGCCAACCTCCTGTCCTGAGTAGATCATTACGGGGTTCGTACCCAACGTGGCGGCTACAATCATCGACGGCTCGGCGGCTCTTCCGCTGCCGCAGAAAAAGCCCGAGGCGATGCGTTGCTCGTCGTGGTTCTCCAGGAAGTACAACATATGTTCGCGTATGTCGTCCACGGCTTGCCACTGGTGACTGATACCTTCGGCACTGTAGTTGCGGCTGGTCACGGCACGCAGGTAATCGTACATGCCTACCTTGTCGTACAGGAAGTCGAAACCTGCCTTCAGATACGGGCGGTACAATCCCGGATCATAGATCTCGGCGATGAACTGCACGTTCGGGAACACGGCTCTAACGCGGTGGATCGCCCAATCGAAGAACTCTACGGGCACCATGTGCGCCATATCCACGCGGAAAGCATCGATGCCTTTCCCTGCCCAGAACAGTAGAATGTCGCTCATCTTCCGCCATGTGTCGGGGATGGGGTTGAACTGCTTCTCGCAGCCGCCCATATAGTGCACACCGTAGTTGAGCTTCACCGTCTCGTACCAGTCGTTAACCGACGGATGAGCGCTGAAGCAATCGTTGCCGGTCACCTTGGCAGGGTACTCATGGTAATCCCCTATGTCAAACGACGGCCTGAACTCCTCGCCCGGAATATAATAGAAGTTGTTCAGCGGCGAGAATGCCCACTCGCTATGATCATGTTCGCCTAAATCCTCTACACCTTCCGGACGACAGGCAGACTTGTACTCGCGCGACACATGGTTGGGCACAAAGTCAATAATGACCTTCATGCCGGCCTTGTGCGTGCGGGCTACGAGTGCCTCGAACTCTTCCATTCGTTTCTGCTCGTGAACTGCCAAATCGGGATCAACATCGTAGTAGTCGGTTATGGAGTACGGACTACCCGCCTTGCCTTTGGTGATGGCCGGAGTGTTATGCTCCGCAGTTGCGTGGCGTAGCACGCCTGTGTACCAGACGTGCGTCGCGCCAAGCTCCTGTATTGCCTTCAAGGCTTTGGTATTGATGCCTGCAAATGTTCCGCAGCCGTTAACGCTCTTGTCTGCCTGAGGCACACGCGCGGTAACGTAGTTGGTGAACCAACGCGGAAAACATTGATAAATGATTATTTTACTCATGAATACAAAGTGATAATGTTAATAACTGCAAATTGATAACAACGCGTATTAAGTTACGCGCTAATAACGTCGCATATATAAATACGCGTTATTTAACCAATGCAGCTGTATCACTTGCAATCATCAGCTCTTCGTCGGTCGGGATAACTACAACCTTAACTTTCGAGTCAGGAGTAGAGATCACGGCTTCCTTGCCACGGATCGTAGCATTCAGCGCCTCATCAACCTTCACGCCCATGAACTCCATGTCGCGGCAAACGGCGGCACGCATCGAGGCTTGGTTCTCGCCTACACCTGCTGTGAATACGATGATATCCACACCGCCCATAGCTGCGGCAAAGGCGCCGACGTATTTCTTGATCTTGTAGTTGTACATATCCGTTGCCAGTTTGGCACGCTCGTTGCCGGCTGCTACTGCTGCCTCCAGGTCACGCATATCGGAGCCTACGCCCGAAACGCCCGCTACACCGGATTTCTTGTTCAGCAGGTCGGACATCTCGTCAGGATTCAGACCGAGTTTTTTCTGCAAGAACGTTACAGCGCCGCCATCCACGTCACCGCTGCGCGTACCCATCATGATACCTTCCAGCGGAGTGAGACCCATCGTCGTGTCCATGCACTTGCCGTCCTTAACGGCTGCCAGCGAACCTCCGTTACCGATATGGCAGGTGATGATGCGCTGTTTCTCGTACGGTACACCTAAAAATTCGCACACACGCGTGCTCACGTAGCGATGGCTCGTGCCGTGGAATCCGTAACGGCGAACGGCGAACTTCTCATATACCTCGTACGGCAGAGCGTACATATAGCTGTAGGCGGGCATCGTTTGGTGGAAGGCGGTGTCGAACACGCCGACCTGCGGCAGACCCGGCATCAACTCCTCAACGGCACGTATACCTTTCAGGTTAGCGGGGTTGTGCAGCGGAGCCAGATCGCTCACCTCCTCAAAGGCCTTGATAACCTCCGGAGTGATGACTACCGACTTGGCGAACTTCTCGCCGCCGTGCACCATTCGGTGACCTACTGCGTCAATCTCCTTCAGACTCTTGATCACACCTATCTCAGGGTCGGTCAGCAGCGAGAAGATGAACTTCACACCCTCGGTATGTTCGGGCATATCGTGCATGATCTGTTTCTTCTCGCCGTTAGCGAGTTTCACTTTTACGAACGCACCGTCCAAACCTACGCGCTCTGCGCCGCCGGAGGTCATAACACTCTTGTCGTCCATGTTGTACAATGCATACTTGATAGACGAACTGCCACAATTCAAAACTAAGATTTTCATGGATATTTATTGTATTTTAATGATTAATTATTCTTGTTTAGTCGAAAGGCCGTTCACTCTTTTGTCTTTGAGTGAAACGGTCTTTTCTCTTTGAGCGTAGCGGTCTATTTAATCGCCTGATTAGCCGTGATAACTACCATCTGCACGATGTCTTGCACCTTGCAGCCGCGGCTCAGGTCGTTCACCGGAGCAGCTATGCCTTGCAGAATTGGTCCAACAGCATCAGCGCCCGAGAAGCGCTCTACCAGTTTGTAACCGATGTTGCCGGCCTGCAGGTCAGGGAACACGAGCACATTAGCGTGACCTGCTACCTTGCTGCCCGGAGCTTTCTTCTCGCCTACGCTCGGGATCAATGCTGCGTCGGCTTGCAACTCGCCGTCAATCTCCAGCTCGGGTGCCAACTCGTGCGCCATAGCCAAAGCGGCAGTTACCTTATCCACATTCTCGTGCTTGGCCGAACCCTTGGTCGAGAATGACAACATTGCCACTCTCGGCTCGATGCCTGCAATCGTGCGGGCTGTCTCTGCGGTCGATACGGCAATCTGTGCCAGTTCCTCAGCACTCGGGTTGGGGTTAACCGCACAGTCGGCAAACAACAGGAAACCATCCTCGCCAAGATGCTTGGCGGGGGTGAACATCAGGAATGCGCCGGATACAATCTTGCAACCCGGTTTGGTCTTCAGGATCTGGAATGCGGGGCGGATCGTATCGGCCGTCGTGCCGCGTGCACCGGCCAACTCGCCGTCGGCATCACCGGCTTTGATCATAAGGCAACCCAAATACAGAGGGTCTTGGGCTTTCTTCTTGGCCTCCTCCTCTGTCATGCCTTTGGCTTTGCGCAGTTCGTACAACAGGTTCGCGTACTCGCCCATCTTCGGATCAGTTGCGGGATCGAAGATGGTGGCTTTGTCGATATGGGCATAACCTTTCTCTGCAGCCATCTTACGGATGACTTCCGGATTGCCGATCAGAGTAAGCTTGGCTAAGCCTTGTTCCAGAATGATGTTAGCTGCCTCTAAGGTGCGAGGCTCGTCGCCTTCCGGCAACACGATGCGCTGCGGATGATTCTTCGCACGCTCGTACATTGATTTCAGTATATCCATATTTTTGGTGATTTTTTGTTGCAATTGTTGAAAATTTACTACAAAGTTACAAATAAATATGCAAATATGCAAGTATTTTGCATTTTTTTTTACATTTTTTGCATTTTTTTTTAATTTTTCTTGCATATTTCAAAAAAAAGTGTTATCTTTGCAGCCGATTTGTGAAAAATTGCAACTTAATATAGTGTTATGCGAGCAAAATTTTTAGTATTAGCAATTGCCCTTTGTGGTATGTTCGGTACAATGATGGCACAAGAGCCTGCAGAAGTTGATACGACTACTATGGGCGTCCACCCGTTCAAAGCTACGGCCAACATGGCCAAACCGACCGCAGCATTCTCACTCGTGTTCAATGGCGGCGTGAGCGTTTTTAACGGAGACTTCCCGATGGGACGTTTCATGAACCTCGGTTATGGCGGAGGTTTGGCGTTGGAATACAACTTCAGTCCTGTTTGGGGTCTGGGTGCGGGCTATCACTTTGATATGCCGCAAATCAAAACCACCAAGGACGAAGCGTTCGTAACGCTGGATGGTACTGGCGTCTTGGCAAAAGGCAAACCTGTGTACAAAAGCATGATGCATAGCTTGCAGGCGTACGTGACCTTTAATATGGTGAATGCTTGGTTCCCGAAAGCCGTGTCGGACATCTTTGCCCTGAACGTTTGGTCGGGTATCGGTGTAACCATGTATAAGAATCAGGTTCAATTCCGTGATGCGGAAACTGGCGGCGACAGCCAGCAGTATCAAGAGGACGACCTCACCGATCCGAATGTGCATGGCTCCAAGTTGGAGACGGTGGCTTATATCCCGTTCGGTGTATCAACCGAGTTCAACGTTTCGCGTGAGTTGGCATTAGGTTTGCGCATGCAATACGATATCTTTATGAGCGATTATGTAGATAACCGCTACAGAAAGAACTCGGTGAACAAGCGTAACGATGGTATGTACAATGCCGAGTTGGTACTCCGCTGGAAGATCAACGCAACGGAGAAGAACCACGTGAAAAACGTTTCTTCGTACGAGGTTCTGGAAACGAAGTACTACGAGTCGCACCCCGAGGAGATGCATATCTACGAGCATCGCATCGATACCGTTGTGGTTTATCACAAGGATACACTGGTTATTATCCATCGTGACACTGTTGTGATGACGGACAAGCGTGAGCAAGTAACTTCTCTTTCGGCAGTATCATCAACACCTGCTGTCAAAGAGGAGCAACCGAAACTCGCTCCGGGTGAGATCATGATTCTGCCCGAAGAGCGTCACGAGGAACTGAAACTTCAGGAAGATTGGGAACCGAAAGCTCAACCGACCGTTGTGGAAGGTCAGTCGCTCAGCCAGTTGGCACGTAAGTACTACCGCAATACCTTCTGCTGGGTATATATCTGGTTGGCAAACAAAAACGTAGCTCCCGATCCTAACGTGATTCTGCCTTCCGTTAAACTGCAGATTCCTGTGCTTAACGACCAGCAGAAAGCCATCACCAAGGAGGAAGCTCGTGCCGTTGCCGCCCGTGCCCGCGGTGAGCAATAAAATAGCGTTCGCTTTGCCGAACACTTATCGGAAGTCTTTGTGATGAGTTCTTTGTAAAGAAAGTTCTCTATAGAAGGGTTCATTGAAATACTCGAAAAAGATCGTGTAACGATGTTTTTCGAAGAGCGGAGGCAATCGTGCGCTTAATGTCGCAGCGCGACATCCGGAAGCACGATTTGCCGAACGCGGGGTCTCATAGCTCAGTTGGTTAGTAGCACCTGACTCATAATCAGGGGGTCCTAGGTTCAAGCCCTAGTGGGACCACAAATAATCGTTCGAGGCATTTAATGCCGAGATAAGAAAAAGCGGAAGTCAAAAACTTCCGCTTTTTGTGTGTTGGTCATTGACCAAGAATGGTCAATGAGATATTGTTGATAGCTATGATTAGTTGACCAAGCTTGGTCAACTACTGCCGTTATTGCTGCGTTTCAAGCGAACGTACGCGCGATAGTGTCTCACGCAGCAGACGCTTGCGATTCAGAATCTCGTCGCTCAGCGCAGGGATACGTGCCTCAAGTGAGGCGCGGGTGTTGCTGTCGGCTTCGTAGTACTGATGGCGCAAACTATCCAACATCTGTTGGGCTTGCTGCTGTGCTTGCTCCAAACGAATATATTGCTCGTACAACACGCGTGCTGAATCGTTGTGGAAATCCGATAGATGCGTGTACAACGCGTCGTCGGAAAGTACGAAATAGATGGAGTCGGTTGATTCTGTCTTGATGCGTTGCGCGGGTCTGGCAGTGGGCGTAACCGTAGCCGGTATATCGACCTGTTGCGTTGCTTCTATCGGTTGCTCGGCTGTGGCGAGCAGCGGGATAAGGCTGTCCAAGCGCGCCAAGGCAACCAATTCGTTTTCCGGCAATCCGCGTAGGAATGTGCGCTCGCCCAGACTGATACGGTACACTTCCACCGAGTCGCTTCCCGCGCAGTGCCTGTCGGTAGCGAAATAAGCATAACCAAGATGCTCATCCGCCACAAACAGGTAGTCATCCGCCGGTGAGTTGTACGGCATACCTATGTTCTCCGCCGGCAACCACTCGCCCAACGCGGCATTGTAACGGGTCATGTAGATGTCCAACCCGCCTAATCCTCCCTCACGGTCGGAAGCGAAATAGAGCGTGGCACCGTCGGTCAGTACAAACGGATAAACGTTCGTTGTGCCGCTGTTCACCGTGGCGCGCAGGGTGTCAGGAGTCTCCCAGTGCTCGAGCAAGCGTTGCTGACTCACCAGCAGCGTGCGCTCAGTTGTCGTACTGTCTTGCTGCTCTGCGGAGCGTACGGCATAGTAACGCCGGTCACCGCGTTGCGTGGTGAAGATATTGCCCAGACTGTCCATACTCAGTTCGCCTGCCTCCTCGCTGAGCGGGTAGGCGGTAAGCATCTCGGCTTTTGGCACACGTTGCACCCCTGTTACTTCCACCCGTGATACATGTTTTAGGTAGCGGGCTATGATCTGCGCCGAAGCGATGCGTTGCTGCACGGGTTGCCAACGCTCGTGATTCTCGTCAATCGAAGGCAGAAAAGCCTCGTACGCCGCTATGGCCTCCGCCATGCGCCATTGGCTGTAGTAGATCTCGCCCAGGAAATAGTTTCTAAGCGGATACTTCGTCCCTGCCTTGATAAACAATGTTTCGGCTGTTGCCAAATCTCCTACCTCCTGTGCGCAGCGCGCAGCGCGGTATAGGTACAACGGGTTGGTAGGTTGCTTGCGCAGCAACGATTCGTACACCGCACGTGCCTCGGTGTATTGACGGTTGTTGAACAGGTCGTCCGCCTGCTTGGCACTCTGACCGTACACCAATGTGCACGATAAAAACGCCAAAATGATTATGGTTGATATGTGTCGCATAATAACTTTTGAAATCGGCTACAAAGGTACGACTTTTTTTTAATATTTCCAAACAAAATCTTTCGATAATAGCAAAAAATATGTTTTTCGACATATTTACATAAAAAAAAACGATAAAAATACTCCAAAAATTTGCAAATTCCATTTTTTTTTTGTAACTTTGCACGTGGAATAATGCCAAATAGAAAAACGCTATTGTATGAACACCACTTTTACTCATCGAATATGCCTGCTTGCAGGTGTGCTGCTTTGGGGTAGTTTGTGTCAGTTGTGGGGTGCTTCCGCACCGAAACGCGAGATGCGTGCCACGTGGTTCACAACTGTCAATAATATCGATTGGCCAAGCTCTACCGGCGCTTCCGCTCAGAAGCAGGAAATGATCAGAATGCTCGATTCCATTCAGTCGCTCAAGTTAAATGCCGTTTTCTTTCATATCCGTCCATGTGCCGACGCGTTATACAATAGTGCGTACGAGCCATGGTCTTCTTTTATGAAGGTGAGCCGTGGCACGTACCCGGGCTTCGATCCGCTGCAGTTCTGCATTGAGGAGTGCCATAAGCGCGGCATAGAATGCCATGCGTGGATGAATCCCTACCGCTATTCGCGTACCGGTGCATCGTGGACAGGAGCGAACGACACCCCGCTCAACTACGAGAATACGCATCCCGACTGGCTGCTCTATTACAGCAACAACATTGTTCTTGATCCCGGATTGCCCGAGGTGAAACAACGCATCAAGGATGTGGTGGGCGATGTGCTTAGCAAGTACGACATCGACGGTATCATCTTCGATGACTATTTCTACCCTTACGGCGGTACTACCAATCAGGACTCGGCTTCCGTACGCAAGTACAAACCTGCCGACATGAACGTGCACGACTGGCGTCGCGACAATGTCAATCAGATGGTCAAAGCCGTGTACGATACCATTCAAGCCGTCAAGCCCTGGGTGGTCTTCGGTATTTCGCCGTTCGGTATATGGACTACCAACTACACAGTAGCTAATCAGGAAGGTATCAGTCTGCCGCCGAACATCTCGGGCGGCAATATGTACCAGGAGATCTATTGCGACCCTGTGGCTTGGCTCAAGGCTGGCACGGTGGATTATATCTCCCCGCAGTTGTATTGGAAGATCGGCGGCGGGCAGGACTACTCCGTGCTCAGCAAGTGGTGGGGCAGGCTCGCCGATACCTTCGGCAAGCAGTTCTACTCAAGCATGGCGGTATATAAGTACCACGAGAAATCCGATGCCGCCTATACCGTTAGCGAGTTGCAGAACCAAACCGACCTCAACCGCGTGGCTGTCTATGACAATGCCCCCGGCTCGGTGTTCTACAACACCTTGGCGTGGGTATTTGATTCGAAGTTCCGTAAAGCTTTCCGCAAGGAGCAGTTTGCTTCGTACGCTCTGCCACCGGCAATCAACTGGAAGCCCGCACCCGAACGCACGATGGTCACCGATCTCGCTGCCAACGGACAAACAGTAACATGGAACCATGCCGACGCTGATGTGCATTTTGCCGTATATGCCGTGCCGAACAACTTCCGGAACCGTGTTGGTATATTCTCCAAAGCAGAGATGTTGCTAGGTATAACCTATAGCAAGTCGTTCACCTTGCCAGAAGGGGTAAGCACGGAATCGCACAAGATTGCCGTAAGTGTGCTCGACGGCTATAATAACGAATACGCGCTGCGCGTGTTAGGCGAACCGGAAGCCGAACAGCAGGCTGCTACGCTGCTCACGCCCGCTGAAGGCGGCAAACGCAAAGTGCCCTTCACCTTCACTTGGGATCTTGTGCCGCAGGCGGATTGCTACCTCTTCCAACTTGCGCGCGATGCGAACTTCGAGGATATCATCCTTACCCACGAGACCATTGATCCCTCGTTCACTACTTCCTCCCGACATATCATTGCCGCGCTGCCTTTAGGCACGTACTACTGGCGCGTCAAGACCCGCAAGGCGAACGCCAACGATGTGTGGAGCGCACCGCGCACTGTGGAGATTGCCCTGGAGGACTCTATTGAGGATGCACTGGATATGACCACTGCACAGCCCGCACGCCAAGGCGTTTATTCGCTGCTCGGTGTGTATATGGGCGATGATGTTGAGAGCCTCGATAGCGGCTTGTACATCGTCAACGGGCAGAAAGTGATGAAACAATAAGATTTATACCATAAAACACACGCAATATGAGAAAATCTATTCTCTTTGTTTTGGCCATGGCGTTTAGCCTGAGCCTTGCAGCACAAAACGTTTTTGTGCGCGATTGTAAGATCGTAGTGGAGATGGTTGGTCAGGAAACCGTCCTCACCCCCAACGGAGCTGATGCCAGTTACTTCTGGGTAAGTCTCAGCCCCGACCGCACGCATATCGCTTACTATGTAGCCTATCAGGGCGCCTATGTTTGCGACCTCAACGGCAAGAATGTTCGCCGTCTGGGTTGGATGATCGAACCCACCTGGATGGACAACGAGATGGTTGCCGGTAAACTCGAGTATTATGGTCCGAACGAAGTCCCCGAGTACCGTGCCGAGTATTTCTGCACAAGCCGCGACGGTAAGATGCATCGCGAGATGACCGACTTTGAGGCAATATGGTATGAGAACAAAGTCGTTGAACGCCGCCAGGCAGAGGTGCAGCGTAACCGCGCACGCATCGCCGCTCACACTGCCCTCCGAGCACAGCAGACCGGAACAGTTGGCCTCGCTGGTATCAAGATCTACCTCAACCCGGGTCATGGCGGATACGATGCTAACGACCGTAGTTGTTGGACGATCCCCGTACCCGAACAGTGGACGAACCCCGCCGGTTACTGGGAGTCGAAGTCGAACTTGGTCAAGGCGCTGTACTTGTACGACATGCTCCAGGCTGCCGGTGCTACGGTGATGATCTCACGTACCGAGAATACCTCCGGCGCACGCGATATCGATTATTATCCGAACGTACAAGTCGGCTCGGCGGAGTACAACGCTATCATGGCGGGCGGCGACCGCTACTTGTCGGAGATCGCAGAGGAGGCTAACGCCTTTGGTGCGGATCACTTCCTCAGTATTCACTCCAACGCCCATAATCTGCGCACCAATTACCTGTTGATGCTTTACCACGGCGAGGATGGCGCTCCTACAGTAGCTCCCTCGAACTTGATGGCTGCCATGGCGGGCAGTGTGCAGATCAAGAACCCGCTTACCGTGTGGGGCAGCGGTGCTACGCCGTACATCCGTGGCGATATAACGTTCTACGGCGACAGTCCTACCGACCCGCTCGCCGGTCTGGGTGTGTTACGCCCCCTCACTGTCCCCGGTCACCTCTCCGAGGGTAGTTTCCATGACTATGCACCGGAAACCCACCGCTTGATGAACAACGACTATTGCCACCTGGAAGCCCTGCGCATGTTCCAGTACTTCCACAAGTGGTTCGACCGCCAGCTGCCGGCTACGGCATGCATCAGCGGTTTCGTAAAGAGCAGCAACCAGACCATCGACGATCTGGAGCAGCCTAAGTTCTACTATTTCAACAATACCGACGACCAGTGGCTACCGCTCAACGGCGCTACGGTCATCCTCGGCGATGCCGACGGCAATCCGCTCGATACGGTCATCACTGATGATTGGTACAACGGTATCTTTGCCTTCTACGACCTGGAGCCGGGCACCTATACTGTTCGCGCCGATAAAGGCGGTTACATTGGCAAGACCGAAACGGTCACCGTGGCTGCCGAGGATATAGCCGGTGTGAAGTTCTTCCTCCGCTATACCCGCATCGACCTGCCCGACTTCGATGAGCCCGAGCAAGACCTTGGCACCCTGCTCTTGCCGGATTATGGTTTCACCAAGGTAGGCGAGGAGCATGCTTCTACCGAATCGTTCAAGCGCGTACTATACCGCGAAGGTTATGTATATGCCTTGGCCTCTGACGGCACACTCACCCGCCGCGACCTGCAGATGAACCCCATCGATACGCTCCCCGCACTCCCCGGTGTAGTATTCTCGGATATCGCGTTTGCTGCCGATAACTTCCTCCTGGCAAGTGTGGCTGCAGAGAATAGTTGGAAAGTGTATATGTTCGATCCCGAGTTCACTTCCGTCGAACTGATGGCTGAACGCACGGTCGATGGCAACGTAACCGGCACCTTGGCTGCCAGCGCTCCGCACTGGAAAGCCACGCTCTGGACAACTACCGCCAACGCTCTGCTCTCCCTCAACTACGATGAGGATCATCCTACTGTTGGCGATGTACAATCCGCTACGCTGCTCGGTCTGAATGCCGAAAGCCGCGTGACCTTGATGCCGAACAAGGACGTGAACATCGAGAGCAATGGCATGATCCCTTGCTTCCTCCGTTATGCCGGTCACGACTTGATGGTTAAGCCCGAAGTGCAAAACGACAAGGTAGGTTTCCGCCTCTGGGATATCGACGAGGGTGCACAGACTGCTATCTCGCAGTTCCAAGCCATGAGCGGCAACGCCTCGCGTGCACACGCGTTCGCGTACGTAGATAAATATGTAATACACGTGTATATAGTTGCCGAAGGTCTGGGTATTCAGCACTTCGTATCAAGCATCACCGAAGTGGCGAACATCTTCGCCTCCGAACTCCAGTTCAACAACGGTAAGTTCACCTTCCGCTTGAACACCGACGCTCAGACTGCCACCCTGAAGATTTCGAAGGAAGGCAACGAGTTAGGCTCCACCGAACTGGGTGCGTTGGCTATGGGTGGTCATGAGATCGACAATCCCTTCAACACCGCCGATTTCGATGTATATGAACTGACCGTTACCGCTGAGCCTGTCAGCTACCCTGCACAACTCAGCGACGATGATCCTATCTTCAGCTTCGCTACGCCGATGGGTGTTGCAGTGGATAAGACACCCAACTCCCCGTTCTTTGGTCGTATCTACGTTGCCGATGCCGAGGGTGGCAATGCCGATATGCGTACCACCAAACAAGGTGTGTATGTCCTCTCGTCCGATTGGACGGACATCACTTCGCAAGGCACAAACGCCTATTCAGGCAGTGTAACCTGGGGTGCGCACAACCAGGGCAAGAGCTATCAGATGGCACTGTCGCGTCTGTCGGTTGCCCCCGATGGCGATGTGTTTGTTCCTTCCGCTACGGCTACCTCCAGTGGCGTATATATCATGAACCCTGCTGACCCCGCAGCAGCCTTTACCGAGGTGTTCACCGGCAAACGTAACAAGACAACCGGCGTGATCAAGAACGGTGCCGATGTGGTGACCAACCCTGTGATGAGCTGTTATCTCACGGGTGTAGGCAGCGCCAAAACTCTGTACACTATGGATCATAATATCGCCTCGTCGCCTATCACTACGAGCATCAACGAGTACAAACTCGGTTCGGCAACCCTGCCCTGGAACCAAGTGCCCTCGTCCATCGTATATAACGACAACCAGTATGGTAAGATGCAGAATGGCTCGGGTCAGCTTTATCCCGACGGTCGTGGTGGCTGGTGGATGAGTCAGTACCGCTACGCTTCGTCGGAAGCCGTACCTTCGCTCATCCATATCACCGGTGGCAAGATCGACTACAACTGCGGTTCCGCTATCGGCGGTTCGGAGCAAGGTGGTATGGCTGTCTCGCCCGACGGCAATCTGGTAGCTATCGGTCGCGAACTGAGCACCATAGCCGTATATGGCGTAACCTACAACGCCAAGAACGTGCCTACGCTCACCCTGCGTCACCTCATTCACTACGGCGAAGATGCCGAGTCGTGTGTGACCATGGCTTGCGAGTTCGACGCTGCAGGTAACCTGTATGTCGTATCGCCTACCAACCACAACCTGATGGTATTCACGATGCCGAAACTCGACAACTCGTTCACCACTCGCCGCGAGCCGCTGCCCGCCGAGCCTATCGACGATGCTGTTTCCACCGTCAGTAATGACCGCGCATCGCAAGTAACGAAATCCATCCGTGATGGCCAACTGCTTATCAACCGCGACGGCGATACCTACAACGCACAAGGCGTAAAGTATTGATCTTGTAATCTGAAGTAAGATATACTAAATCAACATAAACCATGAAACAATCCTATCTGTTCCTGCTCATAGTAGCGTTGCTGAGTTCGGCTACGCTCCGGGCAGTGGAAGTGAGCGGTCTGGTCACCGATGCACAAGGTGAACCTATGATCGGTGTGTCGGTGATGGTGGATGGCACAACCTCCGGTACCATCACGGACTTCGAAGGCCGCTACACCCTGAGCGCCGACGGCAATGCCGTGCTCGTGTTCAGCTATATCGGCTACCGCACCCACAAGGTGAAGGTGGAGAACCGTTCAACCGTCAATGTGCAACTTGTTGAGGACACCAAGGCACTGGAAGAGGTTGTAGTCGTAGGCTACGGCACGCAGCGCAGGGCAAACCTCACAGGCGCCGTAGGTACGGTCAGTGTTGAGGATCAACTCGATGGCCGTCCTATAACGAATGTCGGTAACAGTCTGCAAGGTGCTACGCCGGGTCTGACCATTACGAACACCAGCGGTCGTCTGGGCGAAGCGCCTGAGTTCCATATCCGTGGATTCTCGGGTTCGCTGACAGGCGATGCAGTGCCTCTCATCCTGGTCGATGGAGTGGAGATGAGCGATATCTCTGCCATCAACGCCGAGGATATATCCGCCATCAGTGTGCTCAAGGATGCCGCTTCGGCTTCTATCTACGGTACACGTGCCGCCTTCGGTGTCATCCTCATCACTACGAAGAACGGTGCCGGCGAGAGCGGCAAGTTCAACGTTACGTACAACAACAACTTCTCCTGGGCTGCACCTACCGTACTGCCCCAGGTAGCCAAGTCGTACGTCGGTGCAGAGATGGCTCTCGAAGCACGTAACCGCCGTGTACCGGGAACAACAATGTTCAAGGGAGGATGCGGACTCGTGTGGGATGCAGCAGCCATCGATATGATGCGCCAGTGGGAGCAGACCTACGGCAATATGGAACTCTCCGACGAGATGGTGCTCGGCCGTGACTTCGATATCATTGCCGGCGATACGTACTTCTACCGCTCGTGGAACGCTGCGAAGATGTTCGTCGACGACTACAGCTTCTCCCACCAGCACAACCTGAACGTCAGCGGCACTGCCGGCAAGACGAACTACTATATCGGCCTCGGTTATGCCGATCAGAATGGCGTGGTAAAAGTCAACCGCGACAGCTACAAGCGTTATTCTGTTAACACCAACCTCGAGACCCAGGTCTTCGACTGGCTCAAGGTACGCGCCAAAATGATGTACACCCGCACGAACCTGGCTGAGCCCTTCAACTTCAACTCGGCTTCCTACGACGCGCTGTACTACCTCTACCGTTGGCCGGCAATTATGCCGTACGGTACGTACCAGGGTAAGCCCTTCCATAACTCCATCACCGAAACGGCAGCGGCAAACCTGAATACCGACCAACGCGACTATACGCGTGCCGCTATAGGTGCTACTGTCACTTTCCTCCCGGGCTTCACCCTCGATGTGGATTATGCGTTCAACCTCACCTCGCGCGATTACGTGCAGCGCGGTGGTACGGTTGGCGGCTGGGACTTCTGGACAGGTACATTGGCACTTACCGACAACTGGGCTGCCACCTCGCGCAACAAGATCGACTCGTATAACTACCGCACCCAGCACCACAGCGGCAACGCCGTGCTCCGTTACCAGCACACCTGGAACGATGCACATAAGTTCAGCGTGTTCGGCGGTTACAACATCGAATATGATGACTACAAGTACGTCAATGCCGAGAAGCGTGACTTGCTCGACCAGACGAAACCCGAGATCAGCCTCGCTACCGGCGATACGTTCATCTATGGTTCACATAGCAGCTGGGCACTGATGGGATTCTTTGCTCGCGCCAACTACTCGTACAAGGATCGTTACCTGATCGAGCTCAACGGCCGTGTGGATGGCTCCAGCCGTTTCCCGACAGATAAGCTTTGGGGATTCTTCCCCTCCGGCTCAATAGGTTGGGTGGCTTCGGAAGAGAACTTCTGGGAAGCGCTCAAACCCTGGTGGTCGTTTGCCAAGCTCCGTGCTTCTTACGGTTCGATCGGTAACCAGGACGTAGGTGCCAACATGTTCCGCGCCATAATGTCCTCCGGTAACTCCGGCTGGATTGTCAACGAGGTGGACGAGATCACCTTCTCGCTGCCTACAGCCCTCGCCAACGGCTTTACTTGGGAAACAATCAAGACCTACGACGTAGGTTGCGATTTCCGCTTCTTTAACGACGATCTGGGCTTGACCTTCGATTGGTATCGCCGCATCAACGACGGAATGATCGCCGGCGGCGCCGAGACTCCTTCCACCTACGGCGCTTCCGCTCCTTACGAGAATGCAGCCCAGATGACTACCAACGGTTTCGAGCTCCAACTCGATTACCACCATAAGTTCAGCAACGGTCTGCGCCTTAACCTCACAGCCGGCTTGTCCGACGCTGTGGCTATCATCACCAAGCACCCGCGCTCCACACTGTCGGTTCTCGACGGCTCGAACTACGAGGGAAAGATCGTAGGCGAGATCTGGGGCTTCACCACCGACCGCCTGTTCCAGGAGTCGGACTTCAATGCCGACGGCACGATGAAAGATGGTATCGCTTCGCAAGCCTACTTCGAGAACCAGGGCTACAAGTACAAATACGGCCCGGGCGACGTGAAGTACGTGGATCTTGACGGCGATGGTCAGATCACTTGGGGCGACAAGACTGCTGCCAACCCGGGCGACTGGCGTCGTATAGGTAACACCACACCGCGATTCGAGTACAACTTCCGTATTGGTGCCGACTGGTACGGTGTGGATCTCAATATCTTCTTCCAGGGCGTAGGCAAACGCGACTACTGGGCTACCGGTACGATGATGATACCCGGATGGAACTTCTCGGAGGGTACGTATTATGCCCACCAGACTGACTACTGGACTCCTACCAACACCAACGCCTGGTATCCGCGCCTCACCGAGCTCAACCAACCCGGTCAGTACAGCGCTGCATCGTTCAACTTCCTCACCCAGACGCGTTATTTGCTCGACTTGTCGTACCTGCGACTCAAGAACATAACCGTCGGTTACTCGCTGCCTAAGAACATTCTGCAAAAGGCACATTTCCAGAAAGCACGTATCTACTGCAGCTTGGAGAATGTATGTGAGTTCGATCACCTGGGCAACCTGCCTATCGACCCCGAAACGGGTAGTGCTGCCGGTTCAGGCGGTGGAATGGGTTGGGGACGTATCTACCCCTACACACGCCAGTACAGTTTTGGCTTGCAAGTAACCTTATAAAGTGACTTCGATATCTCGCAATCTCGAAAACTCGAAATATCGATTTATCGAAATATCGATATATCGAAAAAACATAGATCATTATGAAAAAGAGAATATATTTATTGATTGCCCTTCTGCCTTTGTTGGCAGCAAGCTGCTCACTGCTCGACCAAAAACCCTACGACGACTTTACCGACGAGGAGTTCTGGAAGTCTGAGGCTCAAGCCCGTTCGTACATGTACGGATTCTACACTTCCGTCTTTGCCGGCTATGGCTCGGGTTGGTCGCACGGACCGTTCCTCATGGGGCAGACCCTCAACGACGACTTCGCTTCCGATGTCGATCAGCAAGACCTGCAGCCCGTAGTAGTGCCCGTTTCCGATGGTAGCTGGTCGTTCAGTAACGTCCGCAAGGCAAATTATGTGATCGAGAATGTTCACCGCCTGCCGCTCAGCGACAAGGATATAGCTCACTGGGAGGGCGTAGCACGCTTCTTCCGCGCTTGTTACTACAGCAACCTCGTGTTCTTGTATGGCGATGTGCCTTGGTACGACAAGGTGCCCAAGGTCAGCAATAAGAAGGAGGATATGGATTACCTGTACAAGGATCGTGATCCGCGCACCGAGGTTGACCAACATATCATGGAGGATTTCAAGTTCGCCATGGATAATGTCCGCGAGAACGACGGGCAACTGCAAGTCAACAAGTACGTCGTAGCTGGCATGGCTTCGCGTTTCCTGTTGCGCGAGGGTACCTACCTCAAGTACCATAATATCGATCTGAACATGGCTGCCACCTGCTTGCAGTTCGCCTACGACGCAGCAGATATGGTCATGAAGTCGGGCAGGTACGAGATAGCTCCTTCCTACAAAGCGCTCTTCGTTTCCGACAACCTCGCCGGTAACAAAGAGATGCTCATGTACCGCCATTATGTCGATGGCGTACTCTCGCACTCCACGCTATCTTACTCGTTCACCGAGACGCAAGCCGGCTTGAGCAAGTCGCTTGCTGAGTCGTTTGTTAATGCCGACGGTCTGCCCGTATATGTGGCTGACGAGTACTGGACTCCACGCACCGATACCGAGTTCTTTACCAACCGCGACCCGCGTCTTACGCAGGTTATACGTCCCAAGTATTACATCAAGGGTACCGATTGCTCACCGTTCCAATATGCCTTGTCCGGCTACAGCTGGAACAAGTTCATGGACGACAGCCGTGCTACGAACCCTGAACCCACTTGGGCAAGCAACAAGAATGTGATCGATGCACCTTGCCTTCGTTATGCCGAGGTGCTGCTCAACTACGCTGAGGCTGCCTACGAACTCTCCTTGCTGGGCAAGTACACCTTCGGTCAAACCGACCTTGATCGCTCAATCAACCTGATTCGTGCACGCGCCGATGTCAACCTCCCGCCGCTGCAAGATATGGGTGGTTCGCCTGCCGTAGGTGGAGTAGCGTTCGACGATCCAATGCGTCTGCAGATCGAGCAGAATGCCGATGGAGGACTCACCTCATCGATGCTTTGGGAGATTCGCCGCGAGCGTCGTGTCGAGCTTTGCCTCGAAGGCTTCCGCCTCAACGACCTCAAACGCTGGCGCAAACTCGATTACCTCTGGAACGGCTGCAACCCCGATATACGCTACGGCGCATATATCGTTCTGGCTAACTATCCGAGCAAGGCCGACGAGATAGTGGTGGAAGGCTCAACCGAAGGATATATCTTGCGCAACACCCTGGGTGCGCGCAATCGTCCTATCCCGCGTAACTACATCTCGCCTATCCCCTCAGGTCAGATCAGCCTCTACAAGAGCAAGGGTTATACCCTCACCCAAAACCCCGAATGGGAATAATTTAAAACGTAATGGATTCATTGTAATTTATTTATGTTTATGGCTGATGTTGTCTGTTTCTCGAAGAGTTGTGGCTTGGACTGATACGGCAGGCATCAAGTTCGCTTGAATGAATGGCGTAGCAGACCGAGGCACAAGTCCGGAACGGACAACAGACAACAGCAGTGTTTATTTAGGTATATTTTCTAAAAAAACGAAACTATTACTAACCAAAATACGAATCACATGAAAAAGTCATTCAAACTCTTAACCCTTCTTTTGGCAGCCACCTCGCTGTTCATGACGGGTTGTAAAGATCCTGTTGATCCCGGTCAGCAAGGCGGTGGCTTGGAGGCCAAGATCAACTCCATCGAGATCGTCAACGGCGGTATTTCCGGCGGTGACCTCATCAAGGGTGTTGTGGACAACACCGCGTTCACCGTTACCTTCGACGGTGTTCCGGCTGAGACGAACATCGCAGCCGTGAAGTTCAATGCCAAGTGCTCGCTCGGCGCTAAGCTCGAAAAAGATGTCCTCAACTTCGCCGAAGGCGCTGAGGCTAACGCTACCAAGCTCACAGCCCAACTGAAGGTTACCAACTCCGTAACCGATAAGAGCGGCAAGGAGCAGAAAGTGGAGCAGGTTTATGCCGTTACCCTCAACCTCAACGCCCCTGCAGCTGCTCCGGTAATGGAGAAGATTGTCATCAAGGACGAAGCCGGCACCGAGTACACCCTTACTCCGGCTAACATCATCGATGGCAAACTCTGCTTTGGTATTCCTGAGTCAGCTACGGCTACCGTGGTATCTGTTCAGCTCTCGCCGGCACGTGCTACCTATCAGTTCACCACCGCTGCCGAGGGTGTTATCTCCGCATCCAACCCGGGTAAGTTTGTTATGGACTTCATGGGCTTGACTGCTGAGTACGACATCACCTTCGCCGCATCGCCCACACCGGGTGCTGACTGGAGCAAGGCTGTAGTTCACGACTTCTCGCTGATTACCAACCATCGTTATGTGGACTTCGACGAGGAGTTCACCCGTGGCGGTGACTTCGACGGCGAATATGTGCTGCTCGCTAACCGCACCGCTCCGAAGCTGTTCCGTCTTAGCGACCTGTTGGCTGACAACGCCGGCAATCCTATCCTCCTCGATATCACCGGTATAGAAGGTGGTACCCACGAGGTCAGTGCCGGTCGATTGACACAAGGTCACATCTATCTGTGTAACCTCGCTACCGCTTGTGGCGCAGATATGCCGCTCAAGGTGTATCACTACGCTACTCCGTCATCTGCGCCGGAGGTTGTGCTCAGTTGGGACGGCTCAGGTCTGCCTAATCCCGACCCCGAACTCTTCCCCGATGGTTATAGCTACAACCAGCGTATTGGTGATAACATCTCTATCTCCCTCGACGAGGGCGGTAACGGTTACGCTTTCTTCTTTAAGCAAGAGGCTGATAACAAGTTCTTCCGCTTCACCGTACGTAACTTCACCGAGTTCAGCGAACCCACAGAGTTGGCATTGCCCGCTATCTCGAACTACTACGGTATGATGAACCCCTGTGGCCCGGATCAATATGTCTTCACTTCGTCCTATCAGTCCTACATGTGGCTCATGGACAGTCAGGCAAATGTGCTCCGTGAAGTAGAGTTCGTAACCACGCCCGGCAACTTCAGCTCGGCTCACGCTTGCGACCCGCGCGTTATTGAGTTCAACCGCTCGCGTTATCTGATGATGATGAACGCACGCCGCTTCGCCTGGTGGAAACCCGAAGGAGTACTCGTTTGGGATATCTCCGAAGGCAACGACCTCGTAGCTGCTCTCGTGAAACTCGCTGAGCACTTCGAGTACGATGAGGAGGAGCCCCAAGAGGGCATCACGCCTATCGAGCCGTGCTACAACTACATGATGGACTCTGGGACTATCTCCTCGGCTTGTGTCAGCTTGTGCAACTGCGCTATCGTTGACGACAAACTCGTTATCTTCTGCGCCGCTCCGCACGTAGGCTTCGCCATCATCGAAGTCCCCAAGGCTGAGTAAATCACAGAAGTTGTCAAAAAAATCCATTGAGCAATTATTTGAGTACGGAATTCACGGAACTATCGGAAATAATAGATACTTCCTTCCGTAGATTCCGAAGATTCCGTACTCAAACAAGAAAATCCATTGGAGTTGTTGGGCGTTGTTGGTAGTTGTTGACAAATAATTGATCTTTGTAATAGATTTTAATTGTCTTTAATTGTTGACCTGATAAGTCCAATGTAATTTTGGATTAATTTTTGGTAATTTTTGACTAATAAACTAACCCCTAATACTAACAATCATGAAAAAGATTTTCGCTTTTGTAGCTGCAGCGCTCATCGCATCGAGCGCTATGGCACTGGATGGCGTGAACGTCATGGCATCCGGATTGAAATCCACACTCAACGATGATGGCACTATGGCTATCGAGTTCGTTCTGAACACCGCTGCCACCAGCATCGAGATTGAGTTCTTTGATGAGGCAGGCGACCTCGTATCGCTTGTTACTCCTAATGATGCATCGCTGCTCACCGCAGGTGCTCACCAGACTACGATCACTATCCCCGAGGAAGACCTCGAACCGGGTACGTACACCTGGGGCATCCACGCTTACGGTGCTGCTACCACATTTGCGGACCTTACTACCAGTTCTGATGTCCGCTATAAGTATTATATGCCTCGTGACGTCTTGGTTGACAATAGTTTCGAGAGTGAGTATTTCGGACGAGTTTATGTAAGTGAAGCTACGATAGGTAACGCTGACAATGATGCAGGTTCGGAAACTACAGCAAACCAAACACGCGGTATTTATATCTATGACACACAGATGAATTTTGTCAATGGGCAGCAAGAAGCGCTTATTGGCTATGATGGAGGTATCGGTGGTGACTCAACATCTACAGTAGCTTTCCGCCGCTTGGCAATTGATGAGAGTGGATACGTATATGTTTGCTCGCTTGACGATAGCACAAAGGGTGTATATAGAATGGATCCCGCTAATCCGCAGAATCGTTTCGTTCAGGTTCTTGCTGCAAATGAAGCCGTTGATGCCATTGAGGCTAAGGACGGCAAACTGTATACCCTTGAGGGCGTAGGTGTTGGTACAGGTTCGTTTAATTCATATGATTTGTCAACGATTCCGGTTGATTCGGCTCTGAAGTCATATGAGACGATGGAGAATGGACTTGCCAATAGCCACATTACCATTCGTTCAGATAAGCGTAATGGTTTCTGGGTTGTACAATATCGTGGCCAGTTTGATGATTACACAGCTGCTGCTCACTGGACAAAAAAAGGAAAACTGGATTATAACATTACTCCTGATATGAACCTTTTGTCTGAGAGTAGCACTACACAACGTGGCGCAATGGCTGTAAGTATTGATGGTAGCATGTTGGCTATCGGTTCAGGTAAACGGGTTATTGTATTATCTGTTGTGTACGATGAAGCTGGTATTCCTACTCTTTCCAAACTTTGCGAGACTCCGCAGTTAGGAACTAATATTGATGGTGTAGCTTTCGATGCAGCAGATAACCTCTACATCGTTTCTGCATCTTCGGAGAGATTGTATGTCTTCCCCATCGCTAAGGAGACCAGCAACTGCCGCGTCATGGCTGCTTCGCGTTATGCATTCGTTCTTGAGGATGAAACCCCTCTGCCTACCGCTCCGGAAACCGCTCCCGCTGCTCCGACTCAGCCTGAGGCTGACGTGATGGCAATCTATTGCAACCACTATGCGACCAACAATGCTAACTTCGGTATCTCCGGATGGGCTGGTGCTTATGACATTCTCGATATTGACGGAACGATTATTGCTGCATGGAAAAGTATGTCCTGGGAGTGCATCATAGATCCCGCTCATACCGATGATCCTCACGACTTCAGCGCTTATGAGAATATTCACGTTGACATGTGGGCTCCCGCTGCTGCCAAGATTAAGTTCACCGCTGAGGCTGTTGCCGGTGGCAATTACAAGGACGGTCAGGTTCTTGACCTTTCTGAGGGTTGGAACAGCTTCGACATCGCTGTGGCTGATTGGGCTGGTGGATACGACTTCACTAACTTGAAGTGCTTCGTATTGGAGAACTATCAGACTCCGGAAGGTGCAAGCTTCGAAGGTAACGCGTTTGCCGTTGCTAACGTTTACTTCTGGAAAAAAGTGAGTGCTGTTGATAACGTCAATGTTGACACTCAAGCCGTTAAGTTCATCCGCAACGGTCAGGTTCTTATCCTCCGCAACGGCACCGAGTACAACCTCCTCGGCTCCGAAATGAAGTAGTGGCGGGTTATTTAGAAAATAGACGTACATATTTATAATACAATGATGTATACATTGAATTTTATTTATGTTTATGGCTGATGTTGTCTGTTACTCGGAGAGTATGGATTTGGCGGATAAGGCTATCGTCAAGTTTACTTGAAAAAGAGACTTATACGGCAAAGACATAGTCCGGAACGGACAACAGACAACAGAAGTGTTTATTTTGGTTTATTTTCTAAAAAAATGGGCAATTTTTGACAAATATAGTCCATTGAATTAGTTTAATTCTTATCTCGTTTCACTCGAACGATTATTTCGCTTAATTCGTGAACTATTAAACCCCATCGCAAGCGTGGCGTGTCGCAAGGCACGCCACGTTTTCTGTAACCAAAACTTTGCATTCCCAAAACAATTTTGTACTTTTCCGACCATCGCTCGTGAAATATTTGCAAATTTCAAAATATTTTACTACCTTTGCAATGGTTTTCGAACAATTCGTATAAACCTGAAACAATCATTAACTAACTTAAAATTTTTTCAGTTCATGAAAAAAATCTTTTCCCTTTTCGCTGCCGTGCTTTTTGCAGGTAGTCTGTTGGCTACGGAGGTAACTTTTACCAAAGACGATTTTTCCGGTCAAGGTACAGCTAATACCGGCAGTCAGGTTTCGGCCACCAAAGATGGTGTAACTTTTACGTATAGCAAAGGCTATTGTGCGGATGAATCCCTGCGTTGCTATGCTCACGGAGCTATGTCTATCACGGCTACTGCTACGATCACAACGATTAACTTCACCACAACCGGTGGCAAAACAGGCGGCTTGGATTCAGAGGTTACGGTTAACGCAACATCGTATTCTATTGCAGATCTGCCATCACAGGCGCGTCTGACGGAAATCAAAGTTACTCTCGGCGAAGGTGGTACTACTCCAGGCTCGGATTCTACGACCATCGACCCGCAACCCGGTAACGATTCAATCCTTACCATGACCTGTGCCGAGGCGCGCACCGCTGCCCTGAGCGTTTCCGGCAACAATGTGGAGTACAACAACGGCGCTACCTATCAGGTGCAAGGCTATGTTACCGAGATCGCCTACGCCTATAGCGAGCAATATCATAACATGAGTTTCTGGATGGCGGATGCAGTGGATGGCGGCAAGATTCTCGAAGCATATAAATGTACTATTGATTCCGAGATCAATGCCCCGAAGGTAGGCGACCTCGTTAAGGTAACCGGCAAACTCACCAAGTACAACACCACTCCTGAGTTCGCAGCAGGTTGCACCTGCGTGATCGTCGAACCGGCAACATCGCCCGTTGAACCGCAGCACGACTACGCCTCTATCGAGGAACTGATCGCCGACAGCCTGCCCGCAGGCACTACCGATGTAACCGTTACGTTTGTCAATGCCAAGATCACAGGTTTCTATCTGAACTCCTCGCAACAAAAGAAAGGTATATATATCGACAAGCAGACCTCCGACAACAAAGACCTGGAGATTTATTTCAGCAAGTCCGGTGTCGAGGTTCCGGCTGAGTGGGAGATCGAAGGTTTTGTTTCCGGCACGATCACCGGCAAGTGGGATTTCTTCTCGCGCGACAGCCAGTGGGAGCTCGTTCCTACCACCGCCAACTGGACGTGGGCTGAACTGACCTACTCGGCAGTTCCATCCGCTGTCGATAATGCTGCCGTGGCTGCTCCCGTTACCAAGCTTATTCGCAACGGTCAGGTTATCATCCTCCGCGATGGCATTGAGTACAACATGCTCGGCGCAGAAGTTAAGTAACAACATAACTACGAATCGAAATTAAAACCAATATTCATTAACAACTAAAAATTTTCAGTTTTCATGAAAAAAATCTTTTCTATTCTCGCTGCTGTGCTTTTGGCAGGTGGCATGTTTGCTGCCGATGTGACATCAACCATGGACATCCCCAATGATGCTAAAGAGACTACAACATCTTTCAGTGCAACAGATGGTGCTACTTGGACGGTAACGAAAGTTTGTGAAGGTAATTCAATTCAAACTTACGATGGTGATAAGTGCTACCAAATCGGTAGTAGCAAGAAAACCGCAACTTCGATGACTTGGACATCATCCTCTTTCAGCGGAAAGACTGTAAAACAAGTAAAAGTTGCGTGTAGTTCAAGCAGCACAGCCACAGTAACGGTAACGAGTGGTTCTACCAGTTTCTCGGCTACGACCAGCAGCGTTTCAGGTAGTACTAAAACTACGCTTATCTTTAATGCAAGTTCTGAGGAGGGTGTTACATTGTCTGCTGATTTGGTAGTGAATTTGGCTTTTGCCAGCGCGACAAAGAAAAATATTTGCTTGTATCAAATCGACGTAATATATGCCGGCGAGCCTTCTACAGCTCCGGCTATTAGTGCTAATCCCGCATCCATCGACTTCGGTACTGTAGAACAAGGCGCTGATGTGGATGACGCTCAGGTTGCAGTTAGCTTTGAAAACTTGACAGGTGCTGTTACCTATTCTGCTTTGACAGCTCCGTTTAGCGCTACCGGTAGCATCGAGAATAGCGGCGATGCCATTACTATCTCTGCCGGTACCGATGAAGTGGGCGACTTTACACAAACCCTCACAATCCAGTCGGCTGCTGACAACAAGTCGGTAGAGGTAACCGTTCATATCAAGGTGAATGCTCCTTCGCGCGCATATCACCACACGATTGATTTCTCGCAAAGTGAAGATTTCTCGTCTTGGACATCTTCTTATTCCGAGCATACCATTTCGGACGCAGATGTTGATGTAGTTTTTGCTTCGGCAAATAAGCAATCGGGAACCATCACCGATGTTCCTGTAACGAAGGGTGGTGATGTTGAGCTGAAACTTAATGCTGCCAACAACTCCTTTACGGCTGTTCGCTTTATTTGCAAGCAGTGGGGTGCAAAGGCGCAAACCATTACACTTCAGTATTCTGCCGATGGCGGTGAGAACTATGCTGATTTTGATCCGGCTCTGACATCCGACGATTTTGAGATCGAGAAAGTCGGCCTTCCCGCCGGAACCAACGCTGTTAAGATCTCATTCAGCTCTCAAGACAACCAAATCGGAATAGCCAGCGTTAGTTATGACTTGGCATCCGATCAGGCTACAGCAGTTGAGAACATCGAGCAGGTTAAGGTTACCAAGATCATCCGCAACGGTCAGGTTCTTATCCTCCGCGATGGCATCGAGTACAACATGCTCGGCGCAGAACTCAAATAATGGTCTTTAATAGTTGACTGAAAAAGAGCCCATTGGTTGTCTTTAATAGTCTTTAATAGTTGACTGAAAAAGAACCCATTGTAATAGTTTTGGCGGTGCGTTTTTGTGACGCACCGCCTTTTTTGTGCTATCCCGCATGTCAGCAAATTATTCAGTCCTGGTCATTGTAGGTAATTAGTAGGTGGTTAGTAGGTTATTAGTAGGTGATTAGTAGGTGATTGTTCCTATCAAGACCTCTGATCAGCCCGCCCGCCTTCCCTCCAACTATCCCCCATGTGGGGAACCATAAACCTTATAGAAAGCTTATAGGAACCTTATAGGAACCTCATGCATTTATCTATCTGATTACCAATTCTTTGTGCCTATACCCTTTCTATGCCCGATTTTTAGCCCCTTTTTTCCCCTCCTTCCGTGCCTTCTTTATAAGCCTTTTCCGTGCCTTTTCGTGTCTTTCCGTGTTCGTAAAAAAGATACAATGTAATCCGTCAGATCCGTCGAATCCGTACAGATTTTTTGGATAATTTTTGACCTATCAAGCCCATTCTTGTTGACTATACTTGCCGTTTTCGTCGTTTTTCAACAATTTTGCACTTTTTCGCAATTTTGTGCCCAAAAAATTTGCAAATATCAAAAATTTTTTGTAACTTTGTAGCGTGAATGGTGAAATATGAGTAATCAGGAGGTACAATATCGCATTCAGCAAATGGGCAAAGAGCTCATTCCTGAGGGTGCGCAACTGTATTTGTACGGTTCGCGCGCTCGGGGCGACAATCGCCCGGATTCTGATTGGGATCTGCTGGTCTTGCTGCCTAAGGACTCCATTACTCCTGACGATTATGCGCATATCTCATATCCGTTTACGGAACTTGGTTGGAAGTTAAGTCAGTCCATCAATCCGATTATGTACACGCAGAAAGAGTGGAAACAGAACAGCTTCACGCCGTTCTACCATAATGTTCAACAAGATGCTGTGCGACTGCAATGAAACTTTCTGATCAAGATAGACGTGAGATGATAGCTCATCACCTTGCCAAAGCAGAACAGATGTTGGGCTTGGCGGACGAGTTGGTCGCTATGGGGCACTATGATGCGGCATGTAACAGGTATTATTATGCATGTTTCCACGCTACACACGCATTGCTCGTAGCAAACGAAATTAGCGCGAAGACTCATGAGGGGATGTTAGCGGTGTTTGGTAAAGAGTTTGTTTTAACCGGTAAGATAATAAGCAATATGGTATCTTGCTGAATAGAATGGAGCAATTGCGCAAGAAGGCTGATTACAACTGTATTGCGGAGATCTCTGCGGATGAGGCAAAGACCATCGGGCAGCCCGCTCGAGATTTCTTGAACGAAGTCAAACGCCAATTAGCGAGTTGATCTGTGAACAAAGAAAACAATTAACAAAAATTGTTAAACTCAATACTTTATTAACCAATAATTAAACAAATCATGAAAAAACTATTTTCTCTTTTTGCCGCAGTGCTCTTTGCAGGGAGCATGATGGCAGCCGAGGCTACATTGGCAAAGTCCGGTGACAAGTCTTATGATGCCACAGTCAACACAAAGACTGCCATCAAGGTTGGTACGAGCAGCGCTAATGGTGCTATGACCATTACGTTTGGTGCCGGCGCAACAAAATTAACGTTCCATATTGCAGCATGGAGTGGTAAGGCTGGTAATGTGAATGTTTCTATTCCCGGTCAAGATGCCCAAACGCTTGATATTACCGCTGATAGCGGAATTTCTGGTAGTGGTACTGACTATACGTTGAGCGGTAGCGAGGCTGATTTTGTTAAAGAGTTGACTCTCTCCAACATTACAGCCGAAACAACTATCACATTATCAAGTGGTACTGCTCGTCGTTTCGTAGTTTGGGATGCAACCTATGTTACCGATGGCACTCCCGCAGAGCCCGTTGTAGAGTACTATCTCGTTGGCTCGATGAACAATTGGACACCGGCTACCGGTTATAAGTTGGCTGCCAATGCCGCTTCTGCAGGTGAGTATGTGCTGAAGACAACATTTGCTGCTAACGATCAGTTCAAAGTTCGCAAGGTTATTGACGGCGAGGTTGATGCTTGGTATCCCGATGGCATGGACAACAACTACACAATTACCGAAGCCGGTAAATACAATGTTTACTTCCGTCCGGATGGCCAAGGCGGTGAAGGCTGGCACCAAGGTTGCATCTATGCAGCTCGAATCATGCCGAAGACTTGCGCTGAGGTTTACAACATGGCTAAGAACGATGAAGTTCTGCTGAACGACTTAACCGTAACTTACGTAAACGGCAAGAACGTTTATGTTAAGGATGCGTCGGGCGCAATGTTGCTCTATTTGCCTGATGTTGCTGAATGGGCAGCCGGTGATGTTCTTTCCGGCGTAGAAGGCAAGGTTGATATCTATAGTGGCTTGTATGAGGTTAAGCCGAGCGCTGAGCAAGTTGCTGCAGTAGAAGCTACTGCCGGCGAAGCTCCCGCTCCTGTTGAGATGACTGCTGCTCCGGTAGCTGCTGATATGAACAAGTACGTTGTCCTGAAAAACGTGAGCGTTTCTGCTGCTTCGTTCCCGGACAACAAGAATATGGATGCTACCATCGGTGAGCAGACCTTCATTTTGCGTAACAGCTTCAATGCAAATATCGCTTTTGATACCGAGAAAACATATGATATCACCGGTGTTGTCGCAGTTTATAACGATAATGTACAGGTTTACTTCATCTCCGCTGAGGAGTATGTTGAGCCCGTTGTTCCCGCTGACCGTCGTATCAATGCTTATGGCTTGAACGTTGTGGCTAACGGTGATGACTACAACTTCTCGTACTATGTAAACATCGCTGGTAACGAGGCTAATCTGTTGTTCTACAAAGATGGTGTTCTGCAAGGACGAGTAGCAGTAGATGATCCTATACAAGGTCTTAACGAGGTAACTCTTGCTAAGAGTGAAATTCCTCAAGGCACTGGTCTTACTTGGGCTGTTGAACTGAAGGCTAACCCTGTAGCAGAGTTTGCTTGTGTACATGCTGCAACTGCCATGACAGGTCGTGGTCAGGCTGTTATCAATGCAATTCCTGAGTCCGACTACTTTGGTTATATCTACTACACCAACCGTACCGGTAGCGCTACTGGCGGCTTGTATGTTTACAATCCTGATTACACTCTCAATGGAGGTTTGAATTTGTTAGGCGAAACAGCAACCTGGGGCTCGCAGAAATTCTCCATTGATGCAACTGGTATGCTTTGGTTGCCGGACTATACAGATCAGGGACACTCCGGTGTGTATGTCGTGGATCCGGCAGATTTGACAAAGTGCTCGCAGTTCTATCAAGGAACACGTGGCACGAGTGGTCTGTGGACAAACAATGGTATTGACGTTGGTGGCTCGTCACCGTGCGCTTATATTCATGGCGAAGGAGCAGAAACTAAACTGTATACTATTGACGAGGATATGCCCGATTATGCTAATGGCTTGATGGTTTACAACGTTGGTCAGGAGGATGGCTCTATCCTTCACCAGTGGAATACAGCACCCTCCAAGAAGATTGCTCTTCAGCACAATGCAGGTGGCGTCTTCTCGATAGGTGTAACCGATAAGGCTATTTGGCTCTGCCAAAACCGTGCAAAGGGTTCCAATAATAGTGCGGCATATTCGTTGATGGCTTACAGCCATGATGGCGTTAATAAGTATGTTTCTGATGATGCATCATTTATCAATGGTTCACTTGGCGGTGGCTTGGTAATTGATAAGGAAGGCTTGATTTATATTCCTGATGGTGACAAGAATATTCTTGTTCTCAAACCGACCTATGCAGCCGACACTACTGTTACACTTGAGAAAGTGGCAACTATCGACTGTGGCTATAGCATGATTTCGTCAATGAGTTTCGACTATGCTGGTAACCTCGTTGCTTCTGTTTCGAATAGTGGAGCTTATAGTAATTCTTCATCTATGCTGATGGCTGTGTTTGCAATTCCGACCGACAAGAACGAAATCATCGTTCCGGCAAAGAAGGCGTTGGTAGTTGAGGGTACCGATCCGAACCCGTCGACAGCTATTGAAGACATCTACGTTCTCGAGGTTCAGAAGGTGATCCGCAACGGTCAAGTGCTGATCATTAAGGACGGCAAGACCTACAACATGATGGGTCAAATTGTTGAGTAATCAACATCCTTTAGTTGAGTAATCAACATCCTTTCCTCTCTTGCAGGCGTGGGCAACCACGCTTGCAAGTAGAGCGAAAACTTTCGCGCAGCACAGGACTGTAAATAGTGCGCGTGCTGACGCACGCGGGGCATTAGCTCATCTGGTAGAGCGTAACGTTCGCAATGTTAAGGTAAGGGGTTCGAGTCCCCTATGCTCCACAATTAGAAATGATTAGTATGGAAACGATAACGTTTAATCCCGCTCAAGTGCATGTGTTTAACTTGATGTCGCACATCAAGTCACAACTTGCCTTGGATCAGTTGCGCGAGCAATTGGCATTGTTCTATGCGCAGCGGGTAGATGAGGAAATGGATCGGCTTTGGGATAGCGGCGAATTGAATGAAGATAAGTTACAGGAACTTCGTGGCGCACATCTCCGCACGCCGTATCATGTGTAAGTTATGAGACCTGTAGTCATTGATACCAACTGCTTGGTGCAAATCATTTCTCGCAAGAGCCCATATCGCCCGATATGGGATAAATTTTAGAAATACCTGTTTGTATGCGAAAACTCCATTATATAGCTATTGTTCTGTTACTCGCGGTAACGGAGGTTGTTTGTGTGGCGCACGCAACAGCTAAGCAACAGCCCGTGCGCGAGATGAAAGTGCTGTGCATCGGCAACAGTTTCTCGATTGACGCCGTAGAGCAGAACTTCGTGCAGTTGGCTGACGAGCGTGGCATCAAGCTCACGGTAGGCAACCTGTATATCCCGGGCTGCTCGCTGGAGCAACATGCTACGAACATCCGCCGCGACTCGGCAGCTTACTCCTACCGCCTGATGCAGAAGCGCGTGGCCGCTGACGGCAGCGTGGAGTTTGCACGCGATGTGACGGAAGGTGTGTCGATCCTCCAAGCCCTGCAATCCGATGAGTGGGATGTAGTAACCATGCAGCAAGCCAGCCACTTCAGTGGTCAGTGGTTCACCTACGAGCCGTGGCTGAGCGAGCTGATCGATAGCGTCAAGCTGCACATATCGCCCAAGACGAAGATCTACTGGTACATGACTTGGGCATATCAGCAAGACGCCAAGCACCCCGCCTTCATCCCGAACTACAACCGCGATCAATCGTATATGTACGACGAGATTCTCGGCTGCAACCGCCAGGTGCTCAAGTCGCACCACTTCGACGGTTTCATTCCCGGCGGCATAGCCATTCAGGATGCACGTCGCACGAAACTCGGCGACACCATGTGCCGCGACGGTTTTCACCTCAGTTACACCTACGGCCGCTATATGATGGCCTGCTTGTGGCTCGAGGTACTGACCGGCAAAAGCTGCATGGGATGCGAATATATGGCCGAAGGAATGAACAAGGAGCAGCGCAAGATCGTGCAGCAAGTAGCCCACAAAGCCGCCAAGAAATACACGCTGCAAAAAATGGTAAATCGTAAATAAATCGTACATCGTACATAATTAAATTGTACATCTCTTTATGTATATTGCGATAGCAGGAAATATAGGTGCGGGCAAGACAACATTGACGAAGATGCTGGCCAGGTACTATGGTTGGGAACCCCGCTTCGAGAGCGTGGGTTTCAATCCGTACTTGGAGGATTACTATACCGACATCAAGCGCTGGTCATTCTGCCTGGAGACCTACTTCCTCAAGGAGCGCTTCAAGGATATGTTAGCGGTCAATGCCTCGACGCACACGATTGTGCAAGACCGAAGTATCTTCGAGGGCGTATATGTGTTTGTGGCGAACAACTACCGCCGTGGCGACCTCGACGACCGCGACTACACCACGTACATGGAGCTGTTCAATCATATGAAAAGCATGATGAAACTGCCCGATCTGATGATCTATCTCCGCAAGTCCGTGCCCACACTCATCGCACAGATCCAGAAGCGCGGACGCGACTACGAGCAGACCATGCAACTCGACTACCTCAAGGACTTGAACGAGCGCTACGAAGATTTCATCTTCCATCAGTACGAGGGTAGAGTGCTCGTCATCGAGAGCGACAATATGGATTTTGAGAACAACCCCGAAGACTTCCGCACCATCGTTAACAAGATTGACGCCCAGCTCTTCGGCCTCTTCTCCGAACAACAATGGTAACTATAGTATAAACTTTAAATCCTCTTGATCGTCAAAGAGGGTCTTCACCCCTCGGGAAACAAAATAAAATTTTGTGAACCGAAGAGCGGAGACATGGGAAGCCTTGATGAGCGTGTGGCGCTCAGCCCGTGCGACCCATTGGCGAACGCGAATGCATATAGCAGTAGCAGGCAATATCGGTTGCGGTAAAACAACGCTGACAAGTATGTTGGCCAAACATTATGGTTGGGAACCCCGTTTCGAGAGTGTGGAGTACAATCCCTATCTCGCTGATTTCTACGCAAACATGGCTCGATGGTCGTTCAACCTGCAGATATACTTCCTCAACAAGCGATTCAAGGACGTGGTAGATATATTGAACTCCGACAAGTACGTCATCCAGGATCGTACGATCTACGAGGATGCGCGTATCTTTGCGCCCAACCTGTACAAGCAGGGTTTCATGTCCGATAGGGATTTCAATACCTATACCGACCTGTTCAACCTGATGACTTCGCTCATCAAGAACCCCGACCTGATGATCTACGTGCGCGCCTCGGTGCCCACGCTCGTCTCGCAGATTCAGAAGCGCGGCCGTTCCTACGAGGCCAGTATCCGTATCGATTACCTGCAAGGCCTCAACGATCTCTACGAGAACTGGATCAAGGATTACAAGGGCAAGCTGCTCATCGTGGAGGGCGATAAGGTTAAGTTCGGCGACAACCCCGAAGATTTCCAGTCGGTTGTCGACCGCATCGATGCTGAACTGTTCGGCTTGTTCCCCTTCGAGCCGGCTGATACCAAAGGCAGGGATATCTAATCCTTTCACCCCGCTCTTTGCACTATGATCCAGCGATTTCTCGACTTCCTGCAATACGAGCGCCGCTACTCCTTGCGCACCGTGGGTGAGTATGGCGATGACCTGCGCGCCTTTGCGGAGTTTGTGGGCAAGGACGAGAAAAACTTTCAGCCATCGGAGTTCGATACCTACGATGTGAAGATGTGGATGGTGCACATGTTGGATAACGGCTTGTCACCCCGCACCGTTAAGCGCCGCTTGTCGGCGCTTCGCTCGTTCTATAAGTACCTGCTTCGACAAGGGTTGGTCAGCCGCGACATTACGCAAGGTGTCATCTCCCCAAAGACCGATAAGCCTTTGCCGGTCTTCTTCCGCGAGAGCGAGATGGAGCGCGAACAAGCCATCGGCGAGCGCGAACTTGATGAGCTGATGCACAGCCCTGACAGCCAGGCTACGCCGCGCGAGGTGTTCGAACTCACGCGCGACCATCTGATTATATCTATCCTATACCAGACAGGTATGCGTCGCGCCGAACTGGTGGGACTCACCGATGGCGATATCGACCTCAAACAAGGGCAGATACGCGTGTTCGGTAAGCGCCGCAAGGAACGTGTAGTACCTATCGGCGAACGGCTGATGGCCGACATCGAGGCGTATCAAGAGGTGCGCAGCGGTTTTGAGACACCCGACCACCATCTGCTTACCTACGTGCGACGCAACGGAACAGTCGTGCCTATGGATGCCCGAGCCGTATATGCCGTAGTCCGCGATAGGATGGGGGAGGTATCCACGCTCAAGAAGCACTCGCCCCACGTGCTCCGGCACACCTTTGCTACCACCATGCTCAACAACGGCGCCGACATCCGCACTATCCAGAACCTGCTCGGCCATAGCAGCCTCGCTGCCACGCAGGTCTATACCCACGCCACCTTTGAGCAGATCCAGAAAGCCTACCGCCAAGCTCATCCCCGCTCCAAATAGCCTCCGCTTAGCCACACAACAGCTGTTTGGCAACCATGCGAAGGATGCATGTTAAGGTTGCAAAATAAAGATTGACACGAAAAAATTTGCAAATGTCAATTTTTTTTTGTACCTTTGCACGCTTTTTCTGCGAATGAAGCATTGAGGCTTCATTGCATAAGCAATGTGTAACTATTAATTTTTCCGCTGAATAACTCGGGATATCGGCGCGCCAATACAGCGCAATGCCGAAATAATCGAGACACATTCAGCACTTTCTACCACAAATGGCAGAGAATTTAGTAATGGGCAATTTCGACTGGGATGCTTATGAGGCAACAGCCAAAGGCGCCAAGAACGAAGGCGAAATTGCAAAGTACGATGGCAGTCTGAGTGCTATCAAAGAGAACGAGGTAGTTGAAGGTACCGTCGTTTCAGTTAACAAACGCGAAGTAGTTGTAAACGTTGGCTTCAAATCCGACGGTATCATCGCCGCTTCCGAGTTCCGCTACAACCCTGACCTGAAGGCAGGTGACAAAGTAGAGGTTTACATCCAGAGTCAAGAGGATAAGAACGGTCAGCTCGTTCTTTCGCACAAGGAGGCTCGTGCCGCCCAAGCTTGGGATCGCGTTAACGAGGCTTGCGAGAAGGAAGAGATCGTTCAAGGTTACATCAAGTGCCGCACCAAAGGTGGCATGATCGTTGATGTACTCGGCATGGAAGCATTCTTGCCGGGCAGCCAGATCGACATCCGTCCTATCCGCGACTACGACCAGTTCGTTGGCAAGACCATGGAGTTCAAGATCGTTAAGATCAATCCTGAGTTCCGTAACGTTGTTGTTTCCCACAAGGCTCTCATCGAGGCTGAGTTGGAGGCACAGAAGAGGGAGATCGTTGGCAAGCTCGAGAAAGGTCAAGTGCTTGAGGGTACCGTTAAGAACATCACCAACTACGGCGTATTTATCGACCTGGGTGGCGTTGACGGCCTGATCCACATTACCGACCTGAGCTGGGGTCGCGTTAGCGATCCGAAGGAGATCGTACAACTTGACCAGAAGATCAATGTTGTTATTCTCGACTTCGACGAGGAGAAGAAACGTATCGCTCTCGGCTTGAAGCAACTCACCCCGCATCCTTGGGATGCACTCGACGCTAACCTGAAGGTTGGTGACAAGATCAAGGGTAAAGTTGTTGTGATGACCGATTACGGAGCATTCGTTGAGGTAGCTGACGGCGTTGAAGGTCTCGTTCACGTAAGTGAGATGAGCTGGAGCCAGCACCTGCGTTCGGCTAACGACTACCTGAAGGTTGGTCAAGAGGTAGAGTGCGTCATCCTGACCCTCGACCGCGCTGATCGTAAGATGTCGCTCGGTATCAAGCAACTCAAGGCTGATCCTTGGGAGAACATCGAGACCAAGTACGCTATCGGTACACGTCACTTCGCTAAGGTTCGCAACTTCACCGGCTTCGGCGTATTCGTTGAGCTGGAAGAGGGCGTTGAAGGCCTCATCCACATCAGCGACCTGAGCTGGACGAAGAAGATCAAACACCCGAATGAGTTCACCCAGATTGGTGCTGAGATCGAGGTTCTCGTACTCGATATCGACAAGGAGAACCGTCGTCTCTCGCTTGGTCACAAGCAACTCGAGGAGAATCCTTGGGAGGAGCTGGAGGCTAAGTTCGGCGTTGATACCATCGTTACCGGTAAGGTTCTTGAGATCAGCGACAAGGGTGCTATCATCCTCCTCGATGAGGGCGTAGAAGGCTTCTGCCCGACCCGTCACCTCCAGAAGGAAGACAAGAGCCCTGTAGCCGTTGGCGACGAGCTCGACGTTAAGGTGCTTGAGTTCAACCGCGAGGCTAAGCGCATCCTCGTTTCGCATCTCCGTACCTGGGAGGAGCGCAAGGAGGTTGAGAAGAAGGAAGCTAAGGCCGAGAAGAAAGAGGCTCAGCCCGAACTCCCGAAGGTAGAGAAGACTACTCTTGGCGATCTTGACGTATTGGCTAACCTCAAGGCTTCCATGGAGGCTGAGGCTAAACCCGCCAAGAAAGCTCCGGCTAAGAAAGCCGCTAAGAAGGACGCTGAGTAATCGTCTGCCGTTAACACGTTGAGCCTCGCTCAACGGTTGACTATCTCACAAACCAGGCGGTGTGTCATCCGACGCACCGCCTCATTTGTTGCCTCTACGTCCATTATAATTAGTTTAATTCTTATCTCGTTTCACTCGAACGATTATTTCGCTTAATTCGTGAACCTAATAATTAGTTTAATTCGCTTAATTCGTGAAATAATCGTGCCCTTTAGGGCTAAGAACCTATTAAGTCCATTGTAGCGCTTTTGACTTTCGACTTTTGACTTTCGACTATTTGCTGTTTTTTTGCCCCAATTACCCATCGAATGCAAAGCCTACTTGCTAAATTGTAGGCGAAATGTGCACTTTTTGCATGATTTTTGTGGAAAAATTTGCATATGTCAAAAAAATGTAGTACCTTTGCATCCGCTTTTGAGAAATAGCGCATTTCTCCTAACGAAAGCACGGGCGTTTAGCTCAGCTGGTTTAGAGCATCTGCCTTACAAGCAGAGGGTCTGCGGTTCGAATCCGTAAACGCCCACACAACGTACTGACCGTTGAACACCGATGAGGAATGTGCAAACATTTCGAAATCGGAGAGGAGGAACAACAAGGCGCTTTATTTGCGCAAGCAAATCGGTAGCCGAGTTCGTTCCGACGAGGTGCTGTAGTTCAGTTGGTTAGAATATCGGCCTGTCACGCCGGAGGTCGCGAGTTCGAGTCTCGTCGGCACCGCAAAAAGGGAATCACGTAAGTGGTTCTCTTTTTGTGTGCAGATTGAATCTCGCGAATATCATCACACGCTGGTCGCAAGAGGTCGGCACCGCAAAAAGAGAATCACGAAAGTGGTTCTCTTTTTGTGTGTATATGGTTCTCTTTTTTGCGCGCGGATAGTCGGTTTATCTTGCATTTTTCCCGAATATGCGTTACAATTCTTATTTTTTGCAAATAATATTTGCATATGTCATTTTTTTTTTGTATCTTTGTGCCCGGCACATATTGTGGCACATATCTATTCGCGAAATAGGGTGAACAAGTCAAAGCATTCAACCAAAAGTTATGGAAAACGAAGCAATCAAGAACATTATGACACGCGTGTCGGTGCGTGAGTTCACCGGCGAGAAGATCAGCCAGGCGCAGTTGGATACCTTGCTGCGTGCCGCTATGGCTGCCCCCTCGGCCATCAACAAGCAGCCTTGGGCATTCATCGTCGTTACTGATGAGGCAAAGATCGCTGCCTTGGGCGAGGCTCTCCCATACTCCCGTTGCAGCAATAAGCCTGCCGTGGCTATCATCCCTTGTGGCGACCTGAGCAAGGCTATTCCGGGTGAGATGGCAAACTTCTGGATCAACGATGTGTCGGCTGCCACCGAGAATCTGCTGCTTGCAGCTCATGCAATGGGGCTTGGCGCCGTGTGGACAGGTCTCCATCCCGACATGAGTCGCGCAAAGATGGTACAAGACATGCTCGGCTTGCCCGAACATATCATCCCGCTCTGCGTTGTACCTGTTGGCGTGCCTGCCGAGCATCCGGATATCAAGGACAAGTATGTCCCGGAGAATATTCACTATAACGCTTGGTAATACTCCTCATTGATAACAAATAAACACATCTAATACTAATTTGCGTGAGCGTATCGACCATCGTGGCGTATTTGTTAACGCTGATAATATTTTAATAAATCGTACTTAAAATCAAATCGTACATAAATCGTACATCGTACATCTTTAAATCGTACATAATATTATGAATCTGAATAATAAATTCATCATCACGATCAATCGTGAGTTAGGTAGCGGCGGCCGTACAGTAGGTCGCAAGTTAGCCGAGAAACTTGGCGTAGAGTACTTCGACAAGGCAGTCATCAACGCTTTACAGGAGCGCTATAACTTGTCCGTGGAACAGATAGAGCACCTCAAAGGTCAGGAGACAGGTTGGTGGGAGGAGCTCAAGCGTAAGCTTACCTTCTCCGACGCCGAGTACGATCTCAACCGTACCGACATCGAGACCGAAGATGTCTTCCGTGCCGAGACGGAGATTCTTCGTGCTATAGCCAAAGAGAACTCGTGCGTCATAGCCGGCCGTACCGCTTGTTATGTCTTCCGCGAGCACCCGAACCACCTGAGTATATTCATTCAGGCTTCAATGCCCTGCCGCATGGATCGTGTAGCCCGTGAACAGAATATGAGCAAGGAACAGGCGCGCCTGACCATCGACAAGGTCGATAGGATGCGCGAGAACTATGTGCAAGAGTTCACCGGCACGTCCCGCTACGACACCCGCAACTATCAGCTCGTCATCAATATGGACGAGATCAACGAGGACGCGGCAGTAGAGCTCATCCTCAGTTATATCCGCAGCATGTCAGTCTGATTGCATTCGTGAAACGGGGCTTGTACAATTTTATTAACGAATAATACGAGATGAAAAAGAGTTATTTGCTTATTGCAACCTTACTCATGTTGATGCTTACGGGCTGCAACCGCCAAGCGGAGAAGATGCTCTGCGCTCTGGAGGAGCAGGGCGTTGGCCTGATTATAGACAATCATGGTGAACGGACTACGTACGGTAAGCCTGGCGTGCAAGATCTGTTGTATCTCACTGCCAACGAACCCGAACGGCTGAAGGGGGCAGTAGTGGCCGACAAACGCGTCAGCAAAGCCGCTGCCTGCCTGCTCATAGAGGGCGGCGTCAAGCGCGTGAATACGCCCCTGGTCAGTACCCCTGCCCGCGAGATGTTACAAGCGGCAGGTATTCAGCTCTATGCCCGCGAGGAAGTGCCGCTGATGCTGAACCACGACGGCACAGACCTCTGCCCCATGGAGAAAAAACTGCTCGATGCCAAGACGCCCGAACAGTGTGCGGCTATCCTACGCGGCGCAACCATCGAGGGATTTCAGATGCTCGATATGCTCAACGAACAGGGATTGAGTCTACTGGTCTTTAACCATGATTCTCTGACCACCCATGCCAACCGCGGGGTGCAAGACCTGTTGCAACTCATCAGCCTTCAACCCGAACGACTGCAAGGCGCTGTGGTTGCCGACAAGATCATCGGCAAAGCTGCCGCAGCCATCATGGCAACAGGCGGCGTAAGAGAGGTGCACACGAATATTATCTGCTCGCCGGCCAAGCAGCTTTTTGAGCAACAGGGAATCCTTGTCTTCGCAACCGAAGAAGTGCCGATGATCCTCAATCGCGACCGCTCATCGATGTGCCCCATTGATACGCAGATTGCCGAGATCGAAAGCATCGAAGAGTGCGTAGCCATCTTACAAGCTCGTTTTGCTCATTAAATCGTAAATAAATCGTACATCGTACATCTTTAAATCGTACATCTCTTTATGTTACGCAAGATTCGAATTATCCTCGCCGCTCTCTTTTATATAGCTGTGACGCTACTGTTCCTCGGTGTGAGTTGGCGTATCAACCTTTGGCTCGGATGGGTAGCCAAGATTCAGTTCCTTCCGGCTCTGATGGCGCTGAACTTCGGCGTGCTTGCAGGGCTGATCATCCTCACGCTGCTCTTCGGGCGGCTCTACTGCAGCATTATCTGCCCCTTAGGCGTAATGCAAGATATCATCAGTTGGTTCGGACGCAAATCCAAGAAGAACCGCTACACCTACTCGCCGGAGAAAAGATGGCTCCGCTACTCCGTGTTGGCGGTGTTCGTCATATGCCTTATCATCGGCTTTGCGCCGGTCACGACCTTGCTGGCACCTTACTCCTCGTACGGTCGTATCGTCAACTCGCTCTTCCGCCCCTTATATGACCTGCTCATCAACGGCTTGGTTGCCATCGAGAGTCATTTCGACAGTTTCCTGTTCTCCGACGTGGAGATCTGGATGCGCAGTGTGACTACGTTCATTGTGGCACTGCTGACCTTGGGCATCATTGGTGTGTTGGCTTGGCGGCATGGCCGCACGTACTGCAATACCGTTTGTCCGGTAGGTACGATCCTCAGTTTCTTTGCCCGTTTCTCTTTGTTCCGCATTCAGATCAACGAGGACAAGTGCCGCAAATGCAGCCTCTGCACCAGAAACTGCAAAGCTGCGGCTATTGATTTCAAGAACGGCACGGTCGATCTCTCGCGCTGCGTAGCCTGTGGCGATTGTATCGACAAATGCCATGACGGGGCGATAAGTTATAGACCGCTGGCGCTGAAAGACCGCTGCGCTCAAAGACAAAAGACCGCTGACGCTCAAAGACCCGTTGATACGTCAAAGCGTGCGTTCCTGACCGGAGCAGCAGTAGCGGTAGGTTCAGCCGCGATGGCGCAGGCGAAGATTAAGGTAGATGGCGGTTTGGCGGAGATCGAAGATAAGGTTGCTCCGCACCGCGATACACCTGTCACGCCTCCTGGATCGGTGTCGGCACGGAACATGCAACGCCATTGCACGGCGTGTCAGTTGTGCGTCAGTGCGTGCCCGAACAACGTGCTGCGTCCGTCGTCCGATCCGCTGCGACTGATGCAACCCGAGATGTCTTTCGAGCGCGGTTATTGCCGCCCCGAGTGTACGCATTGTTCGCAGGTATGTCCGACGGGCGCTATCCAGGCAATCAAACAAGAAGATAAACCCTTCATTCATATAGGTCACGCCGTGTGGATCGAGCAAAACTGTATCCCCGTGGCTAACGGCGATCATTGCGGAGCTTGTGCCCGCCATTGTCCGGCGGATGCCATTCAGATGGTTGAACACGCTACGGCTGACGGACGAACAGTCCTCGTGCCGGCTATTGACAACGAACGCTGCATCGGCTGCGGCAAGTGCGAATATGTATGTCCCGCACGCCCGTTCAGTGCTATCTATGTAGAAGGAAACAGTACCCACATCGTAAAGTAAATGGTACATGGTAAATGACTAAAAGGTAAATGGCTTTATGAACAGAAGAGAATTTATCAAACATAGCACAGCAGCCGTAGCCGGTACATCCGTATTGCTCTCGGCGTGCCAAAATAAAGGTGAAAGGTTACAGGTAAAAGGTGAAAGGGAGAGCGATCCCTCGCAGATGACATATCGTGTCAATCCCAACTCGGGTGACAAGGTGTCGCTCTTGGGTTTCGGCATGATGCGTCTGCCGACCACCGAGACGGGTACGGCACGCGAGAACGGTGATGCGCCCATCGACCAGGAAGCCGTCAATGAGTTGGTTGATTATGCCTTGGCGCACGGTGTCAACTATTACGACACATCGCCTGTCTATTGCCAAGGGCACTCGGAAGAGGCGACGGGTATAGCCCTCAGCCGTCATCCGCGTAGCAGTTATTTCGTTGCCACGAAGCTGAGTAACTTCTCGCCCGGTGCTTGGCCGCGCAAGGAGTCGCAGGCGATGTTCGAGCGCTCGCTCCAATACCTGCGCACTGACTACGTGGATTACCTGCTGTTGCATAGTATAGGCGGCTCGTCCAAAGGTAAAGATGCCTTCGAGACCTTCAATGCCCGCTACATGGACAACGGTATCCTTGACTGGCTCGTGGAGCAGAAGCAGCAGGGACGTATTCGTAATCTCGGATTCTCGTACCACGGCGATATCCGTATCTTCGATATGCTGCTCCGCTGGCATGATGAGGGCAAGTACCATTGGGACTTCGTGCAGATCCAGCTCAACTACCTCGATTGGCATTATGCCAAGCGTAATAACCCGCGTAACACCGATGCTTCGTACCTGTACGACGAGTTGGCGAAGCGCGGTATTCCGAGTGTCATCATGGAGCCGTTGTTAGGCGGTCGGCTCGCCAAGCAACCTACGCATATCCTTAAGGAGATGAAGCATGCCGACATCAACGCCACACCTGCCGAGTGGGCTTTCCGTTATGCCGGCACACCCGAGAAGATACTGACCGTGCTGTCAGGTATGACCTACATGGAGCATCTCAGAGAGAACTGCTGCACCTATTCGCCGCTGCGGCCTGTCACCGCCGAGGAAGATGCGCTACTCATGCACCTGGCGGACGAGATCTGCAATCTGAATGCTATCCCATGCACCGCCTGCAACTACTGCATGCCCTGCCCGTATGGACTCAACATTCCGGCAATCTTCAGTTATTACAATAACATGCTCACTGAGGAAAACGTGCCCGCCAAGCGGTGGCTCAACGGTTACAACCGCGCGGTGCCACGTGAGCGACAGGCTGATCACTGCATTGGCTGCGACCACTGCATCCCGCATTGCCCGCAACGGATTCGTATCCCGCAGGAAATGCAGAAGATAGATAACCTGGTTGAACAACTCAAACAATCATAAATTTGCACGGCTCTGCCGATTGACAGAAATTTGAAATCTTAAATTTGAAATCATATGTTAGGAACTTGGGAAATTATTCTTATCGTACTCGTTATTTTGCTTATCTTCGGAGGCAAAAAGATCCCCGAACTCATGAAGGGTCTGGGCAAGGGCGTTAAGTCCTTCAAGGACGGTGTGAACGGCAAGGAAGATTCGGAAGAGAAGTCTAACAGCGAGCAAAGCGAGCGCTCTAACAGCGAAGCGGTCTGACAGTGAAACGTTCTGACAGCGTCGGGGCCCCCACAACTAACGGGCAGTGGGGTGAGGGTAGCGGTCTCTCGTTCTGGGAGCATCTGGACGAACTGCGTTCGGTGCTGCTCAAGTCTCTCGCGGCGTGGCTGATAGCGTCCGTTGCAGCGTTCTGCTTCAAGCAGCCGCTCTTCGACCTTATCTTCCGCCCGCTGGCTGAAGGGCAGCAACTCATCAACATCGATGTTACGGCGCAGTTCTTTACGCATGTGCAAGTAGCCTTATGCGTCGGTTTCGTTGTAGCCCTGCCGCTGATGGTAGCCTGGCTGTATGGCTTCGTAGCCCCTGCATTGTACCGCAACGAGAAGCGCTATTCACTCATCTTTGTTCTCAGTGCACTGGTGCTGTTTGCTGCCGGAGTAGCACTCAATTACTTCCTCATCTTTCCGCTATCGTTCAATATGCTCAGTACGTATCAAGTCAGTGACATTGTGGTTAACCAAATCAGCCTTACATCGTATATCTCCCTGTTGCTGGTTCTGTCAATCTTCTTAGGGCTGATGTTCGAGATACCGGTGCTCACATGGCTGCTGGCGAAACTCGGCATCCTCCGTCGCGATCACCTCAAGCAATACCGCGGACATGTATTCGTAGCCATCCTCATCATTGCTGCCGTCATTACGCCTACCGGCGACCCCTTCACGTTGCTGCTTGTCACCCTGCCAATCTATCTGCTCTATGAACTCAGTATTATCATCATCCCATAGAATCAACATCCTGAGATAGAGCGATGAACATAGTTTGGCTTATAGCGATATACTTGGCTGTCATCAATATACTGACTTTCTTTCTGTACGGTATCGATAAGTGGAAAGCCCGGCGGTCGAAGTGGCGAATAGAGGAATCGACTTTGCTTTGGTTGGCAGCGCTCGGAGGTAGCGTAGGTGCATGGTTGGGCATGAATGTTTGGCACCACAAGACGCTGCACAAGAAATTCACGTACGGCGTTCCGGCCATACTGCTTGTGCAGATAGCGATAGCAATTCTGTGTATGCTTACCGTTCCGAGTCAATATTTCGAACGTATATTCGGCAACTAAAGGCATTAAAAACCAATAAAATAAAAGTAATGTAATATGAAACAACTTATCCTCCTTGTTTTAGCGGTGATCACGCTTACCGCTTGCAATCCAAAAACCGATTCTCCTCGTGGCTCATGGGCTAAAGGTGCCGACTTGAGTTGGCTCAGCGAGATGGAACATGATAGTGTGTTTGCTTACGACTGCTTCGAGCAACTGCGCTCTATGGGCATGAACGCCGTGCGATTGCGCGTTTGGGTGAACCACAGTACGGGCTGGAGCAACAAGCCCGATATGTTGTATCTTGCCAAGCGGGCTGCCAAGGCCGGTCAGCGGGTTATGATTGATATCCATTACTCGGATTTCTTTGCCGATCCCAGCCATCAGACTATCCCTGCAGCCTGGCTCGACTATGACTACGACCGGATGTGCGGTGCGGTGCGCGAGCACACAATCGATGTACTGAGCGCACTCAAAGAGGAGGGTGTCGAACCCGAGTGGGTACAGATTGGCAACGAGACGCCTAACGGAATGCTTTGGCCTATGGGACAGGTGAAAGGAGCGGAAGGCAACTGGGCGGAATATGCGGGCTTCACGCGTGTGGGCTACGAGGCTGCCAAAGAGGTGTTCCCTGATATCACGGTCATCGTGCATGTGGATAATGCTTACGAACAACGCGATTGGTTCTGGCAGTCAATGCACGACAATGGAGGCAAATGGGACATGATAGGCCTCAGCCATTATCCGATGATGAGTGCCTGGAATGGAGGAAAGAGCTGGCAGGAGATGAATGAGCTGGCGGAAGATAATATCCTACGCCTCATTCGCGATTGGCATTGCCCTGTCATGATTGCCGAAGTCGGGATGTTCGCCAACGACCCGGAATCCGAGACCGTGATGGCGGATTTCCTTAGCCGCATCACGGCTATCGATTCCTGTGCCGGCATTTTCTATTGGGAACCCGAAGTGTTTGGCGGATGGCGCCCCGCTGAATATATACCTCTGGGGTGGGGAAGTTACGATATGGGAGCATTCACCCTCGACGGACAACCCTCGGCCGTGATGCAGCGATTGTTGCAGAGTAATCACCAATAATTATCAGAAGCATTATGATTGACTATAAGAAGACCGACGACGGGCTGTATGCCTATCAATATCCGCGCGCATCGGTTACGGCGGATGCTGTGCTCTTTGCCGAGAAAGAAGGACAGACATTTGTGTTGCTCATTCAGCGCGGCAACGACCCGTATAAGGGGTATTGGGCATTCCCCGGCGGGTTCCTGAATATGGATGAAACCGTAGCCCGTTGTGCCGAGCGCGAACTCGAAGAAGAGACGGGTATCCGACTGACCGGCATGCAACTTGTGGGTATCTATTCCGACGTGGATCGTGATCCGCGCGGACGCGTCATCACGGCTGCCTACACCGCCATGACCGCTATGCCCCAAGCCGTAGCGGCCGACGACGCCGCTGCTGCCCGCTGGTGGCCTCTCAGCGCACTGCCTCAACTCGCTTTCGACCACGACAAGATTCTGGCCGACGCAAGGCAGAAAATAACAGATTAGGGTAAGTCGTCTGTACGGTGTGATGGAAATAGTTGATTTGTTGGAATATAGCGAACGATCACAACTCAGGGAGTGGCTCGAGCGGAATGCAGCAACGGCAAAATGCTGTTGGGTGGCTTTGTACCGCGGAAAGAACAAACCCGAGGGCGTATGCCTGCCGTACTTGGATGTTGTGGAAGAGGCACTGTGCTTCGGCTGGATCGACTCGACGTTGAAACGTCTGCCAGATGGTCGCCTGGCACAACGCCTCTCGCCCCGGCAGAAACGTAGCCATTGGACCGAACTGAACAAACAACGCTATGCCGACCTGGAAGCACGCGGACAGATGACCGACCTTGGTCGCGCAGCATTTTTCCTCGTTTTTGAGCGGGATAGCCTGTAAAATCTTCCATTTTTCATAAAAAAATACGATAATTTTCATTTTTTTTCGCAAAAAATTTGCATATTCCAGAAATTTTTTGTAACTTTGTACTCCGAAATAAAAAACACATTTCAGTTTCATTATGCGAATAACTAAAATGGGGGGGGTAAAATGAGCCTTCGCAGAATTTTTGTGGAGTACAGGACGGAATTTATTTTCGGACTGGTTCTTGGATTAAGCGTGGTGGTGAGTTATAGCTTGTCATACTTGATTCCTTTGGATTTCTATATTAATTCGCTTAACCCTATTCTGAACGGTTGTATTGCTGCCGTCAGTTTGTATGGCGCGTTTGTTCTGTTTCGTCATCATCAGGGAGTGCATGTACGGATATTGTGGGCATGTACGCTGCTGGTATGGGCGGTTATGGCCACCATGCTTTTGCTGCATGTGATAGCGTATAACCGGCCGTTTGATACGGAGAGAATAATCAGCCTGAAAGGCAGGGAGCTGATTATCGGCGATGTGTATGCTTGGATCCTGTTGCTATATCCGATAGCCGTGTTGCGTCCCGGATGGCTGAATGTCAGACGAGCTTTGGAGCCGCTTGTTCTGGTAGCTGTCATCGTGGCAATAGATAGGGCTTTCGGAATCGATTCGCGCTTTTTGCTGGCTGTTATTCCGGTTTTGTGGTTAGGGCTTCTGGCGTTCCATATTCGCAAGTACCGTATATGGTGTGAGGATAACTACTCGTCGATGGATAATATTGATGTGCAGTGGATATGGCGGTATATCACGATGTATTTGATATTGGGCGTTAGTTATGTATGTATGAGTTTCTCCTATACCCCTTCGCATGCGTTTACCCAGCAATGGCTGTTGCTGTTTATGTTGGCATACAGTACGGAGCAGATTCTGTTCCGTCAGGATCCGTGGGTGATCATTCATCGTGCCAAAAAGGCCATGCAGCCGGAACCGGAAGAGCCGGAGGATGACAATACCGCACCTCAGTTGACGAATGCGGAATACCGCGTTATGTTGGAGGAGTGGATTAATAAGGAGAAGCCATATCTGAATCCCGAGTTCCGCTTGCTGGATCTGCGTCAGGTGCTGCCGCTCAATCGCACCTATCTGAGCCAACTGATCAATACGGAATATAACTGTTCGTTCTATCAGTGGGTCAGCCGTTTGCGTATCGAGGAGGCGAAGCGCCTTAAGACCGAGCATCCGGACATGACGATGGAGGAGGTTGCCGAACAATGCGGGTTTGCTTCTGCCCGTTCGTTCTACCGTACATTCGCTCGTGAAGAGGACATGACACCCACGGAGTGGCTGGCGGCTCAGTCGCAGTGACAATCCGTAAAAACAGGTGACAATTCGTAAAAACACATGTTATAATTCGTAAAAAGTAGGGCATAATTCGTAAAAAGTAGTCTGTGCTGACGGACAATCCGTAAAAAATAGACCCGTTATGGGGTGACCATTCGTAAAAAAGTACCCGTACATATTGCATATGTGCGGGATTTTTTGTACCTTTGCATGTTTTTTATGAGTTTCAGGAAAATTTTGGATATGAATAAAATTTGTTTTGCGAGGTGTAAATCCCGCATTCTGCTGTTGATTTCTGTATTGCTTGCGAGTGTAAGCATGTTTGCTGATGGCTTTACGCCTTCGGATGGTGGCTTGGTGGTCAACCTAAAAAAGGGTGACCGCATTTTGCTGTCCACAATGATTGATGATGATAACAATCCGGCAACTCCCGATGTGGAGTATTTCGTTTGTAATTATCCCGGATATAAAGGAGGTCATTTTAATTACGTATACCCGAAAGGTACGACGATTGATTCCATTCGGTTGATTCCGCAGGATGCCGGTGCAACGGAACCGTCCTCGACATCTATATGGCGAATAGATACGGCTTTGGTTCGTCCGCTCCCGTTGGGTGGTAAGGGGGCTATTTGTTATACCATGTGGAATGATTACAAAAACAAAGAAGGAAAACTTTTAAGTTACACCCTCTATACTAACCAACATAGAACTCAAGGTAGATTGACGAATAACCCGACGGGAAACCCAAGTAACTTGGCCGACGTGGTCTTTGTCGTGCCGACCCGAGTTGCCACCACATCGTTTGACCCGGATAATACGATGGACAAAGGAACGAAGTTCAGTGCTGTGAAAGGTTTCGGCTTTTTAGGAATGCCTTACCGTGAAGTGTATTGGCTTGATATTCCCATAAACAATGCACCAAGTGCCTATATCAATGCTGCTGTGTTGGGATTTAATACTACGTTGTCAAAAGTGACATATCCAACCGACAACAAAGAATCAGCAAACCCCGGTCAAATGCTATATGCCTTTGCGGATGACAAGCATAAGCCGACCCAACGTACGCTTTTCCGACTATATATGTTAGATGAAACGACGGTTTCCGCTTGTCCCGATGCGAATTATTACTTTGCCTACAGCCAGCGATTCCGTGAGCAATTTCGTATGGGACCGGGTAAGGTAGGTGGTAAAGATAAGAAAGAAACCGACTTTACCCCGGTAAAAAGCACCGTCACTATGGACCAATTGACGTGTATGGAACGTGACGGAAGCACCCAGTACTACCAGACGGATTGGATGCTTGTGCCGGATCTGGATAGTGCACGCTACTATGTAGGATACCAAAATCACTTTCCGCACAAACCTTCAGCACCCTTTGAAGGAGCATACACGTATATGGACAGCTTGCCGCTGCAATATATGCCCGGACTCAAAGCACCGAAAGGTGCGCTCGGACGTATGATCGTGGATACGACCAATACCGGAGTAGAAAACCTCGGCGTATCTTTCCGTCCGGCAGGTGTGTTCCTGAAAGCTGAAACGGGACGTAACATCGAGATGCGCCCGGAGCCCGGCGACACATCGTGGATATCGGTGGAGAAATGGCATGTAGAAGACGAATACGGAGAACTCGAATTCAAAGCCACACTTTATACCGAGTCGGAGTTCAGTCCGGCAGACCCGGGTAAAGATATTACCGGTTGGAGCGTGCCGGTGAAAGGTAAAACCGTTCCCATGGTAGGAGGTGGTAGCGTTATCGGTAGCGATGGCTGGTGCCGTGTATATGTCAACAAGAATACCCCCAACGGCGGTTTGGAGTTCGTACCTGCCGATCCGAGCAAGTGGGTGCGGTATAACAACAACGGCCATTATGGCGATACAGTTGCTACCGTTTACCCGCTGATGGGGCAAACGAGCGTAACGGTTCAAGCACCCCGTCTGCTCGCGGAATATAAATTCAACGGATGGAACACCTCACCGAATGGTAGCGGTACCATGTATCAACCGGGAGATACAGTGGATCTTAGCGGACGTAACCTTACTCTCTATGCCCAAGCGGAGTACAAAGGAAATATCCGTGTGGCTATCTCGTTTATGCAGGACGGCAAGCGTTATTTCCTGACGCATCCGGGTGTGGCTCCGCGATTTGCAACAGCCCGCCATTTTGACGACTGGACGAATACCTGGCAGGGTATGGCTAACGTTGATAATGTCGATCCTGAGTACATGAGTACCTACCTGATTATGGGTAAAAACGGCGTGTGTAAAGAGTGTGAGGATGACGAGTATGTGCTTAACCCGCATCGAGAGATGATGTACGGAGCGGAAGACTCCGTGATGTTCTACGAGAACTTTAAGCCGAATGTAGATGAGTACATCGGTTTGTATTATGCCACCCCGAATACGGTTATTGCCAACAATACATGGGCAGGTTTGTTCGTGTCCAGCGGAGGCTGGCCTGAACCGTCGCACCCCTGCATTGAGAATACCAAACTCTTTTCGGACGCCTATGTGCATACGGATTCTACTACCAATCCTTTAAAATGGGATACCGTACGTGCCGAGCGTCCAAATAAAGCGCAATCGTATATCAAGTATGCCCCGTCGGCTAACGGAAACTTCAATGGCGTAGCTACATCAGGTGAAGCTACGGATTTCACGATCTCGGGTGTAGGTATCGTGGATGAGCATTATGTAATCCTGCCGGATACCCTGCGCTCGGATCAGCGATGGGTGGATCAAGTGGTGTTTGATTTGCATAGCGGCGAGCACATCAGCCAGCAGGTATGGTCGAAACTCATCGGTAAGCAGCTGATGATGCAGATGCAACTGGGCAGTGAGATCGTATATTTCCACCCGAATAACGACAAGACCTTTACGACTGCTAACCAATTGGCATTTTCGCGTGACTATAGCCTCACGCAATCCTTTGAGTTTATCCGCGATGCGCGTGTTACAGAAGTGGACGATGACGACCGCCCGCATATGACGGAATCGACCAATGATTTCTGCCGTATGCTCAATAGTGGTTTGAATAGTCCTATCAATCTGAAATATAACGGCGATTTTATCGATATCGTGGATACCGTCCGCGTCACGCTCCGTACGAGTAAGGATAGAATCAAGGAGTATTACGGCATTTGGAAGGACGGTGCTCCTGGGTTGCATGTGCGTGCCGACGGTTCGCGCTACCGCGATATACTGGTCATCACCAAGACTTACCACAATGGTCCTGTCGTGGAGAAACTGGTACTTACGCCGGAGCAACCGAAGTATACGTTCCCGCCCATGGACAACGTCAGCCATCAGATCAACTTCACCCTGTCGAAAGTGCGAGCACGTGAGTTGCACGATATAGACGATAATGTGCTCGGAGAAGAGATCTTAAGTTCCGTGGACGAGACGAAATCGCTGCACATAACAAAGAGTCAATGCTCCTTCAAGCGCGGTGACACCTATTTCAAGGTAAATGACGACAGAACGCATGACTCCATTGTGACCATAGTAACCAAAATAGAAAACACAACGGCAACGGACTATGATACCCTGATTGTCAATACGACAGCCCGCGTGGATGGCGAGGATCATGCAGTAACCTGTCGTGTGCCCTTGGTGCAAACGGCGATGGAACTGGAAGAGGTGGTATGGTCCGTGGTCAGTAACGGAAAGCGCTATTTCATTACAGCGGGATCAGGCGGACTAATCTACCGTCAATTCGAACTGAAAGGCAGTACACTCTATAAGAAAGAGGACGGTGTAACCCAGCTGATCGCCGGCTCGGCGAATGCAGCCAACGATCAGACCCAATACATCACTCCCTGGAACTTTACGGTACCTGTTCGCGGGGTACAGCAGGTGAAGTTCCATACCGAGTTCGGGGTGAACAAACATTTCGTCATTAACGGTTCGTCTGAACCCGATCTGGCGGATCTCGATGGCGGAAATGCCTCCTTGCTGACGTATGAATATGAAGCGGAGAATTTCAACGACAACGGCAATTTCGAGGAGGTGGTGAAGATCAAGTATGGCGATTCCAAATGGCTGAAGTTCACGGCAACCGATGAAGTCGTTGGTTTGTCCTTGACCGATCAATCGGCGGAAGCTTCCACGTTCTCATGGACGTATCTCAAGCCGGAGTATTACCTGCTCAACAACGGTGATTATCCCACCAAAGACCGTCTGGAGTTCGGCTATAACAACACGCGAAGCTCCTCGGTTCAGACGCGTTACAAGGCTTACCGTATCTACTCGATGCTGCTTGGCGGCAGGCTTACCTACTGCGCTCGCAAGGATGAAACGAATCTCGACAGTCTGACCAATGCCGGCAAAGAATGGAAAACCAACTATACCATAACCCGCATTGCCGATGCCCGCTTCCCCTCTAATCCGAGCGGCTTGGGTATATCTACGGATCCGGCTACATTGGTTACTACTATCACGCCCTCAGGCGACAGTCCCACAGGAATAACCTATGGCGGTAAGTATGCCAACATCGTGGATACGCTCGATGTACAGATATCCTTTAGATCAGGTGCTCATAACTATGGTTTCATGGACGAATGGAGCGACTTTACCTCCGTGGATGATGCCCATCTGAAGATCCCGCTGGTACGTAAAACCTACCATAATGTGTCCTACGACTCACTCGCATGTACGGTGAGCAGGGATGAGTATAACTTCGTATTCCCGCCGGAGGTGTCCACGGGTGTGAATGATTCACATACATTTACCTTCCGTACCATGCACACAAGGGGTACGAACATCGTGGATACAGACGGTCATGTGGTATCCTTTGTAGGTGTGCACAGTGATGAGCATACCTCCTATATGGACTTCACCAACGCTGCGTTGGCGGAAATCCGTCTGATGGATGAATACGGCGATACACCGGAGTGGTGCGAGATAAGCAGTATAGGCGCAAATACGATTACCGTGCGGTGTAAGGGCAACGGTATTCGTTCACCGCGCTCGGCAAACATCTATCTGGCTTATACGCTGCAGGTGGAAACGGTATGGCGTTATGTCAACTTCCGTATTCAGGTATCGCAAGCCAGCCGATTCCAGTACAAGGGCAACCAAAACCTCATTCACTCCAAAGGTGCGTCAGGCGCTGACCTGAAGGACGGCGTGCAGCAGGTACATGAGAACCGTAATATCGTGTATTACTACAATCCGTCGAACGCGGCACAATCGACCGACCAGCGTGTAGAGTTGCCGATTCGTGAGCGTAACTTCTATGGCTGGTGGCGCTGGTACTCACTGGAATCGGGAAAAGAGGACACGGATATCCCTGAAGAGAAATGGCAAACCCAGCCGATGAATACCGGTAAATGGAATTTCCCATACCGTACGATCGGTGACTCGGTGATGTTAAAGAAAAAAGACGGAACCGACTCCGTAAAAGCATTGGTGACGCAGGGACGTTATACGGTATTCCATGTGCCTTCGAATGATTATAAAGCGCGTAAAGATCCTCCGGCTAAGGCGCCGATGGTCTATCCGCCTCAGAACAAAGCTGTCGTTACCTACGCATTGGATCTGAGCGTGTATTACGACAACCTGCCATTGTCTATGAAGAATATCAACCAGGTGGATACCGCCATCATGGATACCTTGCACCAAATCATAGAGCCGACGCTCTCGCTGCGTGAGATTTATGAGTTGCACCCCTGGACAGAGATGGCCGAGCGCTTGGAGGGCTATAAAGATACGATTGCTTCTGCTCGACGCAACCTCCGTTATATGGAGGATCATACGGTTATGGCACCGATCAAAGCACCGTTGCTCCTTACCACCGAGCAGTGCTACAACTACGATAGTATCAAATCAAGCAAACACTCCGAGTCGCTCCTGGGTTATTACATGCGCGATGATAACTGGAGTACATGGGCGGGCAATAACGCGCGCCTGGACTCGATGATTTGGTGCGCCGGTTGGGATGTGGCGTGCGGCTGGTACATCTACAACCCCCATACGCAAACCTACGACACATGTACCTATCCTATTACAACAAATGAGTTCCTTCAGGTGCCCAAGCTATCGAATATCCCCGCCGGCAAAGAAGCCGATACGGTCATTTACTGCCTGCGCTCACGAAGTGTGAAATCCACTTTCTCCAGCGCTGAGGCTGACGCAACGGTAACGGAAGTGCCGGGCGACTATTGGTTCAACATATGCCGCTATACCATTATCTATCATCGTCCGGAGAAATATGGTCCGAAATTGGAAGACAAAGGCAAAGCGCTCATCACCGAGGATGAGATAGAGCAGCACTTCGAGGTGTTGGAGCTTTTGGATTTCAACTACAACAAACCCGGTTCGGACTATACGGTGTATCCGCACCCGCTGCCATGGGCAGATGCGTCGTACGGCTTTGCGTATCCGATGACCGATGCCCTGCCGGACAACCGTCCGCACAACTCCACCGGCCTTACCAACCTGGCGAACATGGGTGAGTACAACCTCATCAACCGCATACCGAACTACGGTACGTATTGGCATAAGATGGAGCAGCACGGCGGCGCCGCGAACGGTTATATGATCTATTGCGACGGTATGTCGTCGGCTGGTCAGGTGGCAGCACTGCACTTGGATACCACCCTGTGCGAAGGACAAAAGATGTACTTCTCAGGCTACGTCGGCAACCCGGGTAATGAGAAAGGCAAAGCATGCCCGAACTTCCTCTTCTCCGTACAAGGTTCTGAGGATGGTGAATCGTGGGAAGATATCACCTCGTACATGACCGGAGATATCCCTCAGTCCAACAAATGGTATCAGATCTATTTCCCGATAGAGCAGACAAAGGTGTATGCGAATTTCCGCGTGCGGGTATATAATATGGCATCGAATGACGATGGCAACGACTTCATCCTCGACGATTTGTGCATCTTTGCTACCAAGCCTCCGTTGATGGTTTATCAGGCGAACACCACCTGCAAGAACGATAACGAAGCCGACTCGTTGACCCACATCGTGCTACGTGTGGACTATCAGGGATTCTCGGAAGATGTGTATGACTTGGGAACGCAGTACTATACCATTCAGCAGATCACCAGATCCAAGGACTCCAGTTTCGTGGAGTTGGAGGATGGGTACTATAATCAGGCCGTCGCACCGCATATAGCGCCGGCTACGGTGGATACGGTGTACGGTTGGATTAAGCTGCCGGCACGCAGTTACAAACCTGTCAGCACCGACTCTATCTTCCCGAACCTGCAGGAGTTGATTGAAACGTTTGAAACGTCGCTGGCGAGTCATGCCGCAGATGCATCCGTACCAGTACTGCGCGAAGGTTATGTATTCGAGCACTTGGATGACTCCATCCGACCGGTGCTGTACATCGTCCATTCGGCTAAGATGGCATCGGAGAACACCTATGTGGTGCACATGGCTACGGCGCAAACGGATTTGATGTCAAGCCAGTGCGCATTAACCCGCCAACTGAAGGTGCGCAACCGTATGATCCTCACGCTCAACGGACAGGAGCAAACTGAGAAAGAGGTAGCAGGCATGTGCCCCAACTCGCTGTATGATGTATCACTGCTCGTCAAAGGTACGCTGTTGCTCGATAGTGTGGCACCGATCGAGGTGACCGGTTCATGCTATAACGATTGGCTGCTCTACGGCGATACGGCGGATGATAAGAGTCTGGCGCGATACGGATATAAGTTTAAGGATATCGTCAAGGTCATCAATATTCTGCGTGCCGATGACACCTATGGCACGAACAACACCAACCACTTTGCACGTTCGCTCGTGGATGTCAACAAGAATGTGATGCAACACGTGCAACAGGATTTGAAAGTCAGTCTCTCCGTAGTTGCCGAACCCTACGATATTCTCGCGCACTTGGTGAACAACGGTTTCTTGATGATGTATCAGTCTGATCTGTCTATCGTTACGCCTGTTGATTCCGTTGTCAAATATACCATTTTCCCGATTCCGGGTACAGGCTCCGAAGTGCTGACGGATATGAATGTGGATGTATGTCCTACACCGGTACATATCTCGCTCCGTTCCAGCGCCGGACAAAAAGCGCCGATGATTATAGGCGGTGTGAACCGTCCGGCTAGCGAAGCTCAGTACCCGATAGATATCCTGGCGGATGTGACTGCGGCGAATACATCGTTCCGCATCCCGATTGACTCGCTGATGATGAAGTCGGACGGTACAGCGCCGGAGGTGGTATTAAAGCAGATCACCTTCCTCTCCACCAACGATCCGAACTATCGCCCGGGTGTGGATACCATCGTGCTTGAGCCGGATAAGACATGGAACTTGGATGCCGAAAATACCGGTTATTACACCAATGGTAACGATACGCTTGTCATGGTTCCTGGCTCGGCATCGACTTATCGTATGCGCGAAGGATACAGCTATTCGTTCGGTATAGAGATGATGACCGCAGCCGGAGCATCCCGTTGGGGTGAAGGCGTGGGAGACTGTTCGGTCGGTACGGTTCCGTTCACGGTGAACGTGGTGCCGACGTACCTGCGATGGGATCCGCAGACTTCGGATAGCCGATGGAACAACCCCGACAACTGGATTGGTGTCACGGAGGATAATGCAATTATCCACGACGGCGCACGCTTCGCTCCGCTGCAGTCGGTATATGTGCTCGTTCCGCCGATGACCGACGGCAAACCCTATCCGAAACTGCCGGCAACTATTGAGAGTGAGGACTCCATCCAACAGGTAGGATTCCAGTACAACACCTGCCGTGCTATCCGTTTCCTGCCGGGTGCAGCGCTCAGTCAGCAGCAGCGCCTGGAGTACGACAGCGTGATTGCCGACCTGAGTGCACCGTACAACAAGTGGGCGCTCCGCTCCACGCCTGTCGAAGGTTTGCTCAGCGGCGATATCTATATGGCTAATGCTGACCTCACGAACGCAACGCCTACATGGGAAGTAGCTGAGTTTGACGCAGCCGGGCGTAACTACTCGACCGGTAACGCCTCGTTCTGGCTCTCACTCTACAGCACGGATGCACAACATAAGACAAATACAAATGAAGACGAAATAATGGAAACGACTGCGGCTACGTGGTCGAAGGTGACCAACGCCCTGTCGCTGGCACTTAAGCCTGCGCAAGGTTGGGCTGTATATACCCGCACCCACTCCGGCAGGGATGCCACGGTGCGTCTGCCTAAGAATGACGATATCTACTATTATTACACCAAGTCCGGCGATAAGGTGTACGACCTCTACGAGTCCGGCTTGCGCGCCAAGCGTGCAACGAGTGCAGGCGGTGCCGATAAAGTAGGTAAATTGGCGTTCTATCCGGGCAAAGATGCCACGAGCAAGAGTTTCACCCTGACCAATGGCGTAGCCGCTACATCCTTCGTGTTCGGCAACCCGACCATGGGATATATCGATATCTGGGGCTTCATTGCCGACAATACCTCGCTGCTTGAGGAGGAGATAGGCTATTTGAATTCCCTCGGCGAATATGTTACGATTACCAAGGAGGCTCTTACCGAATCCGATGTAATCACCTCTCTGTCCCGCTATCTGCCGCCGATGCATGCCATCGTACTCAAGGCGAAAGGTGCTGCGGCTACGGAACTGAGTGTGACGCTCAATACCAACCGTATCGTTACGAATGCGAGCGATATCGTTCGTCCGTCTGCGCCCAAGCGCGCACGCACGAGCGCATTAAAAGAAGGTATAATGACCGTCACGGCTGTCAACCCCGTTTCCTCACGCTGCACTTCAAGGCTGCTGCTCGGGCAAGGATTCAGTAACGATATCATCCGCGGCGAGGATGCGATGCTTACCACCATCAACATCGATAACTACACCAATAACACCACGCCGGCTACGCCGTTCAATATCTACGCCGTGGAGGGCAACAGCGGTCTGAGTATCGACCTGCGCGATGCGATCGTGAATGTGCCGCTCTCCTTCTACAACAGCAATCTGCCCTATGACCCCGTCACCTATCTGTGGTTCACAGGCGTCAATGCCATAGACGGCGAACTGGTGCTCTACGATGCCCTGACCGGCAGCGAACGACTGATCATGGATGGTATATGCCTGGAGATCGAAACGCCGGAGACGAGCCACGAGGTACGCTACTACATCCGCCGGCGAGGGTTCAACCCCTATAATCCGGATGATGACCCCCAGATAGCTACTGGAGTGGAAAATACTGAAACGAACGATATGACAACAACTAAAATACTCAAAGACGGACATGTGCTCATACTGCGCGACGGACATGTGTATTCGATCTTTGGTCAAAAAATACGATAAACGATGACGATAGATAGAATGAAAAGATGGGTAATAGCGATGTTGCTACTGTGTGGCTTGGGTCACACAGCAGCCTTCGCGTACGGATACAACCGGGATGCGCAGTCCAAGTCCTGGGGGTATCAACCGGTACATAGTGCCACCATCGAAACTCCGACATACGAGTTCCGCACTACCTCCTCGTATATCAACACCGGAGGATATACCGAAGCCGATAATCTGCTGTTAGGTAATCGCGGACCGCGGAAACTTAGCCCCTGGGATTGGAATGACGACGAAAACGCGCTCGGCGAGGTGGATGATTTTATGCCTGTAGGCGACATCCCATGGCTATTTATGCTCCTGCTCGCAGCCGGATATATCGCCGTTCTGTCGCTTAAACGACGCAACGGACACTGCAACGTACAATAGTTATAACTACCAACCGACGAAAGGATAACGTATGAAAGCACTATCGCATGACACCTTGTTTTTCGCTACTGAGAACTACCCCGCAGCTATTTGCGAGCAGAACCTCAGAGAGGTTATTGCCAAGGCCAAGAACAAGGCGGATGCATGCCGGAAGATCATGGCCTTGGATGGTGGCGGATACCTTCATCTCCGCCTGCTTTCCGATGCACAAAAAGCTGAACTCGTCAATCCTTTCGCCGCACCCCGCTACATCTTTACCGGGCAGGATTTTGCCAAAGCCCGTAACCGTAAACGCTGATCGCGACACCTACATGTCCATCGTAATGCTTTCGGCTTTTGACTTTCGACTTTCGACTTTTGACTTTTGTCTTTTGTCTCCGAAAAGTGTGAACCTTAATCGGGGTCAACACGTGGTCAAAGGCTGTCTTTTGTCTCCGAAAAGTGTGAACCTTAATCGGGGTCAACACGTGGTCAAAGGCAAGTTAAGACCTGATTATTCTTTTGTCTTTTGTCTTTTGTCTTTTGTCTTTTGTCTATTGTGTAATAAAGCAATTTTGGACTTACCAAGTCCTCGGTAAGTCCGTTTTTCTTGAAATCTTTCACTTTTTTTGCTAATTCTGTAATTTTTTTGCTAAAAAAATTGCATATTTCATTTTTTTTTCGTACCTTTGCAGCGGTTTTTGTAAGCTACGCGATGCATTGAGTAAAATTACGCAGTGCATTGAGTAAAATTTTTAGATATGATACAACGCTCATATTTTCAGACGATTGTTGCGCGAATAAATGTGAGCCGCTTTTTGTCTTTAATAGTCTTTCATAGTTGACCTACCATGTCTGTCCATCGTAATGCTTTGTCTTTTGTCTCCGAAAAGTGTGAACCTTAATCGGGGTCAACACGTGGTCAAAGGCAAGTTAAGACCTGATTATTCTTTTGTCTTTTGTCTTTTGTCTATTATCTATCGAATGACCGCAAATTTAGCATACAGATGTGCAAAAAACACCTTTAATGGTGAAAAAGCACCACCTTTCCACTCAAAAACTTGCATATTTCAGAAAAATGTTGTATCTTTGCAGGCAAAATAGTGTTCGCTGTTCGCGAATCGCGAACATTATAGTATATGTTATTGATATAAAATGAAATGAAAGAGCAAGATTTAGTCATTTTATTAAAGAAATTGACATATAGGGGAATGTCGTTGTCTGTTCGCAAACTTGCTGAAGAGCTTGGCATGAGCCCGTCAAGTGTGAGCGAAAGTCTGGAACGTAGTAAGAACGCACAATTGGTTGACCGCAACAAGAAACGCGTGAATACCTTGGCTCTGCTGGAGTTTATGGTACATGGTCTTGCTTACGTATTTCCAGCTCAGACGGGTAGGGTCATTCGTGGTGTTCCGACATACATTAGCGCGTCACCAATCAAGGAACGAGTGACTAACGTTGCTGATCAGTATGTGTGGCGTTGCCCCAAGGGTGCGGCACGTGGACAGATGGTCGACCCTCTCTATCCGTCTGTGCCCGAAGCTGCTATTCTTGATGAAGAGCTGCACCAATTATTAGCTATTGCCGATACGCTTCGTATGGGGCGTGCGCGTGAAAAAGAGATTGCAATTGACGAACTGACAAAATTTATTCAGCGTTATGCCGAAAACCAATAGTGAACGTTTGCAAGAGATTGCAGAAGGCATGCATGAGTTAAATGGGCTTGTCACGGTTGAGTTAGGTGATTTCATTGCAAATTCTGATATTGACTATTGGATATACGGTCATTCGCATCGCAACATTGATGCAGAGATCGGCAAGACTAAAGTCTTATCCAACCAACTCGGATACATACATCAGGACGAGCAGTTGCATAATGGCTTTAATTCAGAGCGATACATTGTACTAAATAAAAATGTGTAGTTTTTTCCTCCTAATCCTTTTTTCCCAAGCGGTAATCCAATCAAGCGGGTTACCGCTTTTTTGTATTTAATAGTCTTTCATAGTTGACCTACCATGTCTGTCCATCGTAATGCTTTCGACTTTTGACTTTCGACTTTTGTCTTTTGTCTTTCGACTACTCTCCCAATTTCGTCCCAAATAACCGGATTTCGTCACAGCGAGGGACAATACGTAAATCCGAAGGGTAGTTTGCGTAAAAATTTTGCCCGAAAAGGGTAGTTTGCGTAAAAATCTGCGCGCGCGTGTTGCAAATATGAAAAAAAAATCGTAACTTTGTATGCTCAAAAGTTACGCCCCTTTCCCCGTGGCGGTTTTCCCCGCTTCAACAGGGACAACCTAGTGTAACTTTGCGCCCGAAATTGATAAATATGCTAAAAATGATAAAATTATTGTTAAATAAAAAATCTAAAATTATGAACAAACTAAAATTTTTAAGCTGGTTTGCGTTGACAGTGTTTAGCGCGACAGCATGGGCAGCGGTGACCCAAGGCCCATGGACGTACATGGACTACCGGACCGGTTGCTGTGACAGAACCGCCAACGCGGCGATATCTTTCAATGGCTTGAACAACAGCCACTGGGCAACCGTTGATGGTCCTTGGTGCGATGGAGATGGTGTCGGTTTTACCGTCAAGAACGGAAGAGCCGACAGTAACTCCAAGAACGGTGTCTATTCCACCTATTACATCGATCAGACTTTGGAGTCCTACTCGCGTAAGGTGCTGACATGGACATTCGTCTTAGGCAGCAAATCCAAAAGACATTACTCCAACACCTGTCTCTACGGGCTGCAAGGTACGTGGCAGCAAATCAATGCACTCACGGTGGATTTCACGGAGGACTACTCCAACAAAACGGGCTCCGGCAATCTATTAGCGCAGTACCGGAATACTTCTCTGAGTGGTAGTGGAGCCTTTACGGGTAATTACACGAAGACCTTTTCTTTCGACAACCGCAACAACGCCAGCTCTACCACCAAGTCATGGTGCTTGCTGCTGACCCACGTGGTCAGCTCCGTAGACCCTGTGGATGATATCTCGGAGTGGGGCTCCTTCAAGCATGTCAGTGCGACATGGACAACGTATTACTACAAGTATGTGACCTTCAATGGGAATGGTTCAACTTCCGGTTCGATGAGTCAGCAGACGATAGAGAACAGCGGCAAACTGACCGCTAACGCGTTCTCCCGCACAGGTTATACCTTCGACGGTTGGGCTACTTCCTCCACCGGTTCCAAAGCCTATGACAACCAAGGGGATATATCCGCTACA
>CADBYS010000004.1 GCA_902798965.1 uncultured Bacteroidales bacterium | reverse complement strand
GGTGTTGAATGCTTCTTCGGGTGTGTAGCCGAATGATTTGCTATGTTCGAACAGCCCGAGTTTCTCGCAATGCTCGATGAACAGTTGCTTGAGTTCGTCGAATGTTACTTTTACAATTTTGTACGATACTTTTGCCATATTTTGGTTTCACTAATTAATCGAATTAAACGAATTCAATGGAATTTTTAGGTCAACCATTAAAGACTATTAAAATCTATTATAAAGATCAATAAGACTACCAATAAATCCAATGAATCCTTTTTTATTCACGAATTAAACAGAATTACAATGGGTTAAATCAGGTAAAAACCACGATTTGATTAGGTGAAGACCTGCATTTGACCCCGTTGTTGTTGCGGAAAGATCGGAGAGGTAATCCGAACTCGGAAAGGGGGTGGTTGGCGTAATACTCGGTCATGATTTTCTTTTGTAGTTTGGTGGGTGCCTTGATGCCCGGGTTGTACTTGTTGTAGAGGTACGTGATGCGTTCCTTGATCGTTTTGCGTACATCGATGGCTTGCTGTGAGATTTCGAGTTGCGTTTGCAGGATGTTGACGCACTGCTCAATGATCGATTGCCGGCGGAAGATCCGTCGCTGCTCGGGTGTGGGGTGCGGGGGCAGGACAGGCTCAGCGGCACCGTACAAGAACTGCTTGCCGTAGCGGAACTGATAGACGATGTTACCGTAGCGGCCTGAGAGTCGCTGAATGGGGGATTGTGGGTTGAAAAGGATTCGTGCCATAGTGATGAACGATTAAAAAGTTAAACAATAGCGGGCAATGGTGTTGCCCTGTGATAATGCGAGCTGACGCTCGCGGTCGGGGACGTATTCCAATGGCCGAAATACAATTTCGGGTCAAGGGACGAACATTTTTAGGGGTAATAGTCCTCGTCGTGCTCATGCAGGCGGTTATAAGCCTCATCTATATGCCCCGCATCGGCACGGCTGACTATCATGTTGGCGGCAGCGGTCAGTTCCTCGCTGCTCAAAATCTCGAATACCTCTTCGAGTAATTGAATTGCTGTCATAATCTGAATTATTTTGCGTTATACGTTTTAATGGGTGGCGGCATTTTGTAGAATGCCACATCGGCGGCAGTGTACAAACCTTTTTCGCCGTTATAATAGGTCTCGTAGTATTCGACGCCTCGTGCGAGCGACAGACCATAGTAGTTGACCGGCGGCGGAAGGCTCTGGAACATGTCTTGTGCATCGATAATGGTGAATGCGGGATCATTCTTCTTCGTCATGCGCTTGAGTTTTACCAGATCGTAGGCGAGTTGGTGTTTGTCGGGATTGTCGCGCCATGCTTTTTTTGCCGCTTCTTCCCGTTGCGAGGCATTTGCCACGTTCCTTCTATCTACAAGTAACCAAAATTCAGATAAAAAACAATAAAATAAATCTTCTTGTGGTAGGGGCTGCGTGTCGCGCGTCTGCGCGCACGTCTCTCCCTCTTTCTCTTCTTTATTTATTTCTTTATAAGAGGGGGTACGGGGGAGATTACGATTTTGTTCATTTTGAACACTTTTTTGTTCATTTTGAACAGATTTTTGTTCATTTTGAACACCATTTTGTTCATTTTGAACAGATTTTTGTTCATTTTGAACACCATTTTGTTCATTTTGAACAGAGCTTTGTTCATTTTGAACAACGAACAATGCGCCATTCTTTTCTATAACAATCCCCCTTCTTTTCAGTTCCTTTATAGCTCTGAATACTGTCGGTCGCGATATAACGAACTCTATTTCCTCCGCCATCTTTTCGTCCGTGGAGTACCATCCGCTACCCAAATACGTACACTTGGCTATGACAGCGAGTACCGCAGCCTCGTTGCCATTCAAGCCAAGTGTCTTAGCATTCAGTTTCTTACCGATAGTAATCTCCATCGCAAAAATTTTGGGATAATTTTGGGTACTAGGTGTTCCCCGATAAACGGGGAAAACCGCCACGGGGAAAGGGGCTAATTGTTTTTAATTGTCTTTAATTGTTGACCTAAAATACCCATCGTCATTTCTCCCGTATGCACTTAAGAATGATGTTCGGGAGGTCGGGCTTCTTGTCGGGGTTGGCTTTGATAAAGGCTTTCATCTGCGCTGCCATGATCACCGACTGCGCGGAGGCCTGCGTGCGGAGGTCATTGCGTTTCTTCTTGGCCTTGCGCCAGGTTTTGGCCTCATCCGAGCGGTACTTGCTGTAGTTGTCGAAGTCGAAGGTTGACTTGTCCTGGATCTGGAACGTCGCCTGCTTGAGATGGTTGCCGGAGGTGAGCACAAGGCTTTGGAACTCGCCGCAGGTACGGTTGTCCTCGGCGAGGATAGCCAGGCCGTTGGCGATAGCATCGGGCAGGATGGTGTTGACGAACTCGTCGCGGGCATCATCGAGCATCATGATGAAGTGCATCATTGCCAGCGTGTCGGATTGATTGAGCTTGAGGCAGTTTGCTACCTCGGTCAGTGCGTCACAGAATGCTACGGTGACGGCTTGTAATTCTTGTTGTGTCATAATGTTTTAGTTTTTATAGTTATTTTTGGTTAGTTGACGGCTAATGAGCTGCTCGATGGCTTTACAGGTGAGTAATATTGAATCATCGCAGGCATCTGCGGCAGCCTTGACGGATTGCTTGAATGCTGCATAATCCTCCATACTCATGTCGTACAGCCTACTGAGTTCAAGCCGTGTGAGGCGCCCGGTATCCACACGCCAGTTACGAAGCGTGCGTAACCTGCCTGCGTAGCGGTGGTTGAGATAATCCGGCAACCAGCGGAGGTTCAGCAGGTTGTTGTTCAGTGGATTGCCGTCGAAGTGGTCGGCTTCGTATTTCACCCACTTGCCGCGTTCGGCATCGTAGTAGGGTTCGGGACGCTCACCGACCCATGCATGGAGCACAGTGACATGCAGTAGGAAATGTCCCCAATTTCTTGGTATCCGGATGTAGCAACTACCGCCATTGCCGTTCGTTGAGCGGTACTTGCCGCCTCTGAATCGTGCTTGTTGACTCGGACTATAGTCTTGCGGCACTTGCTGCCATTGATAACCGAAGCAGTGATTACGGTTGATGCGTACGAATAGATATCCGCCTTGGCGGGATACGTACAAGGTCTGTTTCACATTGCCGGCTTCATCAAGTTGCTCTACTCCTGTTTTCAAGTGGATGAAGCATTGCCCGACGTAGCATTTGGGCATCTTGTCGTCGATCCACTTGACGGAAGCGGGAGGAACCATTGCTTCCTCATGTGTTTCTGCCAACCGGCAGTTGTTTCTTATCTTTGCCATTGGTGTTAAACTGTTAAATTGTTAAACCGTTAAGCTGTTAAATGGTTAAGCTGTTAGTTACAGATGAATCGCGTTGAGTAGTTCGCACAGGGCGATGGATGCCCATATGCGGTTGTGACGTCCGGCGATGTAGTTGCTCATCGCCCGGTTGTAGTTGACTGCTTTCGGATTGCCGCGCGCAAACTCCTGCGCTACACGGCGTAATAAAAATGCTTTCATTGTGCGTGTAATTTTAAGTTGATTACTGCGTGATTGCTCACGAAAAACGATGCAAAGGTACAACATTTTGATGAAAAAAGCGAGCGTAAGATGAGCCTTTTTTATGGAATAGTGAGCTTAACTTAAGCCTTTTTTGTCTTTTTCAGATATCTTCGGTTGTAATTTTGCCGTAAATTATGCGGATCAACCGTCCATCCGACATACGTTGAGAGTCTGTTGGCGAGTTCCTCCCAGCTCTTTTTCTTATTCACAGGGAATAGATCGTGAGCAATCGGGTCATAGAGCAGCCAGATAGCCAACACAGTGTAGTCGTTTAGTGGAAATGTCCATCGCCGTTCGTTGTCTTCCGGCTGTAGTGTGTTAAGCAGCGACTGCACGTGTTGCTTGAGTTCGCCAAGCGCTTTGGTTAGCCCTGCAGCAAGGCTTTGCGCGGCTTTGATAAGTTGAATAATGATTAGGATTTGTGAGTTTGTCATAATGATGATATTTTAGTGGTTTGTTGAAAATTGTGCACAAAAAAAGCAGCCCGCGTGGGCTGCTGTAGGGGGGGGTAAAGTTATGGTAGGGGTATAGAAAACGTCAACTATTCTCCGGCCTGACGTCAGGAGCACCTGACAAATCCGTCGGCTGTTTGTCGTGTGCGTGAGATGTCAGGCTCACGTGCGTTTGTTGTGTGCATCGTGCGTCAGAGCGATGGTAGTAGATAAATCTGCGGCATACGCATTCATATCCAGGCATTGGGAGCGAGAGATACGTACTGCTGCAGTCTCGGGACTATAGTCCGCATAAGGAGCAAGGATGAGTAAAAATCCATCGGAGCAACCTTGTAAGTCTCTGCCGGATGGGTAGATGAATTTGCCGTCCAGTCCTCGATTGACGATGCGAATCATTTGTAGTATCTCTTTATAGCACGCTTCATACACAGCTTTCTCTGCCGGAGAGATGAAAGGTGAAACCAAGACTGCTCCGCTTCGTGCTAATCCCAGATAATGCTCAACTTCGCTATGTATCTCTTCTTCGCTCAGATTGCGATGGCAGCGGACTTGTACCCGTTCCGGATAGGTGATATTGAAGGTATTGCCAACTGCGGTGAAGGGATAGTCGTGTTTGCCGGCTTTGAAGTTGTAAATCTTTCGGAGTCTATCTGGATAATGGATTTTGAGCCATAGACGGCGTGGATTATCGTGCAGATAATTGTACCATGCTTGGAGTTGACCTTTGTGGAAGAGAATCTTGTCGTTGAAGTTTGGCTCGAAGAGAGGAGATTTCTCCGGCCTGATGTCCGGAGCACTTGACAAAGTCGGAGCACTTGACAAAGAAGGGGATGAGAGGCGCCAGAACTCGCGTGAGCAATCGCCTTTCCATGCTGCAATCATCCGCGCCAGATTCCAACCGTCAGGAAGTTGATCGCGCACATAGAGGATTCCATGGAAATGGTCAGGCATAATCTGGTATTGTAATACCTGCACACGGCTGCCGGTTTTTGCAGTAACGATATCCGCCATGTTTCGAAAAGCTGTTGCAACGTATTCCCCCAAACGTGTGGGGGCTATATGAGCCTCATTGACAGTACTGCCGGCCAATGAACCAAGAAGACGTTGGTGATTCGCAACATTGACAGTGATAAGATAAATGCATCTATCAGTATAATCGTGCCCTATTTTGCGACGTAGGCGGTTATGCTTAATGGGGGCGTAGTAACTCTTCTCCGGCCTGACGTCCGGAGCACTTGACAAAGTCGGGTCGCTTTTGTTAGGTGCGCCGGGCGTCAGACCGGCGTTGTAGTCAGCACTTATCATCACTTTGTCAATTCTTGGTACATCTTGAATAGTTCTGCTACGCACTCGGCTTCGGAGAGTTTGGGTGAGAAGCCATAAGCAGCCATCACAGCACGATCGTTGTCTTGGTGGGCTTTGATGTCGGCTTCGGAATCCCAACGGAAAGTGCGATAAGCGAAATCGATATGGATATTGAAGCGCTCGAAGAGCGGTTGCCAGAACGCGGCAAACTCAGCAGCGGCTTTTTTTTGTTGGATAGGGGGCATAGAGGTATATCATTATTTTAGCTCACAAAGATACGAAAAATTTTTGATATTTCCAAATTTTTCCGAAAAAAAAGTTGCGGGAAGGTGGCAAAAAGTGAAAGATTGCAGAAAAATGCAAAAATATTCAGCGAATATTTGCAAATGTGAAAAATTTTTATTATCTTTGTAGGCTGAATCAAAAATAAGAAGTGCGAAATAGGTTCACTAACTATACAGGTTCACTAAAAATATAGGTTCACAACTACATAGGTTCACTAAATAAAGCAAACAAAACAAACGCAAACATATGGAAATAAGTGTTCGTGCGCAAAGTATGCCGGAATCGCCGATCAGGAAGTTGGCGAAGTATGCCGATGAGGCCAAACGGGTGGGGGTACATGTGTATCACCTGAATATCGGTCAGCCGGATATAGCCACTCCGCCGCAAGCGTTGGAGGCAGTGAAAAACTTCCAACAGGATATACTGTCGTATTCGCCCTCGCAGGGACTGAAATCCTTGCGTACGAAGATGGTCAGTTACTATGCGGACTACGGCATCGACCTCTCGCCGGACGAGATCATCATCACATCGGGCGGCTCGGAGGCGATCATGTTTGCGTACATGAGCTGCCTGAATCCGGGCGATGAGATCATCGTCACCGACCCGAGTTATGCGAACTATATGGCATTTGCCATCTCCTGCGGCGCGGTAGTGAAATCCGTGAAGACGCACATAGAGGACGGCTTCAAGCTGCCGCCGGTGGAGGAGTTTGAGAAGCAGATAACAGACAAGACACGCGCGATACTGATTTGCAACCCCAACAACCCGACAGGCTACCTGTACACCAAGCAGGAGATGCGGCAGATACGCGATCTGGTAAAGAAATACAAGCTGTACCTGATATCCGACGAGGTGTATCGTGAGTTTATCTACACCAAGTCGCCGTACATCTCGGCGTGCCACCTGGAGGGCATAGAGCAGAATGTGATACTGGTGGACAGTGTGTCGAAGCGTTACTCGGAGTGTGGCATCCGTATCGGTGCGCTGATAACAAAGAACAAAGAGGTGCGCGAGGCGGTGATGAAGTTCTGTCAGGCGCGATTGAGTCCGCCGCTGTTCGGGCAGATAGTAGCCGAAGCGTCCCTGAGCACGCCCGAAGAGTATATGCAAGAGGTATATGACGAGTATCTGGGTCGAAGGAACTACCTGATCGACCAGCTCAACCAGATTCCCGGCGTGTTCGCTCCCGCACCGACCGGCGCGTTCTATGTGATGGTGCAGTTGCCGGTGGATGACGTGGAGAAGTTCTGCAAGTGGTGCCTGACGGACTTCTCGTACGAGGGCGCAACGGTAATGATGGCTCCGGGTACGGGCTTCTATACCAACCCCGAGGATGGCAGGCAGCAGGTGCGCATGGCGTACGTGCTGAACAAGGAAGACCTGCGCAAGGCGATGATCGTGCTGCGCAAGGCGCTGGAGGCATATAACGCTATCGAGGGCAACAATTAAAGACTAATTACAAAGAATATATATTATGGCTGACGACAAGAAGATCATCTTTTCGATGGTGGGCGTGAGTAAGAGCTTCTCGCCGCAAAAAAAAGTGTTGAACAATATCTACCTGAGCTTCTTCTATGGCGCGAAGATAGGCATCATCGGCTTGAACGGCGCGGGTAAATCCACGCTGCTGAAGATCATTGCCGGCATCGACAAGAACTACCAGGGCGAGGTAGTGTTCTCGCCCGGCTATTCGGTCGGCTACCTGGAGCAAGACCCGCAGCTCGACCCCTCGAAGACCGTTCGCGAGTGCGTGCAGGAGGGTGTGCAACCTATCATGGATATGCTGCGCGAGTTCGATGAGATCAACATGGCGTTTGCAGAGCCCGATGCCGATTTCGACAAGCTGCTGGCGCGTCAGGCCGAGCTGCAGGACAAGCTCGATGCCGTGGATGCCTGGAACATCGACCAGCGCCTCGACCGCGCGATGGATGCGCTGCGTTGCCCGGACGATGATGAAAATGTGCAGCACCTGTCGGGAGGTGAGCGTCGCCGCGTAGCGTTGTGCCGATTGCTGCTGCAACAGCCCGACGTGCTGCTGCTGGACGAGCCCACCAACCACCTGGATGCCGAGAGCATCGATTGGCTGGAGCAACACCTGCATCAGTACCCGGGTACGGTGATCTGCATCACGCACGACCGTTACTTCCTGGATAACGTAGCCGGATGGATACTCGAGCTCGACCGCGGCGAGGGAATACCCTGGAAGGGTAACTACTCGTCATGGCTGGAGCAGAAGACCACGCGCATGGCGATGGAGGAGAAGCAGGCCAGCAAGCGCCGCAAGACACTGGAGCGCGAGTTGGAGTGGGTACGAATGGCTCCGAAAGCCCGTCAAGCCAAGTCGAAAGCACGTCTGGGGGCGTATGATAAGATGCTCAACGAGGAGCAGAAGGAACGCGAGGAGAAACTGGAGATCTTCATACCCAACGGTCCGCGTCTGGGCAACAAGGTGATCAATGCCGAGGGCGTAAGCAAGGCGTTTGGCGACAAGCTGCTCATGGAGGATCTGAACTTCATGCTGCCGCCTAACGGCATAGTGGGAATCATTGGTCCGAACGGCGCAGGCAAGACGACCCTGTTCCGCATGATCATGGGCATGGAGAAGCCCGACAAAGGCACGTTCGCGGTAGGCGAAACGGTGAAGGTGGGGTATGTGGATCAGGTGCACTCGAACATCGACCCGAACAAGACCGTATATGAGACCATCGCCAACGGCACGGAGTTCATCCGCGTGGGCGGCAGAGAGGTGAATGCGCGTGCGTACCTGAGCCGGTTCAACTTCACGGGCGCTGACCAGGAGAAGAAGTGCGGCGTGCTGTCGGGCGGCGAGCGTAACCGCTTGCACCTGGCGCTTACCTTGAAGAGCGAGGCGAACGTGCTGCTATTGGACGAGCCGACCAACGATATAGATGTCAATACCCTGCGTGCGCTGGAGGAAGGCTTGGAGAACTTCGCCGGCTGCGCCGTGGTTATCTCGCACGACCGCTGGTTCCTGGATCGTATATGCACGCATATCCTGGCATTCGAGGGCGACAGCAAGGTGTATTGGTTCGAGGGCGACTACAGCGACTACGAAGCCAACAAGCGTCTGCGCCTTGGCGAAGATGCCCTCACTCCCAAACGTATTCATTACAAGAAGCTGGTTTAGCAATAATCTGTAAAACCCGTTGGATGGGTTGATGAAGCGATTACAGTACATACTTCTGTTGGCTGAGCTTTTGATAAGCACGGCTGTGTATGCCGGATGGAATGTGCCGGTGACGAACTACGCCGTTGCGGATTACGCAGCAGGAACGCAGAACTGGCAGTTGGTAACGACTGCCAACGGCTGGCTGTATGCCGCCAACAACTACGGTCTGCTGGAGTACGACGGCTCGCAGTGGCGCGTGTACGGCATGTACTACGGCAATCTGCCTCGCAGCATAGCTCAGGTGGATAACCGCGCTGTGTTCATCGGTGCGACGAACGATTTTGGGGTGTTCACACCTACGTCAACCGGCGGTATGCGCTATACGTCGCTTATGTCCGATGAGATAGAGCCGAACTACGGCGAGATTTGGGATATAGAGATAGTAGGCAATCAGGTGTATTTCTTTGCCCGGCATCAGATTATTACCGCAATAGTCGAAAGTCGAAAATCGATAAGGAGTGAAGGAGTAGAGGAGGATAGCGTGTGGCTCAGAGATGTGCGAACGATCAAGGTGGACAGCCGCGTGTTCTGCGCCGAGGAGGTGGGGGAAGCGATATATGTAGGCACGGATAACGGCTTGTACCTGCTCACCGGCACACGGATGAACCGCATTCACGGCTCGGATATACTGCGCGGCTATGAGGTGCGTTGTATTCAGACACTGGATGCCGAGCGATTGCTCATAGCCACCGATCTGGGCGGATTATTTGTGTATGACGGTACGCGTATAGCACCGTTCCGCACGGATGCGGATACGTTTATCAAGAAGAACCAGCTCTATACCTTTGCCGTCCGTGGAGAGACGATTGCTCTGGGCACCGTGCTGCAAGGCATAGCGGTAGTGAATACCGAAGGTAAGGGTTGCCGGTATATATCCCGCAAGGAGGGATTGCAGAACAACACGATACTAAGCATGACTTTCGATTCGGACGACAATCTATGGGTAGGTTTGGATCAGGGAATAGATTACGTGCAGCTGGCATCGCTCAAGCAGTATTTTAGCGATCCGCAGACGAACATCGGCACGGGTTATGCCGTGCTGCGCGCAGGCGAAGGCCGGCAGACGCGGTATTACTACGCCACGAACCAGGGATTGTACATGTGCACGAGTGTGGATGCGCCCATGCGGCTGGTGGAGGGCAGTATGGGGCAGGTGTGGAGCCTTAGTGATATTGACGGCACGGTGTTCTGCTGCCATAACAGGGGACTGTTTGTGGTCAGCGACGGGCGCGTGCAGCCCCTAAGCACCGATGAGGGGTTCTGGAAAGTGCAGCAGCTGCCCGACGGAAGGATTATTGCCGGCTGTTACTCGGGGTTCAGGGTGGTTGAGCGCTCATCGATCAGTGGTCAGCGATCAGCAGTCAGCAATCAGTGGACGGTTACGAAGGTGAAGGGATTCGATGACACCGCTTTCCGCTGGCAGATTGACGGCACGGGTGTGATATGGGCAGTGGGGATCTCGGGTGTTGTTCGTCTGAACTGGCAAGATGCCTACACCCTGCATGAGCAACCGGTGCACGCATACAACGCAGCACATAATTGGATTAACATAAGCCGCCTGGGCAAGGATATACTGATCAGTAGCCGTGACTACTGCCGCGTGGTAGGTGACGACGGCGTGCTGCGCCATGATTCGACATTCGTTGCACAATTAGGAGGAGAGGATTTCTACTCGCTGACCTATCAAGATTCCCATGGGAATATACTGTATGTGCGCGACGGTACATTATACATACGTATGCGCGAGGGCGACAGTTACCATCCCGAGCAACCCCTGTACAGCGGTGCAACGGATTTTGTTGGCGGGTTTGAGAATCTGTACGAGAACGATGGCAGCTATATCATCGGCACGCTGCAGGGCTATTGCCGGTTGCAGCCGTCAGCTATCAGCCATAAGCCGTCAGGCATCAGCGGTCAGCAATCAGCAATCAGGCCGACCATATACCTGCGCGAGGTGAGCGTGATGAACATGGAAGGTGAAGTGGTGTACGGTGAGTCGCCGGGCTGCCGCAGGACGAATGGCGAGCTGTTTGTGCTGCCATATGCCGAGCACTCGTTGCTCTTCCGCTGCGCCATTAACCGTGTGCCGGCAGCGAACACGCAATACGCTTACCGCCTCTCGCCCCGCGACAAGGAGTTCACGCCATTCGACACCCGTGCGTACTACGAGTGCTCTATGCTCCGGGAAGGACGTTACACTCTGGAAGTCATTTGCCGCACAACATCCGACGGCTTGTCGCCTGAGCAGGTTCGTCAGGCGTGGACATTCAGTATTCTGCCACCGTGGTACAGAACATGGTGGGCGCGCACCTTGTTTGTGCTGATTATTGTCTTATGGCTGACAGGAGTAGGGTACGTGCTGTATGTACGCGTTGACCGCTCCAAGCGCCGTATGCTGCACGAGCAGCAGCTGCGCATCCTGCAACTCGAGAACGACAAGACGCAGATGCGACTGCAGGCCAAGAGTCAGGAACTGACGCGTATATTGCACGACGAGGCAAACAGGCAAGAGGAGTTTGTGTTTGTAACGGAAGAGCTGAACAAGGCGATCCGTGAGTTGCAGGGGCATAATGTGAAGAAAGCCGACGAGCGACTGCAAGCCTTACGTCAACACATGGAACAGGATAACCGCGACGACAGCATTGACTGGCAACGATTCGAGGAGAACTACGATGAAGTGAATGCAGGATTCTGCAAACGCCTGACGGAGATGTATCCGTGGATGAATAAACAGGAGCGTAAACTGTGCATCTATATCCGAATGGGTATGCTCACCAAGGAGATGGCACCGCTGCTCGGAATGAGTACCCGTGGCGTGGAGATGCTACGCTATCGCATGCGCTGCAAAATGGACTTGGATGCCCAAGCCAACCTCAAAGACCACCTCACAAAAATTACGTCAAACGCGTAATTTCGCCGAAAATAACTTTCACAACATTTCACAAACAGGTGAATGGATTTGCATATATAAATTTATTTATGTAACTTTGCAGTCAATTTCATCCATTTCACTTGATATGCGAAAAACACTACTACTGTTCATCGGCATCATTGCCCTGTTATTAGCCCCCCTACATGCCCAGCAGGTTGTGCGGGTAGGTAGCGGTTCGTATGCGTCGTTTGCACCATTGAGTGCGAGCCGCACGGCTGAACGTGGCGGTAGTCAGGCATATCAGATGGAGCACCGCAGGTTGTATCTGCCCGACTCGCTGTTGCAGCGCTTGGGTAACCCCAATGGCACAAGCCAGGGAACGCTTGCGTTGCCGAGCAACGAATGGTGGACATACGCGTTGGTGAACGAGTGGACAGGGAAGATCTGGTTCTACCCGGGATGGGTGGAAGCCACGGAGCAGGGGGTGGATATCGGTTACCCGACTTACTGGGAGCCGACAGGCTGCGAAGTAAAGTGGGATACGCCGCTCAGGCTGACCTTCACGAACGCGCAGACCGGCAAACGGGCAGCGTTCACGGAGGCGCTGGTGGATAGCTGGTCGGACTTTATGATGTCGTTCATTATGCAGGACGGCGATGCGTGGGTGCGCGTGACTGCGATGCACGGCTCACCGATCGTGTGGGTGGAGGCGATGGGAATACAAGTCGAAAGTCAAAAGTCGATAGTCGAAAGCCAAGAGTTGGGGTTCAGTGTGCAGCAGATGCAGGCACGCGGCAAGCAGTGGACGGTGGTGGGTTTGGTGAACGAGGGTGTGAATGCCGCCAAGGTGGCACAATATGCGCAACGCGTGCCGCGTGCTACGCGTGTAGATTATGAGTATAGTGCGGCACGAGCTGAGTTGAGCACCACATTCAGCGTGACGACCGAGGATATACAAACGGGAACGGTGAGCAGTACATCGGCTGTGCTGATGGGATTTTTGCCGCATCACTATAGAGTCGAAAGTCAAAAGTCGAAAGTCGAAAGCAACAATCAGATCGTAGCCGAGTACTTGAGTCCGCGGGGAACGATGAAGGTGATGGAAGGTAATGATTTTGCATTCAACTATACGGTACATGGCATCTTGCCGTTCTTCCCGCAGCCGTTGGCGTGGGCGGAAGGATTCAGTGCGACGCGTATGCAGGAACTCAATGCCGACTATGCGGCTCGCGGCACGTTTGGCGGCGATACCTATTGGGGCGGCAAGGGCTTGACGCAGATGATGCACTATATGACCTTTGCCCTGCAGATGGGCGATACAACTACGTTCCGTCTGGCCAAGCAGCGGCTGAAGAACACCCTCATTGACTGGCTGACCTATACCCCCGGTGAGCCGCGGTTCTACTTCGCCCACTACCCGCGTTGGGGAGCTATGGTGGGCTTCGACTGCTCGTACGATAGCGATACATTCAACGATCATCATTTTCACTATGGATACTTTGTGTATGCAGCAGCCGTGCTGTGTATGCTCGATGCGGACTTCCGCGAGCAGTACGGAGCGATGGCACGGGAGGTGGCACGCGACTATGCGAATTGGGAAAGAGAGACCGCTTCGCTAAAAGACGAGCATGGCGTTCTTGAACCTTGGTTCCGCACGCTCGATCCGTATTGCGGGCACTCGTTTGCGGGCGGCATGGGCAACGGCGGCAACGGCAACGGACAGGAATCGACGAGCGAGGCGATACAAGGCTGGGGCGGCGTATGGATGCTCGGCGCAGCCTTAGGTGACGAGCAGATGCTCAAGGCGGGTATCTTCGGTTATACGTTGGAGACCCGTGCGGCTGCGGAATACTGGTTTGATCGCCACCGAACGAACATCGACTACACGAAGTACCAACACCCCTACTGCTGCAACCTGACGATGCAGGGCGTAGGCTGGTGGACGTGGTTCTCGGGCGATCCCGTATGGATGCACTCGATACAGTGGCTGCCTATATCGCCTGTGCTGTCGAACTTCTTCAGCGAGGATCTGGCATTCACGCGCTGGGATTATACCGAGATGTATAGCGGCAAGGAGATAGGCGACTACGAAGCCGCACAAGGCGGCCTGGGTGATGAGTCGGGCTTGGGCAACGTGTGCCTGAGTTATCTGTCGCTGTTCGATGCCGACTCGGCTGCACGCGTGTGGGACAGGATGGACAGGATGGGCAAGCCGCTCGCCAAGAACCCCGACACCGGCGGTATAACCTACTGGCTGACGCACAGTCATAGAGCCTTGGGCGAGAAGCGTTACGATATACTGAGTGACCATCCGCTGGCTTGCGCATACAGAGATACAGTGACCGGCGTGACGACCTATGCCGTATATAATGCCGGCAGTGCACCGCTGAGCGTACACTTCTTCGGCGCAATAGATACGACTATTACCGTTGGCGCAGGACTAACGCTGGCCACCGGTACACAATCGAGGAACGTACAGATCATAGCCGACGAAGAGGTGACTGCCGAGGCGGATGCGATGGCGTGGGATCTGCCATATCCGAACCTGGCGCAGGGTAAACCGGTCAGTGCCTCGTCGTATGAGAATGAGGGTTGCACGCCCATAGGCATCAACGACGGCGATGTGACGACGCGCTGGGGCTCCGCGCATCGGGATAATGAGTATATAACCATCGATCTGACGCAGACCTGCTATATCGATCATCTTATCCTGCGCTGGGAAACGGCGTACGCATCGAAGTACAGCATCGGTCTGGGTGACGATACTACCTCCTTGCAGACGATAGTTTTGACAAGCGCGGGCGGCAAGGAGCGTATCGAACTGGCGCAACAGATGACAGCACAGGGCTTGACAGCCCGCGGACGATACCTGCGCCTGACCGGCATAGAACGCGCTACGCAGTACGGCACGTCGCTGTACGAGATAGAGGCGTACGGCCGACCGCTGACCGGCGATGCACAGGCCGTGTTCGCGGTAGCGTTGGCGGCAAACGATACCGTGCTGACCGAAGGCGAATCGACGATGCTGAGCGTGAAAGCATTCAATGTGCAGGGCGATGAGCTGCCTGCCACAGGAACCTATGCCGTCGTGAGCGGCGCAGCTACATTGCAGGGCAACCGCGTGACGGTACGTGAGGCCGGAGAAGTAGTGCTGAGCGCCACGGTAAGCGGCGTGACAGCCACATTGACGCTCATTGTGCTGGAAGGCGAGAAGGTGAGCGACGTGACCGTAACACCCGAGGAAGTGACGATACCCATAGGCGAGAGCAGAGAGTTTGCAGTGAATGCCGTGAATCAGTTCGGCTATGCTGCCGAGACGTGTTACTATACGTTCCGCGGCACGTATGTGTGCGACACGACGCTGAGCTTCGAGTGTCACGGCCTGACGGCAGAAGCTACCGTACATGTGCGAGCGTACGAAGGGATGAACCTGGCGCTGGATAAGCCCGTTACCGCCTCATCGTACGAGAATGCCGGTACACTGCCCCGTGGCATCAACGATGGCAATATGACAACCCGCTGGGGTTCGGCACATCAGGATAATGAGTGGGTGGAGATCGATCTGGAACACTGCTATATGCTCGATTCCATACGCCTCGTGTGGGAAGCCGCATACGCCACAGCCTACGACCTGATGCTCAGTGGCGATGGCGATGATTATACTGTAGCTTACGCCACAACGGCTGCTAAGGGCGGTACGCAGGTGATTCACCTGCAGGAAGGCAGCACGGGCAGATATGTGCGATTGCTGTGCAAGGCGAGAAAAACGAATTACGGCTCGTCGCTGTACGAGATAGAGGTGTATGGCTCGGGAAGTTGCAACAGCGAAACGACAGATGTCGGATATCAGAATTCAGATGCCGGAAGTCAGATATCTGATAGCAGATGTCAGAAGGTGATGGTGGAGGGTAGGATATATATCCTAAAAGACGGAAATTATTACTCCGTTTTAGGACAAAAAACGGGCATTTTGCATGAAAAATGAAAAAAAATGCGCGATTTGTGAAAAAAAGGATACTAATATTTGCAAATATCCGAAAATTTTCGTAACTTTGTAGAGTATTCCTGTTCTTACTAATACCGCACGATAGTCAATTCTAATAAAACAATAAAAATAAATAGTCACATGAAAAAACAAATCGCTTTGTTTTGCGCAATGCTATTTGCCACGGTGATGGTTCACGGTCAGATGATCACGGGTGTGGTCTGGGCTGAAGGTGAACCTGATCCCGTTATCGGTGCAAATATCATGGTGAAAGGTACGACCAACGGAACGATCACCGACTTCGACGGCAACTTTGAGATCCAAGCCAAAGTCGGTGATATCCTGCAGGTGTCGTACATGGGTTACAAACCTCAGGAGGTAGCCGCTACAGCCGCTCCGATGAAGATCACGCTGCAGCCTGACAACGTGATGCTGGAGGAGGTAGTAGCCATCGGTTACGGTACGATGAAGAAGAGTGACTTGACCGGTGCCATCACGTCAGTGAAGGCGGAAGAGCTCTTGAAGACCCCCGCTGCGGGTATCGATCAGGCCTTGCAGGGTAGGGCAGCCGGTGTGACGGTTACGACCGGTAGCGGTCAGCCGGGCGAGGCGGCTACGATACGTATTCGTGGTATAGGTTCGGCTATGGGCGGCAATGACCCGCTGTACGTAGTGGACGGTGTGATCACCACGGATATCAAGTTCCTGTCGCCGAACGATATCGCTTCGATGGAGATCCTGAAGGACGCCTCGGCAACCGCCATCTACGGTAGCCGCGGTGCGAACGGTGTGATCCTGATCACCACCAAGACCGGTGGCGAAGGAAAGGTGAACGTCAGCTTCGATGCCTACTGGGGTATACAAAACCGCTGGAAGAAACTTGACTTGATGAACGGTAAAGACCAGGTAGAGACCGAGCTGCGCATAGGCGCTATGCGTAACGGTGCTGAGGAGATAGCAGCGTACTACAAGGACGGATTCATGTCGTGGCTGCAGGACTACAAACTCGGTACGTCGAAGTTCTACCCGAATAACTTCGACTACTCACATCAGGAGACTGACTGGCAGGACGCCGTATTCAAACCCAATGCATTCATGCACAACTACAACCTGTCGTTCGACGGCGGCAGCGACAAAGGTCACTATGCCTTATCGACCTCGTACTTCGGTCAGGAAGGTACGATCATCGGCAGTAACTACAACCGCTTTACCTTGCGCTTGAACTCCGATTACAATATATTCAAATGGCTGAAGATCGGCGAGCACTTCACGCTGATGACTCAAGACGCCCGCAACGCGATGAACAACAGTTCGTCTGCCGGTGCGTCGGTTCTGTCGGCAGCCATGGCGATGGGTCAGTGGGATCCCGTATATTATCCCAAAGGTGCGACGAACGCGTACGGCGACGACCTGTCCGACCGCTACTCGGCAGGCTCGAACTTCAAGAACGTGACCAACCCCTATCAGATGGTTTATAACACCGAGCCGAGCTCGAAATCTGAGCGTGCGGTAGGTGATATCTATTTAGAGATCAAACCTGTAGATGGCTTGGTGCTGCGCCCGTCAGTCTCTGTTGATTACAATATAGCCCGCAACAAAGGTTTTACGTATCCGAATACATATACGTCGTACAACTACAGCGAGGATAACTTCCTGAGCACCCTGATGGGACGCTACTGCCAGATACTGGAAGAAACAACGCTGACCTACTCGAAGCAGATAGGCAAGCACAACTTCTCGGTGATGGCCGGACAGACCTGGTCGGAGTACAACGAGTATATCTTGAGTGCTTCGGGTGCGAACATCCTGAATCCTATTCCGAGCAACTGGCTGGCATCGAAGACGACGGAAGATAAGCTCGGCGGCGATAGTGCAGCCCGCGTACGCCGGTTGTCGTTCCTCGGCCGTGTGTTCTACAGCTACGACAGCCGCTATATGATCACCGCCAACTTCCGTGCTGACGCTTCGAGTAAGTTCACCAAGCAGCCGTGGGGATTCTTCCCCTCGCTGGCATTGGCTTGGCGATTGAGCGAAGAGCCGTTCATGCGTAATCTGGAGCTGCGCTGGCTGGATAACCTGAAGTTCCGTGCCGGCTACGGCCAGGTAGGTAACGATGGTGTGAACTCCAACGCCTTCCAGGCCACGATGGGTTCGGGCGACAAGGTGTTCTACGGTTATCCGCTGGGTAACGTGCAGGACGCCGCTACGTTCGGTGCTACGGTGCTCACCCAGATCGACCTGAACGGCAAGTGGGAGACCAACGAGCAGTGGGATGCGGGTGTTGATTTCAGCTTCTGGAACGGTAAACTGAGCGGTGCTATCGACTACTTCCAGCGTAACACCCTGGATGCCCTGCTGCCCGTGAACGCTCCGGCACACGTAGGTAACCGCTACACGATGGTTAAGAACGTGGGTAACATCCGCAACGAAGGATTTGAGTTGACCCTGAATCACGAGAATCAGGTAGGTAAGGTGCATTACAACATCGGCGGTAACCTGAGTTACCTCGAGAACCGCCTGACGAAGCTCAATGGCGGTTCACCGCTGTGGGGCGATCGCACCAAGACTGATGTGAATATGCCTCTGAACGCCTTCTGGGGCTATGAGTACGAGGGCGTATATATGTCCGACGAGGAGGTAGCAGCCCACGTGCCGAACATGGCAGGACTGCATGCCGGTGATGCCAAGTACAAGGATCAGAACGGCGACGGACTGATTGACGACAACGATGCCGTAATGATCGGTTCGGCGTTCCCGAAGCTGACCTATGGCTTCAACTTGGGTGCTGACTTCTACGGCGTGGATGTACAGCTGTTCTTCCAGGGCGTATGGGGCAACCAGATCTACAACGCCCTGCGTGAGCGTCTGGAAGGTGACGGTTCGAGCAACGCGCTGGCAAGCTACATGAAGGATAATGTGTGGGTAGGTTACACCGACGTAGTGAAGAACGCAATGATGAACACCGGCGTGCTGAACCCCATGGAGCTGGAGAATCGCAGCGGTTCGATTCCTAACCCGCTGGGCTCACCGACGAACATGGATAACTCAACCCGTTTCCTGGAAAGTGGCGCCTATCTGCGACTCAAGAACGCACAGATCGGCTACACCCTGCCGGAGAGTTTGACGAAGAAGGCACATATCAGCCGCCTGCGTTTCTATGTATCGGCTACGAACCTATTCACCATCACCAAGTACTCGGGCTACGATCCTGAGGTAGGCGGTGGCGTGGATTACGGCAACTATCCGCAGAGCCGTACGTTTACCTTTGGTCTTAATGCAAACTTTTTTTAATTAGAGGAGGACACAATCATGAAAAAGAATATTGTAAATAGGCTTTTGACTTTGAGCGTCAGCGGTCTTTTGACTTTGAGCGCAGCGGTCTTCTTCACCGGTTGCAAGGAGTATTTGACGGAGATAGAGCCGGGCACTGACCTCTTGGAGGATTTCTATATCTCCACGGAGGCAGCTACGCAGAATGTTACGGCTTGCTATGTACCGCTGATGTGGGAATATAGCGGCACGTACTTCTCGGAGTGGTTTCTGGGTGATATAGTCAGCGACGATGCCCTGAAAGGCGGTGGCAGCACGACGGATATGGCTGATGCCTACGACTTCGAGAACTGGCGTACCACATCGGGTAACGGCCTGCTGTTGGCGTACTACCGTGCGCAATACCAAGGCGTAGCCCGTTGTAACTTAGCGCTGAAATATGTAGGCGGTATGCAGGTAGGCATCGATGATAACTTCACCGCCGAGATGAAAGCTCGTCTGCTGGCTGAGGCCTATTACCTGCGTGCGTACTATTACTTCCGTCTGCTGCGCGTGTTTGCCGGCGTGCCTATGCCGCTGGAGGTTGTGGACAGTTCGGACAAGTGGGCTGAGCCTCGCGCAACGGTGGATGCTATGTACAAGCAGATACTGGCCGACCTGACAGAAGCCGAGAAAGGCCTGTGGCTGAAGAGCGAGTATGCTGCCGCTGATGCCGGCCGTGCTACGAAAGGTGCGGCGCAGGCTATGTTGGCGAAAGTGAACCTGTATATGGCATCACCGTACTGGCAGGCATACGGACTGAGTAAGAGCGCTGCCGAGTGCTATGCCGACGCCAAGACCTGGGCAAAGAAAGTGATTGACTCGGGCGAGTATGACCTGTGCGCCGACTATGAGGACAACTTCACGCTGGTAGGCGAGAACGGCAAGGAGTCGATCTTCGAGATCCAGTATGCCGAGGTACCTTGGGGTGACTATGGTGAGGGCTACGGCTTTACGGCAGGTTCGTTCACGCAGATACTGATGCGCAGCCGCTCGTCGCTGATCGGCGGCGGTTGGGGCTTCGACCACCCATCGCAGAACCTGTACAACGAGTTTGAGGCAGGCGACCCGCGCAGGGACGTAGCTATCCTCGTACCCGATGAGGCGAAGATGGAGAACAAAGCCGAGGAGATCTATCTGGGCAATAAGATGCTCAATAACAAGTACGGCATGTACCGTGACTCGACGTACTCGGGCTGCGGCTTTGGTCAGTGGGGTTTGCACGCCAGCCGTGGACCGCTGAACAACCGTCAGATACGTTATGCCGACTTGCTGCTAATGTATGCAGAGGCTTGCCTGGGCGCAGGCGATGCTGCCACTGCCAAGGATTACATCAACATGGTACGTGCGCGCGTAGGCTTGGCGGAGATCAGTGTGGCCGATGATGCTGCGTTGCGTCATGAGCGCCGCTGCGAGCTGGCGATGGAAGGTCACCGCTGGTTCGATATCGTACGCTGGGGCATAGCTGCCGAGACGATTGCTGCCTACGAGGCCGGCGAATCGGCAGAATACAAGGCGCAAGTGGCTTTGGGTGAGGGATTCAAGAAAGGCAAACATGAGATTATGCCTATCCCGTACGACGAGATACTCTTGAACCCTGAAAAAATGGAACAAAATCCATATTACAACTAATAACAATCAAAAACCATTAAATTTATCAAAATGAAAGCAAACAAATTTTTTGCAGCTGCTATGGCAGCATTGGCATTTGTAGGTTTCTCGGCTTGTAATCCGCAGAACCAACCGACCGGCGGTGACGCACTGGAATTGACCGAAACCGCTATTCAGATGAAGGTAGGTGAGACTCACCAACTGCAAGCAAACGTAACCGTTGAGACCTGGACATCAAGCAACGAGGCTGTTGCTACAGTTAATGCCGGCTTGGTAACCGCCAAGGCTGAGGGTAACGCTATCATTTCCGCCACCGCTAAGGGTGTGACGAAGACCTGCGTTGTAGCCGTTAAGAAAGACGGTGGTCAGCAAGGTGGTGAAGGTGCCAAGATCTCCGCTAAACGTATTTGGCCGATTGTATTGGATGGTGTAACGGCTGAGGCTAACGCATCGCTCATCGCAGGTGACCTGCGTGTTGACGACGAGCAGAACCACCTGTATGTATGGGCTTCCGGTGAGACGTATAAAGCCGGTGATGGCACAGGCAAGAACTACTTCGGCAACACCGAGGGTTATGTATCTTTGACCGTAGTTGCTCCTGACGGCTGGTCGGGTCTGGGCTTCAACATCGCTAAAGCGGAATCCTTAGCGGCTATCAGCGCGTTGAAAGAAGCTATCGTGGCTAACCCCGACAAGATCTTCCTGCACCTTGGTATGAAGTCTACCACCCCGGGTAACCACCAGTTCTACACCTTCGGCACGGCTGCTACATCGTTCGCTATCGGTACAGCAACCATCGAGGCCGGTGAGGTTATCGGTGACTTCGAGCGTGATGGCGCTTGGCACGGATTTGATGTTCCGATGGCGTCGTTCGCAAGCACAATCGCTTCTGTTGAGGTGGGTGCAGATATCAATATCCTCTGCGCATTATCAGGAAATGCAGCTGGTGCACAGCTGAACATGGATGCTATCTACTTCTACGAGAAGGAGTAACATAGCACATAGCTTTGGGGAGATTGAAACCTCCCCATTGCGCAGCATTAAAAGATAAAAGACCGCTGGTGCTCAAAGACAAAAGACCGCTGGCGCTAAAAGATAAAACATATGAAGAAAGTACAAGTATTGCTGTCGGTGATTGTGGCACTGGTGTGCATGGGTTGCGGCGGGCAGAGCGTAAAACTGCAGGTTAGTCCTACCGTGCTGCAGATGAAACCCGGCGATATACAGTCGCTCACAGTAGCGGGTAACACGACAAATGCCGAGTGGATATCGAGTAACCCGGATGTAGCAACCGTATTTTTCGGTGTGGTGGAAGCGAAAGCCATCGGAAAGACGATCGTTACGGTGAAGACCGCCACGGAGTCGGCTACATGTGAGGTGTTTGTGACGGGTTCGGATGGCGCGGCATTGCGTATCACGCCTGCACAGGTGTCGCTCAAGAGAGGCGAGAGCAGCCAACTGAGCTACGGCAATGCGTTTGACCTGGATGTGACGTGGTCGAGCAGTAATGACGAGATAGCCACGGTGACGCAGAGTGGTCTGGTAACCGCGCACAAGGCAGGCAATGCCACGATCACGTTGGCTACGAGTGTGGAATCAACTACGGCACTGGTGGTAGTGGAGCACACGTGGGGCGAGTACACCTTAGTGTGGTCGGACGAGTTCAACGGCTCGGCACTGGATGAGTCGGTATGGACGATACAACAAGGTGCAGGCGGCTGGGGCAACCAGGAAGCGCAATACTACACGGGCAGAGCAGAGAACCTGCGTGTGGAGGACGGTTGTCTGGTGATTGAAGCCCGCAAGGAGGATTATGAGGGGGCGGAGTACACCTCGGCACGCATCATGAGCAAGGGAAAGAAAGAGTTTACATACGGCAAACTGGAAGCGAGCATCTCGCTGCCATCCGGTGGTGGTCTGTGGCCGGCGTTCTGGACACTGGGTGGCAGAGGCAACTGGCCGAACTGCGGAGAGATAGATATCATGGAGTACGTAGGTAATGTGCCTAACCGCATCCTGGGTACGCTGCACACCTTGAAAGACCGCAGCGGCAGCAAGAGCAGCAAGGCCTATTGGGGCGAGAACATAGAGAATCAGTTCCATACCTATGGCGTAGAGTGGACACAGGAGGAGAAGAACGGCAAAGATGTGATTCGCTTCTATGTGGATGGCAACGTGTATTCCGAGCAGGTGGAAGAGGTCATTGACGACGATGAGTACTGGCCGTTCAACCGTCCGAACTACTTCATCGTGAACATGGCTATCGGTGGTACTCTGGGCGGCACGATCAAGGATATATGGAACGAACCGAGACTGATGAAGGTGGATTGGATTCGCGTATATCAACGACAGGAAGTAGAGTAAGCGGAATAAATAATCCCAATAGAATACAGCAATGAGGAAACGTAATCTGATAGCAATGTTGTTGCTGGCAACGATGGTTGCCGGTTGTGCGGTTAACCCGCCGGAGGAGCAGCTGGGCATACTGAGTATGGGTAAGTCTGCCAAGCGAGGTGTGGCGTTTAACTTCACGAACTTGGAAGATCTGCCGCTGCTCTCGCCGTACATATCCTGGGACTACAACTGGGGCAATACGGCGAGCGATAATGCTGCCTTGTGGTTCGACAACAACGATATGGATTACTGCCCCATGTGTTGGAACGGGAATTATAATGCCGACAATATCCGTGCGTATGTGGCGGCTCACCCGAAAACGAAGTATCTGTTGGCATTCAACGAGCCCAACCTGACCGATCAGGCACGGCTAACACCCGCCGAGGCGGCGGCTATATGGCAACCTGTTGTGGCGCTGGCGAAAGAACTGAACCTCAAGCTCGTCTCGCCGGCGATGAACTACGGCACGTTGTCGGGCTACAGCGACCCGATCAAGTGGTTGGATGAGTTCTTTGCACAACCCGGGGTGGACATCAATGATGTGTATGCTATATCGATCCACTGCTATATGGCTTCGGCAGGCGGGTTGAAGAGCTTCGTGGAGATGTTCGAGAAGTACGGCAAACCTATCTGGCTCACCGAGTTCTGTGCGTGGGATCCCGTGCCCGGGTCGGTGGATGTACAGATGTCGTACATGTGCAACGCGCTGAACTACCTGGAGCAGAACGATAAGGTGGAGCGTTATGCGTGGTTCATCCCGCGCACCAACAAGCCCGTGAACACCGCACCGTACATGCAACTGCTCACGCACGACGATACACCGGCACTGACGGACTTGGGGAAGATATATACCCGCTTCTCGCCGTTTGACAAGAAGTGCTATCTCTCGCTCAACCGCTGGATACATGCGGGCGAGTATATAGAAGTATCGGATAACAGCATACAGGTGCGTGCGAACACGGATGAGTACGTTACTTCGAATGCTGATCTTGCGGGACTGAAAGTGGTGAATATGAGTCCGGAGAAGTATATGGACTATCAGGTGTACAGTTACAAAGAACGTCAGTCGCTCGCGGTGCGTTACTCGAGTTATGGCGATTGTATATTGGCGGTATATCTGGACGGCAAGTTCGTGAACTACCTGAGTATGCCGCGCACCGGCGATGCGGAGGCTTGGCAGGCTGCGACTATATCGATGCCTGTAGCCAAGGGGAAGCACACCCTGCGGCTGCAACTGTACAGCGGCAGCTGTAATATATCGGGATTCAAGGTTTCTGCAGCGGATGAATTATAATACTATCAACTTAAAAATTTAAGGCTTATGCGTAAACTTTACACGTTGATTCTTACAATGATTACCTTGCCGCTGTTGGCGGCTGATGACGGCTACAGCCTGGTATGGAACATGGATTTCACGGGCAGCAGCCTGCCTGCCTGCTGGAACATAGAGACGAACGGTGACGGCGGCGGCAACAACGAGTTGCAGTACTACTGCGACCGCGGCGTTTCGATGGGCGTGGAGCCTACGACCGGCAAGCACTGCCTGATCCTGACAGCTACGAAGGAGTCGTATGGCAATCGTGACTGCACCTCCGGTCGTGTGAACACGAAAGGCAAACTATACTACACCTACGGCAAGATTGAGGCGCGCATCAAGTTCCCGCAGACGGCTAACGGCTTGTGGCCGGCATTCTGGCAGATGGGTAATAACTACGACCAGGTAGGTTGGCCGCGTTGCGGCGAAACGGATATTATTGAGTTGGGGCATCAGAATGCTTTTGCCGCCGGCACGCAAGACCGGTATTTCAACGGCGCGATGCATGTAGGCGCAAAGTGGGACGCTGTGTGGAGCGAGGCGAATAGTGTAACGTGGTCGTATTCGGTAGAGGATACCTTCCATATCATTACGATGTACTGGACGCCGACCTCGATAGATATGTTCATGGATCATGACTCGCATCCCGGCTTGCAGCCGTATTTCCACGCCAACCTGGAGCCTAACGATGATGCGAACTACAACAGGCAGGTGATCTTCGGCAAGCCGAACTTCCTGATTGCCAACTTGGCTGTAGGCGGCAACTTCCCGGGTATATTCACGGTAAACCAGATAACGGCACTGGCTAACGGTCCGCGGTCGATGTATATCGATTGGATTCGCATCTACCAGCGTGGAGATGCGAATGAGTCGTTTGTGAGCAATGTGCCGAGCGAGGAGATTGAAGCCGAACCGACAGCTGTGGAGCAAGTAGAGGCCGATGGCGTGAAACCGACAAAGATTCTGCGCGACGGACAACTGCTGATACAGCGTGGCGGGCAGACCTACGATATGCAAGGCAATAGTATTCAATAATTCGATATATCGATAATTCGATAAATCGATATTTCGAAATCCCGATAAATCGAAAAAGAAACAATGAAATCTAACAAATCCTATCTTATCCTCGCTTGTGCAGCAATGCTTGTGGCCTGCGCGCCGAAGCAGCCGCAATACACACTGGTTTGGGAGGATGACTTTGAGGCTACTGAGTTGAATGCCGACTACTGGAATGTGGATGATAATGCCCGCGGTGGTGGCAATGCCGAGTTGCAGTACTATGCCCCGAAGAACGTGACGGTTGAGAAGCATCCTGTGAGCGGCGAGGGTTGCCTGGTGCTCAGCGCACAACGTGAAGATTACTACTACACCACGGCGGAGGGTAAGCAGGGGTATCGTCCGGCTACCTCAGGCAGGCTGAACACGCAGGACAAGGTGACCGTGGAGTACGGCATAGTGGAGGCACGCATTGCGTTCCCGCTGACAGCCAACGGTTTGTGGCCGGCGTTCTGGATGCTTGGCAACAATCTGGCTACGAATCTCGGCGATGACGATTCGGTAGATAACATGGCAGCAGTGCTCGAGGCACAGGGCAGAGTTGTGTGGCCTAAGTGCGGCGAGATAGATATATGTGAGATGGGACACAAGAACGGTATTGCCGAAGGTACGCAGGATCGGTACTTCAACGGCGCGTGCCACTGGGGCGAGAGCTGGAACAACGGTGCGTACCCGAACGTGGGACAGTTCCATACGTGGGATTATCCCGTGCAAGGCGACTTCCATCTGTTTACGCTGGATTGGAGTGAGGACTCGATAGCAATGTATCTGGATTTGGACAAGTATCCCGATGCAAAGCCGTACTTCGAGTTGTCGCTACGCGGCAAGGAAGTGAATGAGCCCGGGCATTACTTCAACCATCCGTTCTATCTGGTGCTGAACTTGTCGGTTGGCGGGTTCTTCCCCGATATGCCGAATCCCGAGAAGTACTCCGACGTGATTGACAAGTCGCTGCTCGACCCCGTCACCGCCCTGCCCGAGGATGGCAGTCCGGTGAAGATGTACGTGGATTATATCAGGGTATATAAACAAAGAGAAAAATTAATGAGTACGGAATTGTCGGAACTCACGGAAGAAGGAGAATCAGTATTTCCGTAGATTCGGTAGTTTCCGCACTCGAAGAGAAAAATTAATGAGTACGGAATTGTCGGAACTCACGGAAAGAAGGAGATAGAAAAAAATATTGTCAATAAATTATTTGTAATGGATTTAACAAAGCAATTAGACAATAGTAATTTGATATACCAACAGGAGACCTATAAAATTAGAGGGGCTATATTTCATGTTTATAGTGTGTTGGGAGATGGATTCTTAGAAGCAGTCTATCAAGAGGCACTTGAGATAGAATTTCAAAGAAGAGGGATACCGTATCAAAGGGAAAAGGAATTGGAGATTGAATATGATGGAGTGATATTACAAAAGAAATATGTAGCAGATTTTGTTTGCTATGATAAGATAATTGTAGAGCTGAAAGCTATATCAGAATTGGAAGATAGTCACCGTGGACAAATTCGAAATTATTTGAAAGCAACTAATTTTAGATTAGGATTATTAGTTAATTTCGGATGCCCATATGGGGTTGAGATAGAACGAAGACTTAACAATGTTGACGAAGATGAAGAATGAATAATTGAGTACGGAATAGACGGAACTCACGGAAGTGATAGTAATCAATATTTCCGATAATTCCGTAGATTCCGCACTCAAAAAGAAAAATTATATTAGCACTTTTGAAAATATGAAACTTAGTGTTAAAGAAAAACTGGGTTACAGTTTAGGTGATACCGCGTCGCACTTCGTGTGGGACTTGGTGGGTTTTTGGTTGTTGATCTTTTATACCGACATCTACGGTCTGTCGCCGGCATTGGCGGGCGTAATCATGTTTGTGGGCAGTATATGGGATGCAATAATGGATCCTGTAGTAGGTATCATCTCCGACCGCACGAGCAGCCGTTGGGGTAAGTTCCGTCCGTACCTGCTGTTCGGATCTGTACCCTACGCCATATTGGCTGTGCTGGCATTCACGACTCCGGAGTTCGGACTGAACGGTAAGTTTGCTTATGCGCTGATCACCTGTCTGTTGCTGCGCACGGCGTACGCGTTTGTCAACCTCCCGTACAGCTCGTTGTCAGCGGTGATGACCGACGACTCGAGCGAGCGTGCGGGACTGAACACTTACCGATTCATTGCAGCGTATATAGGTCAGTTTGTGGTGACCGGTGCTGCCCTGTATCTCGTTAAATGGCTGGGCGCTATAGGTAACGATGGTGTGGTGAATCAGGCGCAAGGCTACCAATATACGGTAGCATTGTTCGGCGTGCTGAGTATAGCGTTCTTCCTCATTGCTTTCGGTACGACCAGAGAGCGCGTACCGCAGCCCGAGAAGCAGGACAACAATGTAATGAAGGACTTCAAGTACCTGTTCATGAACAAGGCGTGGATCGTGCTGACCTGCGTGGGGATCGTTTCATTCATCATGTTCGCCATGCAGAATGCTGCGATAGCCTATTACTTCAAGTATTATATCCACGATGCGGAGAATGTGCAGTTGTTCAATGTGCTTGGTACGATAGCGCTGATCGTAGCCCTGCCGGCATCCAAACCGCTGGCAAAGAAGTTCGGCAACAAGACGGTATATATCTTGTCGAGCGTAGTATCGGGTGTGTTCTTTGCGCTGATCTTTGTGGCGGGCGATAACCTGCCGCTGGTATATACCTTTAATATATTGGCTAAGATGGCGTATGCTCCGGCTGTGCCGCTGCTGTGGACTATGCTGGCGGACGTAGCCGACTATGGCGAGTGGAAGTTCAATCGCCGGACAACTGGACTCTGCTTCTCGGCATCGGTGCTGGCGCAGAAACTCGGCTGGGCTATTGGTGCAGCGGCTGCAGGTTGGCTGCTGAGCGTGACGCATTTCGTGGCGAACGCTGAGATACAGTCAGACACGGCGATGATGGGTATACGTCTGCTCGTGAGCGTTATACCGGGTGTGCTGTATGCTTCGTGTGCACTCGTGATGTTGTTCTATAATCTCGATAACGCCACCATGGCACAGATGAAAGCTGAACTGGATGCACGGAGAAATGGGTAAACGAACACGGAAAAACACGGAAAGACACGGATACAATGGGTTCCGTGAGAATCCGTGAAACTCCGTGTAGAATAAATATTATCATTATGGTACAAGGTAAATATATAACTCTCGAAGGTGAGAAGTGGTATGAGATCCGGAACTACGACCGCATGCAGCCGTTCTTTATCTCCCTGGCTTCGGATAGTGACCTATGGATGTATATGTCATCCACAGGAGGATTGACGTGCGGACGTCGCAGTCCCGACTTTGCGCTCTTCCCCTACTACACCGACGACAAGATAACGCAGAACTATCCTTATACAGGTTCCCGTACGCTCGTGCGCGTACCTATTGAGGATCGTACGCTTGTGTGGGAACCCTTCAGCCACAACAACGATGCCATCTATAAGATCGAGCGCCGTATATGCAAGTCTGTAACGGGTAATGCGATTCTTATCGAGGAAGCGAATTTCACGTGCGGACTTCTGTTCCGATATATATGGCAACCGGCTGACCGCTTTGGCTGGGTTCGCAAGGCGCATATAGAGAATATTGCTCCGTTGCCGCAGGAGTTCGAACTCATCGACGGTGTGCAGAATATTTTGCCGTCGGGGGTTAACCGCCAGACGCAGAATGTGTATTCGACGCTGGTGGACGGCTACAAGAAGATCGAGCAGGTGGAAGGGACGAAGCTTGCCTTGTACCGCATGGAAGCCATCATGGTGGATAAGGCGGAGCCCAGCGAGAGCTTGACCTGCAATACGGTGTACAGTATCGATACCGAGGACTTTAATTTGCTCACCTCATCCATGCAGTTGGATACGTTCCGTCATGGCGGTAAGATCCATCCTGAGTCCGAATCGAAAGGTGTGCAGGGCGCGTACCTGCTGTACAAAGCGATGAATATGCAGGTAAAGGAAAGCCAAGAGTGGATGATCGTGATGGACGTAGAGAAAGATGCCTGCGATGTTCGCGCGATGCTGGCAGAGATAAGCAAGCCCGATCATAAGCAGCAAGTGTTGGATGCTTTGCGTGCGACGACGGCCAATATCCGTGCTATTGTGGCGCACAACGACGGCATTCAAACCACGGGCGACGAGGCGCAGGATGCACGGCACTTCGCAAATGTGCTGTTCAACACGATGCGCGGTGGGTACTATGCCGACGATTATACGATCAACACCCGTGCGTTTGCGCACCACGTGAGCATCTTCAACAAGCCGCTGTACGAGCAGTACAAAGCGATGCTGCAGTCGCTGCCCGAACTGATGAAACGCGATGAGCTGGAGAATAGGATTATCGACTGCATGGATCATCAACTCCACCGCTTGTTTATGGAGTACTTGCCTCTGACCTTCTCGCGTCGCCATGGCGATCCCTCACGCCCGTGGAACAACTTCGATATCCGCGTTAGGGACAAGGAAGGCAATCCGCTGATAGCTTATCAGGGCAACTGGCGCGATATATTCCAAAACTGGGAAGCTTTGTCGGCTTCGTACCCCGAATATACGAACGGTATCATTGCCAAGTTCCTCAATGCCACAACGGCGGATGGCTACAACCCTTACCGCATCACCAACGAGGGCATAGAGTGGGAGGTGATCAATCCCGACGACCCGTGGTCGAACATCGGTTACTGGGGCGATCATCAGATCATCTATCTGAGCAAGTTGCTCGAGCTGAGCAAGGAACATGACCCGAAGGCACTGATAGAGATGCTCGGCATGCGCGAGTTCGCGTTCGCGGCTGTGCCCTACAGAATCAAGAGTTATGCCGAGATTGTAAAGAACCCGAAGGATACGATTTGGTTCGACCAAGCGGCGCATGAGCGTATCCTTGCCAAGGTGAAGGAGTACGGTCAGGATGCCAAACTGCTGATGGCCAAGGACGATCAGCCGCTGCTCGTGACCGGCGCAGAGAAACTGCTGATCACCTTGCTCGCCAAGCTGTCGAACCACATACCCGGCGCAGGTATATGGATGAACACCTTGCGACCGGAGTGGAACGATGCGAACAATGCGCTGGTTGGTAACGGTGCGTCAGTAGTGACGGTTTGCTATATGCATCGCTTCATGCAAGTGCTCAAAGAGTTGTTTGCCGAGGCAGGCGATACGACGTATGCCGTTCATGAGGAAGTCGTACTGCTGATGATGGAGATCATGGCAGCTGGTATTCCTTTGGCGGATACGAAGAAACTGAAATCCATGAAGCTGGAGCAGATCATGCGCATCTATGCGGATGGAGAGGGTATTGCCGGTGAGCATTACCGCAAGGCGGCGTATGAAGGCTTCAGCGGCAAGCAAGTAGAACTGGATGCAGCGAAGATCTGCGAGTTCCTGGATGCTATGTTGGCTATGACCGGTTGGACAATCAAAGCCAACCATCGCGAGGACGGCTTGTACGACGCGTATAATCTGGTGAAGTTTACGGATGACAGAATTGATGTCACCTCGCTGTATGAGATGCTCGAGGGGCAGGTGGCTGTGCTGTCGGCGCGTTACCTGAGCGGTGAGCAGGCAGCTGACCTGCTGGATGCGATGCGTAAGTCTGAACTGTATCGGGAGGATCAGCAGAGTTATATGTTGTATCCGAACCGGCGCAGAAAGTCGTTCCTCGAGATGAACAATATCCCTGCCGAGGCAGCCGAACGGCCGGAGGTAAAGAAGTATATCGGTTCGGCTATCAGGCAAGACTGCGAAGGCGGGTTGCATTTCGATGCCAAGTACCGCAATGCCAACGAGTTGCCCGAGGAACTCAAGGATCTGTACGAGCAGGTATTCAACCACCACGCCTTCACCGGCCGTAGCGGCACGTTCTACAAGTACGAGGGCTTGGGCTCGATATACTGGCACATGGTAAGTAAGTTGCTGCTGGCGGTGGGGGAGAATATTAGAGTCGAAAGAGAAAAGACCGTTTCACTAAAAGATAAAAGCCTAATTACTTCCGGCTTTGAACGTAGTGGTCTTTCTTCTTTGAGCGACAGCGGTCTTTCGACTATTGCGCGGTTGATAGCACACTACCGCGCTATAAAGGAAGGCTTGGGCTTGCACAAGAGTCCGGAGCAATACGGCTCATTCCCGTTCGATGCGTACAGCCACACGCCGATAATGGCAGGTGTGCAGCAGCCGGGTTTGACCGGACAGGTCAAGGAAGATATCCTCTCGCGCTGGTTTGAGCTGGGCATAGAGGTGAAGGATGGCGCGATACATATCGACCCGCTGATGTTGCGTGAGCAAGACTTCATGGACGGACAGTTGTCGTTCACGTATTGCGGCACGAAGTTCGTGTATCATCTGGCAGACAAGAGCGAAGGCTTGGATATACCCGCTGACCAAGCGGCACATATCTTTGCCCGCGACGGCCAAGTGAAGCAGATGGACGTAAAGATTAAACTCTGATTGCTATGAAACGATTGATCATTCTCCCGTTTGCAGCATTGCTTATGGCAGGTTGCTGCAGTAAAGTAAAGACCACAGAGGTGCGCGTGACAAGCGAGGCGGGCGACAAGTATGCCTTGAAGGAGGCTATCACGTTCCGCAAAGGGCAGTCGCCGATGCCGCTGGTGACCGTTGATCCGACGGATGAGCGGCAGACGATCGACGGCTTTGGCGCGTCGATCACCGAGAGTTCGGCGTTCGTGCTGGCGTGCCTGACACCTGAAGAGAGAAAGATGGTGATAAGCGAACTGTTTGGGGAAGAGGGCGCAAACTTCTCGGCTACGCGAACGGTGATCGGTTCGAGTGACTTCACCTTGCAGGGACATTACAGCTACGATGACGTGCCGGGCGATGAGGCGCTGGAGCACTTCTCGCTGGCAGTGCATCAGGACGGCTGGCGGCAGGCAGCTTATCCGCAGGTGAAAGATGAGCAGTTCGATATGTATCAGTTCATCACCGAGGTGGCAGCCATGAAAGCCGGACAGAAAGATAAGACATGGCGGCTCATGGGCTCGCCCTGGACTGCACCCGCCTGGATGAAGGATAACAACCTGTTCTTCGACAAGCAGAACCGCCGTGGCGGAGCATTGCTGCCGAAGTATTACGATGCGTTTGCGCGGTACTTTGCCAAGTACTTGCAGGCATACAGAGATGCCGGTGTGGAGTTCTGGGCTGTAACGCCGGAGAACGAACCGATGGGTAATGACGGATCGTGGGAAAGCATGGATCTGTCGCCGGAAGCGGAGGCTACGTTCATCGGCGAGCATCTCGGACCGAAGTTGGCGCAAGACTTCCCGGATGTGAAGATCTTCTGCTTCGACCAGAATACCTTCGAGGCAGACCGGTACACCGCCGCGGTGTACGACAACAATCCCGAGGCACGCAAGTACACAGCAGGAACGGCGTTGCACTGGTATGGATCGACTGTCTCGTGCTTCCCGGATATTCTGGATTCGTTGCACGCCTTGTATCCCGATAAGATTCTGATGCACACCGAAGGATGCATCGATAACCTGGGCAGACCGGGGTGGCCGGGTGTGAGCGATTATGACGGCTATCAGGAGTCCGGATGGTTCAACAACGATGCTTTCTGGTGGGGAGAAAATGCGACTGATTGGGCCTATTCCACGCCCTGGTGGCCGGAGTGGCACCCGAAATATTCGCCCGTACACCGATATGCGCAATATATCATCGATGGCGTGAACCATTGGATGACCGGATATATCGACTGGAACTGCGTGCTGGATTCTATAGGCGGACCAACGCACGTGTTGAATCATTGCGGCGCACAGGTGATGGTCGATTACAACAACGATATCATTTACTTCACCCCGTATCACTATGCCTTCCGGCACTTCTCGCGGAGTATGCGTCCGGGGGATAAGGTAGTAGGAGTACGGATATTGGCAGAGAATCCTGATCTGCATGTTTGTGCGGTAAAGAAAACCGACGGCAGTTATGCCATTAACATGCTTAACAAGGCGCAAGAGCCGCAGTCGTTCAACCTGCAGTTGGGCGAGTACTTTGCAACGATCCATCTGCCGGCAAATTGCGTTGAAACGATAGAAGTGAAAACAAACTAACCAATTAACCAAAATATTAAAACAATGAAAAAACTTACAATGATTGCTGCGCTATTATGCGCAAGTATGTTGAGCTTCGCCATTGACTGGAGTGGCGTGGCTTGGCTTGGAAACGGGGTAGGTGAAGGCTACACCGACAAGTACAAAGCAGTTGTATCACCTGAACTACCAAGTCCGGGGTTTATCAACAATCTGCAAAACCGTAATAGCCATCCTTCGATTCACGTAGTGATGCCTTCTGCAGCTTTTGGCGCTGTATCGTTGCAGGCATCGCAGTATGAGACCGAAGGGGCCGGAATGTTCTTCCATCTCGATGCATTTACTGCATTGGAGAATGAGTTTACTGTAGTATGCAGTGACGTGACATATACGTTCACCGTATATTATGCCGATGGCACGGCCGGTGGAAGCGGTACGGGTGACGAAGATCCCGAACCTACTGAGGTTTATGATGTTAACTTCGCTCTCGCATCCAACGGCTCAAGTGCTACAGCCTCTTCGGGTACAGCCTCTGCCGCTATTGACGGCAATGAAGGTACACGCTGGGAATCTGCTTCTACTGATGACGAGACCTGGACGCTCGATATGGGTAAACGCCGTATCTTCAATACAATAAAGATCTTGTGGGAAGGTGCGTATTGCAAGCAGTACAAGTTGGTTTATTCGAACGACGGCGAGAACTGGTCGGATCTCTACACCGAGACGAATCTGACACAAGCCGGATGGCAGGAGATAACGTTGGCGAACAATGTTACCGCCCGTTATATTGAGTATCAAGGTATAGAGCGTGCGACCACTTATGGACAATCATTCTACGAGTTCCAGGTATTACTGCCCGGTACGAGTATACTGACCAGCATTGAGCTGAGTGCTCCCGGTGTTGCCAAGGTGGGTGAAGGCGTCGACCTGACGGTGGTTGCCAAGGATCAGAACAACGCTGTGATGGAAGCTGAGTTTGAGTATGAGATTACTCCTTCGGATGCCGGTGCGGTTGTTGCCGGTAAGTATGTACCTGCCAAGGTTGGAAATGCAAGTATAGTTGCTAAGTCCGGTGATGTTCGTTCGTCAGCGATTGAGATCTTCGGTTACGAAGGAAGCAATCTGGCACTGAGCACGAATATTGACAACGACAACAAGGTCATTGCTCAGTCGGACTTTGCACCTAACGGCACGAATGCGTTCTTTGCTGTTGACGGCAAAGACGGCAGTGTATATCAAGGCTCTGCAACCAACGGAACAGAAGGAAGCGAAGAAGCGCGTACGTTTGATGCCTGGTTCACGGTTGACTTGGGCGGATTATACACCATCGATCTGATCACTATTCATTTCGAAGGCGCATGCTCGCAAGAGTACCACGTCGACTTCTCGACAGATAACACCACATGGGCAGTAGGTTACAATTATGTAGGTGCTGCCGGCATAAACGGCCGAACCGATAAATTGAGCACCCAACTGGACAACAACCAGAAAGTGCGTTATGTACGCTTCTGGAGCACTAAGGCCGGTACCCAGTGGGGCATGAAGATCTTTGAGTTCCAAGTGTTCGGTCATGCGTGGGTTCCTTCGGGCGATACCGAAGCTCCTGTGATGGTGGATGCATCGCTGGCAAGCAAGACTTGGAATACGGCAGTTATCAACGTGAATGCAACAGACAATGAGGAAGTTGCTAAGTTCCATGTGGTAGATGCAACACACGAGATTGATGCACGTCTGTCGGCAGTGGACGGTAAGATTACCATAACCGGTTTGACAGCTGCTACGGCATATAGCTTCACTATCACGGCAATTGATGCCGCTAACAATGAGTCGGCTAACAGCAAGGTGGTAGCAGTAACGACGGAAGAGCACCATAGTGTACCCACCGCTTCTGCTCCTGTTCCGACATGGCCTGCTGCTCAGGTTAAGAGTCTCTACAGCGACGCTTATGAGTTTGCTCCTGCAGCGCTTAACAGCTACAACGAGGGCTGGTGGGACAACCCGAATATGACCCAAGAGGACATCAATGGTGACCACTACCTCCACTATGACCTCTATCGCAACGGTATGATTGGAGTGCAGTTTGCCGAAACATCTGTGGCTTCGATGGAGAAATTACATATCGATGTTTACGCTTCTGCAGCCGGATCGGTTACGTTCCGTCTGATTACTGTAGGCGACGATGCAGTCAACGGTACGAGCAAGACGCTTACTCTTGCAGCCGAACAGTGGAACTCATTTGACTTTACCCTTGCTGACTTTGGTGCTCACAACTGGACAAGATTGTTCCAATATGCAATTGAAGGTTATCAAGCCGGTGGCCTGGTAGGTGAGCATATATCGGTGGATAACATATATTTCTATCGCGAAACTGCGTTGGTCGACGAAGAGGATCCGACCAATGTAACAGCAAGTGTGGCTTCCACTAACTATTTCGGCGGCGTGCTGACAGTCAGCGCTAATGACAACTCAGGTGTTGTATCGTTTGTAGTGATGAACGGTTTGGTCGAAGTAGGTAAAGGCGGCGGAGCAAGCGGCGCAAATGTCTCTATAAATGTCAGCGGTTTGGTTCCAAATACCGAATATACGCTCCATGTTATTGCAGCCGATGAGGCCGGTAATGAGGCTGAGCCTGTTGCAGTGCAACTGACGACCCAGATTGCTCCGGCTGCGGCTCCCAAGCCGAGCTTCACAGGTAAGACGGCTGTTGCCGTATTCTGCGACGAACTGGATGAAGCTCCGGCTATTGGTATCGGTGGTTGGGGACAGAGCACACAAGTTGTTTTCGGACAATTGGCCGAAGGCGATAATGTGTTCTATTGCACTAACATGAACTACCTCGGTTGGGAGTTGACTCCGGCAGTGGATGCTACGGATATGGAGTACTTGCATGCAGACTTCTATACGGCGAACCTGACGAGCATCTCTCTGACACCTATCAGCCCGGGGCATGAAGGTACGTACACGGCTCAATTGACAGCTAACGCTTGGACGGGTGTTGATGTACCGCTGAGTGCTTATGACGGAAAGGAAATTGTTTGGAGCAATATCTTCCAGTTCAAGTTTATGAACGCAACGCCGGATGGTGGAGAGCTGTTCATCGACAATGTATACTTCTACAAAGCAGCGAGCGGAACGGGTGTGGAGAACACACTGAGCGAAGGTGCTGCAAGCAAGTATATCGAGAACGGCGCGCTGTATATCGTGCGTGACGGAAAGACCTATACCATTCAGGGTATACGCGTACGTTAACGTATACGCAAAGGCGTAGGCGGATGATTACCGCTTACGCTTACAAAAGATAAAATTTGAAAGATATGAAAACAAATGTAGTTAAGGGCTTAGCCCTGGTAATGGCACTGATGATGTGCACGTCGATGGTGGCTATCAATTGGGATAGTTATGAATGGTTAGGCGATGGCGCCGGAGGTGGCGTGTATGCCAACAAGTACAAGGTCGCTGCGGCGTTCGGGCAAACAGTGGTGAACATACAACACCCGGGATTTGCTGCCGAGGATGGTATTTATACCAATTTCCCTGCAGGTATCGCTTCGTGCGATCTGCCGGACGGTAAGTATGTGATCGAAGGTGCAGGAATGGTGCTGTACTTGAGCGCGTTCACGCAGAAGGAGACGGCCGTAAAGGTCGTAGCCGGAGGAGTGGATTATGACTTTACCGTGTTCTTTGCCGATGGGCAGGGAGAGACAGGTGGCGATGAACCCGGCGATGATCCCGGTGATGAACCTGGCGATGATCCCGGTGACTTGACTCCGGCTACATATCATGGCGTACAGTCAGTAGAGGTGAACGGCACACAAGTAGCATTCAACTGGTCGATCACGCGCAATGCCAATGCTACACTGACCTTCGACATCACATGGGAGGCAGATATCGTAGGGGCTGTTCCGCAGATCTGTTTGGAAGGCTCGTTCATCACAATGCCGGCTTCCGACAAGCATGCGCAACTGACCACAACAGCTACCTACGAGGATGGCGCGACGCTGAATGATACTTTCTTCTATGTGGCGTATGCAGGCGGTGCAGCACGGGTAGATATAACAGGCTATACGGTTGGTGCTTCCAACGACGATCCGGGCAATCCCGGTTCCGGTGTGGAGAGCGTGACGGCTGCGCAGAAGGCGCAGAAGATGATTGTGAACGGGCAAGTGGTGATCATCAAGGACGGTGTGCGCTACAATCTGCTCGGTGCAGTTGCCGAATAAAAAAATGACATGGCACTATTGGCACTTTTGGCACTATGATGGTAGAAAGTGCCAATAGTGCCAAAAGTGCCAATGCAAATTTTTATATCTATCGAGAGTCTTTTTGCATGACTCAATACGAAAAAATAGGTAAAATCGTTAGAGATTCGTTAAAGATTGGTTAGATATTGGTTAGTGATTATAATGGGCAACACCATATCTCAAGCATATCTAATCAGACTCTAAGACTAATAAGAATTAACTAAAATCATTATACAATGAAAAAACTATTAACAATTGTCGCATTCCTCTGCGCAAGCATGGTGGGGTGGGCAACTGAGTGGACAGGACAAGTTACCGGTTCTGCAACAAATGTGTGGTTGGACGGTATCGGAAGTAATGAGGACCGAACAACGGTAAACTACACAGTCAATTATCAAGTTGGGTATTCCTCCGGTACGTTAACTATCACAATTGGATATACCGATGATAATTTTGATAAAACTGTCGGATTGGTTCCTCAAGTATTTGTGAATAATGGACACAAAGGAAACTTTTCGGCTAATTCTTGGAGCTCAACAGATTACTCAATAGGCGAAGAGTTGAGTATTTATTTCTATTTCGCGTATAATGGAGGTGCGAGTGCATCTTCCTCATTTAATTACACGGTATCTAGTGATGCCGGCGGCGGAGATGATCCCGAACCTGGAAGTGGCAGTGATGATCCTGAGCCGACAGAAATTGATTGGAGCACAATCAGTTGGGTTGCAAATAGTAGCAATAAGTATAAAGTTGCTGCTGTTTCCGGGATGAATGTTGTTGAGGTGCAACAGCCAGGATTTGCCGCCGAGAGAGGTATATATATGACCTTCCCGAGTGATATTGGTTTATCTTGCTCACTTGGAAGCGGCAAGTATGCTACTCAGGGAGCCGGAATGGTCATCTATCTGTCTGCATTTGTTAGACAAGTGACAGACGTGACGGTTACCTCGAATGGCAATGATTATGATTTTGCTGTTTATTATGCAGATGGCATTTTTGATTCAGAGTATTGTGCTGAGGTTATGTTAGCGGGGGATAATCGTGAGGCTGCCTTTACGTGGGAAACGGATGATGACGGAAATGTTATCATTTCTATAAGCGAAACTTTGGGTGGTGCTGATAATGCTACGTATTTCCGTGGAAATGGTATAACAGCTGATAAAATTAAAATAGGTGAAGGTCGTGATGCGATCACAACATACTTCACTCACCCTGGCGAAATAGCAGGTCAACAAACCCTCACTCTCACATTGACCAATCCTTCTAACAAACCGGCTATCGGTACTAAGATATATGTAGATAATCAAATAATTGAGTATGCCACCAGCAAGGACGGAAATGCATGGCCTAATTTAACGTTCGAGTATACTTATGGAGGAAAGTGTATTGCTGATCCGGTATTGACTAAGATTAATCTTAGTGCTTCCTCTATATTCGCTAAAGTCGGAGAGAATGTTACCTTAACCGCTATAGGCAAGGATCAAATGAATCAAGACTTTGATGCAGTCATCAGTTATTCGATAAGTCCTAATGATGCTGGTAGCATAGTGGGAAATGTATATACACCTGCAAAATTAGGTGATGCTGTAATTATGGCTACATTCGGTGAGGTGTCCAATTCAATTACAATCCATTGTGTTCCGAGTGACAACTTAGCACTCAATAAGACTTGTGAGGCAGGATACGAAGATGGTAATTCGGCTGAGACTGCAGCTAAAGTAAATGACGGTACTATCAATACTGCGTGGGTTACTTATGCAGACAGACCTGCGAGCGAAGAATGGTGGTATGTGGACTTGGAGGACAATTATGATTTGACAGCAGTGGATGTATTGTGGGGTGCTGATTATTCCACTAACTACATTATTCAAGTTCGTGACGATGCTCCATCTAATGATGATAAGTCTGCTGATGATGCGTGGACAACGTTGGCAACTGTAACGACAGCCTCTGCTAATAGTGAAATATATACTCCATTGAGTGGTAGCGGCAGGTATGTACGTATGCATTCGCTGAGTCGTTCCGGCAATTGCATCCGTTTGCGCGAATTACGTCTGTTTGGAGTGGTTAAAGCAACCGCAACAAAGGCTGTTTCGGCATCAGCCAATGATGCAGAAATGGGTTCGGCTACTGTGAAACAGAACGGAGTAACTGTGACGGAAGTTGAGACAGGTTCAGAAGTAACGTTTTCCGCTGTTCCCAATGACGGATATGTATTTACCGGTTGGTCGAATGATGAGAGCAGGGCAACATTTACAACTACCGTTAATTCAACAATGAACCTTACTGCAAACTTCCGTGCAATCAAGACTGTATATTGCATGACGGAGATGGAGAAGAGCAGTCACACTATTTATGTTACTATGAAGCGCTCCGCAGCAAGCACTTACCAATTGATTGTTAGGTCTAATGAGCAGTTGCAAGGTTTTGGAAATGCCTACTTCTACAGGCCGAATAATATTCAGATAGGTAACATTAGTCAAATGCAAGAGTTGTCAGATAATAATCACACGCTGACAGCGACTATGACTGCGGCTACTGAGCCGTATATGACAACCCCCTTATATGTCGTAATTAGCGGTGTAGGTGAAGTAGCATTTGATAAGCTGACGGATATCGAATATGAAGTTGAATGTGATGATAATGCATCCGTAACATCTGTAACTATCAGTCGAACGACTGCTTCTGTAGCCGTGGGTGATGAGTTTGACTTGACTGCTCAGGTTGTACCGGCATTCGCAACGAATAAGACAATCACGTGGTCTTCCGACAATACATCTGTTGCTACTGTATCTTCTGTAGGTCATGTGACAACTAAGTCTGAAGGAATCGCGCATATTATAGCTACATCTGCTGATGGTGGATATACTGCTACTTGTACGGTTTCTGTGAATGCCGAATTGGAGACGCAAACATATTGGGGAAATGGTAGTAAGAATGGCATTGCTATAGCCTATAATATCACGCGTAATTCGGATTATACGCTGACATATGTATTAGAAGCTCTGCATAAGAAGACCGGTTTTGTTCCGGAAGTTAATTACCCGGACGAACCTAATGCTTATCATAGTATGTCATATGACAACGAGTCGCAAACGTATTCGCATACAACCACTCTTACGTATTCTGATGGAGATGTGATTAATGGATTCTTCTGGTTGAAGTATGAAGGAGGTGTAGTCGGAATTGATTTTGCTTATACAGTAGGAGCATCATCAGAGAAAGAGGCATATATACCAATTACATTGGATGCGAATACGGATGATCCGGCGTGGATTGTAGCCAATGACGGTAAGATTCGCGATGTGGAGATTGTTCGCCCGATGACCGCTGATACATACTTCAAGACTATTTGCTTCCCATTCTCAATGACAGCGGAACAAGTAGCAGAAACGTTTGGCGAATGTGAGATACTTCGTTTGGCAGAAGCACATATGAAGTCGGAAACTGAGATGTACATACGTTATGCTCCGGTTAGTACGATAGAGGCAGGTTATCCTTATTTGATTACGCTGTTAGGTGCAGAAAATCTGTCCAAATTGGATTTTACAGGCGTAACGATTAACAGTTCAACATCTAACAATGCGATAGTTGTAGATGCCGGAGATGGTAAGGGGCTTGAGATGATAGGAACGTTTGTTAATATTACATGCAGCGACAACGATGAGTTCTATTTGGATGCCACGGATAATCTATTGCACTCTATAGGCGCATATTGCTCGGAGAACAGTCAGTCATCGCTTACTATCCCTGCTTTCCGTTGCTACTTCCGTTTGACTGGATTCAGCAACCCTGCAAGTGTATGTGCCCGCGTAGGCCGTTCGCCATACGTGGCAACCGGTACGGAAGAAACGCAAGGTTCTGCTACGCCGACTAAGCAAATTCGTGACGGACAGTTGTTTTTCCTGCGTGACGGAAAATGTTATACTATTACCGGTGTTGTGGTGAAATAAAATGTGGAACAATTAAATTTTTACGATAATGAAAAAGACGTATAAGAATCCGCAAACGACGCAGATGGTTCTCAGCCCTGATTGTCATGTACTTGTTGGAGCATCGACCAATGGTGCCGGGTTTGGTATCGGTGGCGGATCCGGTCAAGTCGGATAAATAGCATGTATAAGTCAAATAGACAAAATATTTATTAACCCAATTAAAAACAATCAAAACATGAAGAAAATCTTTTCTTTTGTAGCGGCGATGCTGATCGCTTCGACCGCAATGTTCGCAGGAACGAATCTGATTAATCCTGCTACGATGACCGTTGATTCATGGTTCGGCGATGCCAGCTGGCAGACTGACAATGGCGGAACGGCTGTGTATGATGCCAATACCGGCATTACAAAAGTGGCTATCATTACCGACCGCACTGGTCAATGGAAAGCTCAGGTGAAACTTAACACCGGTCTGACCGCTCTTGAGCCTGCAAAGCAATATGACTTTGCTATTACTCTTACCGCTAACGCCGCCATCAGCAATGTTACCATAAAGATGTTTGATGCCGATTCGACAGGTAACAACAACGCTGCAGTGATGTTCATCAAGCAAGATGTGGCTTTGGCAGCTAAGACGCCCGTCACTGTTGGCGCAACCAACCTCGCCGGTAAGGCAAGCAATGGTGTGATCGTTCTTGACTTCGGCTTTGCTCACGCAGGTGATACTATTGAGGTCAAGGATCTCTATGTAGGTGAATCTGACGGTCACATCACTTCTTGCGCAGAGCTCTATACTCTTGCCAAGAACGATACCGTAACGATGGGTGCGTTTGATGTAGTACGTGTTGATGGTTCGAACATCTACATCAAGGATGCCACAGGTGCCGGTCTGGTCTTCAAGTATAATTATGGCCTGAAAGCCGGTGATCACGTAGAAGCCGGTTTGGTAGGTGTACTGGATATCTACAACGGATTGTATGAACTTAAGCCTATCTCGGCTTTTGCTGACCTTACTGTAACGAGTGGAGAGGCTCCTGCACTGCATGTAGCTACCGCTCTGCCTTCCGCAGCCAACATGAACGAGGTTGTCATCTACAAGAACGTTACTTTCGCTGCTTCTGACACGTTGAATGGCACCAACAAGCGCAATGCAACCGCTACCTGGAACGAGCAAGATTTGGCTATCTACAATCAGTTCAAGCATGACTTTGTTTATGATGCCAACAAGGCTTACAACATTACTGCTGCCAACGCTGTATATTCGAAGAACGGTACTGACACTTGGCAAGTATACTTCATTGAGGCTGAGGAGTTTGTTGATCCCTACGCTGCTGATACAGTAGATCACGGACTGTACGATCCTACCAAAGCAGCCATCGACCACACGTATTTTAAAACTCACGGATGGGCAGATGATAATCAGTCGAGCGCAGAGTTGATAAACGGCCGTCTGTCTGTTCATATGGTTCTAGGTAAGAGCGATCATTGGCAGAGCCAGGTGTTCCTGAACCCGGGCTTCGAGTGGACGATGGGCAAGTACTACCGTATGGAGTTTGACCTGCTCTCGACAACGCAACTTGGCGGCGTGGATATCAAAATCAACGATTCGGATGAGAAAGTATGGTATCACAGCTATCCTAATGATAATGTGTTCCTGGCAGAACAGGATATTCACTATGTAGCGGATTCGATTGCTGTTGACGCGCTCGCCGATGGTCACGGCTTGATCGTGTTTGGTTTCGGCTGGGTAGCTGAGGGTACAGAGATCTTCATCCACAACATCCGCATTGTAGAGATTGGCGACTATGTTCCCGCTGAGACGCATATGTACATCAAGCACCCGTGGGGCACAGGCGCTGACGCTGATTGGACTTGGCAAGAGATGACCGAGGAGAAGTATGGCGTATATGATGCGTATGTTTATGAAGGCAAGTGGGGAGGCGTAGGCTGCAACATCGCTGATAATGCAGAGGGCAACAACGCTGCTTGGTATGCTGCTGACAAGATTCAGTTCCTGTCGCCGGAAGAGTTGGTACTGGCTGCTCCTGAAGTAGGTACTGATGCGAAGTTCGTATATATCCCAGCATTGAAGGATAGCGAGATCGTTTCACCGATGAAGGTTATTTACACTCCGACCGCTCTGGATATCATCAATGCTGACGTAACCGTTCAGAAGGTTCTGATCAACGGACAAGTGATGATCATACGCAACGGAGTACGCTATAATATGCTCGGCGCAGAGGAATAATCGGCGTTTTCGGTGAAAAACCGAAGAAAAATTATCCTAAAATAAAAAAAATCCCACAAAAATTTGCATTTGTGGGATTTTTTTTGTATCTTTGTATGCGGATTGTGTGTCGAAGGATTATTTGTGTTCACGAATTAAGCGAATTATACGAATGCGAAGATCAAAAAACGAACACAGAGATTCACGGAAAGACACGGATAAAATAATAAGGAATGAATAGAATACGAACATATTTGCTGGCGATGATGCTGTTGCTGCCATTGATGATGATGGCAGAGGAAGGCGTGATGCATCGTTTGACCTTTCGCTCGGGTAGGGTGATGGTTGTACAGATTGTGCTGCAAAACGAAGAGGTGGTAATTGTCAAGGACAGTCGCGGCGCGCGATTCCAGTTCCCGATGTCGGATATACAGGAGATAACTGAATTGAAGGCCGATGAGCCGGAACAGGCACAACAAGAGGAGAAGTCGGCGAAGTCGATGAGCAACGTGAAGCGCACGTCGCTGGGCATACATGTGGCCGGCGGTTTGGCAAGTATGGGCGGAAAGACGGGCGGCTCGATGGCTGCGGATTTCCGTTTAGGAGCGAACAATGTCGGCAAACGGCAGATCTTCTTAGGCGGGCAGGTTGGCTACCGCGGGCTGATGATGCCGGGCAAGACGTACAGTGTATTGCCGATAGATATAGTGATGGAGTTGCCGCTGGTGCAAGCAAAACATGCACCGATGCTTGGTGCGAACATCGGTTACGGCATAGGCTTGGGCAAGGATATACGCGGCGGAGTGAATGCGGGATTGACGTTCGGGTACCGATATCACTTCTCTCGCACAGGGGCTTTCCATATAGGTCTGCAAGCGGAAGTGCAGCAGATGGCATCGATGGCGCATCCTGTCAACATAGGTGGAGATACATTCGTATCGTCAGAGGGGCAGACTGCGGTATTGGGAATGCTAAGCATTGGAGTATTGTTTTAGGCCATTAGCCGTTGGTCATTGGCCGTTAGCTGTTATAATGAAACAGAAAAAATCGTCATCCGGAAAATTCAAGCGTCAGCCTCGTAATCATCCGATTACGGTGTTGCTGAACGAGAGCGAGTTGCGCACGATTACGCACTACTGCACGCGTTACAAGTTCCGTAACCGTTCGGATATGGTACGTCAGACGCTACTGAAAGCTATTCTTCGGCGCTTAGACAAGGATAGTCCGACACTATTCGATTAATGTTAACGAACTCGTTTGTTATATTATCCCTGGTACTGGCAATCATCTGGCTGGTACCGCTCGCGTGCAGGAAGATACACGTGCCGGCAATCGTGGGCTTCATCCTGGTCGGTATATTGATAGGCGAGCACGGTTTGGGGCTGATTGGCGCTAATAGCACGATCGATATACTGGGTAAGATGGGCATGCTGTATATCATGCTGCAAGCGGGTATAGAGATTGACATGAACGATTTCCGCCAGTATCGGTTCGGTGCGGTGGTGTTCGGACTATACACGTTCCTCTTTCCATTCTTTTCGGGTCTGCTGGTAGCTCGGTTGATGGGTTTCGGTTGGGAGACTTGCGCGTTGCTTGGCGCTATGTTCGGCAGTCACACGCTGATGACGTATCCTATCGTTAACCGCTACGGCATTCAGCAATCGGCATCGGTAAATATGACAGTAGGCGCTACGATGCTGTCAATAACCCTATCACTACTTGTGCTGGCTGTGCTGAAAAGTAAGTTGCTGGCGGGGGACGGATGGCAGTACTGGTGGACATTGGCGGGCAAGACTACCTTGCTTGGTGTGGTGACATTCGCGGTGTTCCCGCGGGTTGCTCAGTTCTTCTTCCGCTACAAGCAAGATACTGCAGCCAGCTTTGCGATGGTAATGCTGATGCTGGTTGTATCGTCGGGTTTGGCGCAATGGGCAGGGCTGGAAGCTATCCTCGGAGCGTTCCTTTGCGGTGTGGCGTTGAATAAATGGGTGCCCAACCTGTCGCCACTGATGAGCCGTATCAATTTTGTGGGCAACAATATCTTCGTGCCGATGTTCCTGCTTGGCGTGGGCATGATGATTGATGTGCGGCTGTTTGCCGAAGGGTGGACAACCATTATCATTGCCGTCGTGATGATTGTTACGAAGTTTGCCAGCAAGTGGTTGGCTGCGTTTGCAGCACAAAAGTCGTTCCGTATGTCGGCGCTGGATCGCGAACTGATGTTCGGCTTGACGCATGCGACGGCAGCCGGTACGTTGGCGATAGTGACGATTGGATATCAGGTCGGGCTGTTCGATATAACGATCCTGAACGGCACGATTGTGATGATTCTGGTACTGTGTACTACCGCATCGTTCGTTACGGAGCATGCTGCGAAGGAACTGGCGTTGCAAGAAGAGGCAAGGTTAGAGAGTGAGCGTACGGAAGACCGCTGGCTGGTGATGCAGGTGGGCGAGCATCGTGCGGATACATTGCTAACGATAGCCAAGTTCAGTCAGTTGCCCGAACCGGAGTTTGTGAGCGTTAACGATTGGCAGGAAGCCGGGCAGGTAGTGGAGCAATCGGGTAAATCCGTGGTAATCTACCACGAGCACCAACCGCTGAACACGATCAACAGACTGATAGTGGCAGTACCCAGATATGCGGAGAAGGAGCGTGACTTCATCTCATGCTTCGGGCAGATACGTCGCTTAAGTAGCCAGATAGGTGCGCGCGTGATTTTCTATTGCAACGATGCTACCAAACGCCCAATACAAGCGTTGTGTGCCCGACCGGGTAAGTACCTCAGGGCCACGTATCGCGAACTGACAGGATGGGAAGATGTGCTGCAGATAGCCAAACATATACAGCCGGATGATATGCTTGTACTGCTCCAGGCGCGTCATGCTACGCCGAGTTACAATCCCCTGTTCGTCAATGTGCCGAGGATGCTCAAGGAGTTCTTCCCGAACTACAGTACCTTGCTGTTGTATCCCGAGCAGCGTACGCACGCCGAGGGACAAGACTTCCTGCTTACCGATATACCGCAGCCGTCGGCAATATGGCGTATCGTCAGCAGCGTAAAAGAATGGCTGCTGAACATATGGAGGCGACCACAGGGCAAGAGATGAGTAATAGATTGTGTCATAACGAATTAGCGAGCCAATCTTGGCTCGCTAACTTGTTATTCTTTATTCCGTTCATTCTTTATCCCTTTCATTCTTTATCCCTTTCATTCTTTATCCAGGCTCTTGTTTAGATCGTTGCGGAAGAAGAGGATAATGGCAAAAACGGCGACGGTAATGTAACTATCGGCGATGTTGAATACCGGCCGGAAGAACAGCGTTTCGCCGGCGGCATTGTGAATAAGCGGGAAATAGAGCATATCCACCACGCGGCCGTAGAACCATGTTTCGTAACCGAAAAGCTTACCATAGAACACACAATCGATGATGTTACCCAGCGCACCGGCCGTGATGAGCGTTATCATAGTGATGTAGGAAGTGCGTGCGTTGCGCTTGAGCAGTAAGCCTATATACCAGCCCAAAATACCTACCATGATGATTCGGAACGCCGTTAGACACCACTTGGGCAGCCACTGTATGCCGAATGCCATACCGTTGTTCTCCACAAAGCAGAGTTGGAAGAACGGCAGAATCTCATGTGCCTCGCCCATCGCATAGTGGGTGCGGATATATAGCTTGAGTGCCTGATCGAGTGCTACAAGTAGCAACACTGCGGCGGTTATGATCCATGCTTTAGCGGTATTGCTCATAGTGCGAACGCTTGTTTGATTTGTTGTACGCGATCGAGTTTTTCCCAAGTGAAGAGTTCCACTTCACGGGTGAACGGTTTGCCGTCGGAATCGATGAACGATTTGGTAACCACCTCGTTGGTTCGACCCATATGTCCGTAGCGAGCTGTCTCCTCGTACATCGGTTGCGTGAGCTTGAGATCGCGGATGATGGCTGCCGGGCGCAGGTCAAACAAGCGACCGATGCGTTTGGCAATCTCGGCATCGCTCATCTTCACGTGGCTTGTGCCGTAAGTGTTGACGTAGAGGCTGACAGGTTTGGCTACGCCGATGGCGTAACTGATCTGTACAAGCACCTCGTCAGCCACGCCGGCTGCCACCATGTTCTTGGCAATGTAGCGTGCGGCATAGGCAGCCGAACGATCGACCTTCGAGGGGTCTTTGCCGGAGAAGGCTCCGCCTCCGTGTGCGCCACGACCACCGTAAGTATCCACGATAATCTTTCTGCCGGTAAGTCCGGTGTCGCCGTAAGGCCCACCGATAACGAAGTTACCCGTGGGATTGACGAGCAGCTCGGTGCGCGGGTCGCTCAGGAACGTCTCAAGTAGGGCAGTATAGCGTGCGTCGCGTGTAGCCACGCGGGGCAAAAGGATGCTGATTACATCCTGCTTGATGAGTTCGGGCGTAACCTTGCGGCCGTCGGCTGTCAGTTCGTCGTGTTGCGTGGATAGAACGATAGTTTGGATGCGAACGGGGCGGTTGTGGCTGTCGTACTCCATGGTTACCTGACTCTTGGCATCCGGACGGAGATAAGTCATCTGCGTGCCTTCCTTGCGGATGCGGGCGAGCGTATATACCAAGGTGTGTGCAAGATCGAGCGTGAGGGGCATGTAGTTGTCTGTTTCCGACGATGCGTAGCCGAACATCATTCCCTGGTCGCCGGCACCTTGTGCCATCTTCGACTTGCGGCTTACGCCCATGTTGATATCTGCGCTCTGCTCGTGCAGGGCTTGCAGAATACCGCAACTCTCTGCCTCGAACTTGTAGGCGGCTTTGGTGTAGCCTATATCATGTATTGTGCGGCGGATGATAGCCGGCAGATCGATGTATTTCTTGGCTGTTACTTCGCCTGCCACAAACACTTGGCCTGTGGTAACCATCGTCTCGCAAGCGACGTGCGCGCTCGGGTCGAGAGCAAGAAAATTATCCAAAATAGCGTCGCTGATCTGATCAGCGACTTTGTCGGGGTGTCCTTCTGACACCGATTCTGATGTGAATAAGTAGTTCATTGTTTTTTAGCATTTTGTTTAGAGGGTTGCAAGCATACAAATCTATCCCTCGGTTAATGTAATATTTTATAGATGAGTTCCTTCCACAGATCGATATCTGTGGCGGAACCTGTGTTTATACCTTTGCTACGCGCATCTGTCTCGCGGAAATAGGAGATGATGCGGAATGTTTTGCCGGCCGAGTAGCGTTTGGCAGCGCGGGCGTAGTTCTTTACCAGGAACGGGTTGATCTTCAGTGCTGCCGCTACGGCTCGCTCATCGTTCTTATTGGGCAGGTAGTGATAGATCATCAGGTTGGCAAAGAAGCCGAAGAGAAGTGGCAACTCTTTCTGTACAGGGTGATCCTTGGATGAGGCAAAGTGTCGCACGATGCGGTTGGCTTTGAGCGCGTCACCGTTGATGAGCGCGTCTTGCAGCTCGAATCCGTTGAAATCCTTGCTGATGCCTATGTTTCGCTCGACGAGGGCGGAATCGATAGTGTTGACACCTGCTGGGTGACCGTTGACAAGCTTCTCGAGCGAGAGGACAATCTGCTGCAGATTCGTGCCGAGGTTATCCGCCAGGATCTGCGTTACGCGGGGATCAATGGTCACTCTGTCCTCTTTGGCTTGTGCTGCCTGCTCTTTGTTCCATTGGTCGATGTAGCGGGTTATCCATCCGGCAACCTGATAGTCGCGTAGCGGCGTGGACTCCATGACAGCAGCGTGGGGTGATGATTTGAGCAGGTCAACAATGGATTTCTCCTTATCCTGTTCGTTCTTGTATTTGGGTGCGGTTGCAGATTTGCTGGCAATGACGAGGATCGATTGCGGTTGCGGATTGGCGGCGTACGCCACGAGCGATTGCCACTTCTTGATGGCCTGTGCCTCGCGTACGATAACTACCTTGTAACCTCCCATCATCGCGAAGCCACGTGCTTGCATGATGGCTTCGCCGATGCCTGCCTCGGCTATATCGCGGCCGTAAAGGATGACCTGGTCGAAGGCTTTGCCGGCTTCGTCGAGTACGTGCTCGTCGATGTAATCCGTTACCTTATCGATATAGTAAGGCTCATCCCCGTATAGGAAGTAAATGGGTTTGTATTGCTGCTGCTTGAGTTGCAATAGCACCTGATCGTATGTGAGCGTGCCTGCGGCCATTAATAGATGAATTTCTGTCCGTTGCGGATGTAAATCTGTCCGTGGGTGAGGTGGTTGACTTGGCGACCGAGAATGTCGTAGATAGCGGCATCGGTGTGGTCGGCGGCAGTATTCTCAACAGCAGACTCATCGCCCATGGAGATGCTGATGTCGGCATTGGTAGCCGTGACACTCAGTCGACCTAAGGGGGCATCGTACAGATATGCAGTTGTGCCGTTGATGGTCAAGTCGGCAGTTTGCGGGTGATTGCCCTGCTCGTCGGTAAGATAGACGATGAAGCCGTTGGCTGTGGTGTGGCGATATGCCGGCCACATATTGAGATTGTCGCTTGTCGTTACAGTGTATGTGGTTACCTGATTGCCAAGAATCTCCACGGCTATCTCGGGGAAATCGATGAAGGGGTTGCGGTTGCCCTGGTACTCTTGTCCACCGTCGTTACGTACCATCTCGGTGAGCGACGGAGGGTCTTGCATGTGCCACTTGAGTATGATGCCCACGCTCTCGAACACACCGCTTGCGCCAAGTTTGTCGAGCAGTTGTGCATTGCCGTTGTACAGATCGTTCTGATAGTTGCCGACCTTACCATATACGAGGTAGTCGTAGAGGATGACACGTGCTGCGTCACCGCGGTACGATCCCATGTTTACAGGCTTGTAGGCAGGGTTGTTGATGGCTACTTCATCGGGGTCGTAGTATCCCGCTGCTTCGCCGTACGCGGTGTTACCTCGGTCGGAATTGACGGCAGTGCTTGTAGGACGAACGCTTTGCATATCATGCCCCATAGAGATGCTTTTGTCTGCGCCTTTGGACTGTGGCCAGGTATGCTCACGGTTCCATGTGCTTCCGCCATCCCACGTGCCGTCCATCGAACTGCCGTCGTAGTAGCCTATGATGTTGCCCTGGTTATTAAGGTCGCGATCAACGTTGACATACTCATAGCGGAGTGTCTGATACGAATAACCGCCCTCTTCGAGCATACAGGTCAGTCCCATCAGTTCGTTGAGTCTACCGAACAGTTCATCGCCCGTGAGTGTGGTCAATACCTCGGGGCTATGCGGCCCGTCGTAGTAATCAGTCATATCATTGAGGTAGGTGGAGTAGGCAGCTCGGCCTTCGTCCGACCCGACATGTGCCTGCATGTCAATCTGCTGCGCAGTGAGTGGCAACGTGAGCACAAGGCTCAACAGAATGATGGAGATATGTTTCATATGCATTATGATTTCTGTGTGTGACTCTACTTACCACGAATGAGGTTGATGTCACCGGAGAGTTGGTAGATACCTACCATATCGTCGGATTTGAGTTGTGAGCGACGATAGGCTGCTTTGGTCTTGTAACCCTGTTTGGGATCGGCATCCGTGCCTCGAGCGCGTATGACGTAGAAGTACGCTCCCTCGGGGGCAGGGTTGCCGTTGATGGTTCCATCCCAACCTTTGGCAGGATCCGTCCATTCATAGACAAGTCTGCCCCAACGGTTATACACCCAGCAATGGAACTCATTGATTGAGCGGTATTGCACGCGAAACTCATCGTTCAGTCCGTCTCCGTTGGGGGTAAAGACGTTCGGCACTTGCAGGTCGGAAACGGAGATGTTGACCGTAACCTCCGTTGAGTCGTGCGTGCAAGTCTCACAAGGGCAAACGTTGCCGGAAACAGTGCTTATTACCCGGTACGCAGCGGGTTCGCTGAAGACCTCGAAGAGGTTCTCGTCGTTGCGGGTGAAGATGAGTTGAGTGCCTTGATACACGTGCCAGAGGAAGAATGTAGCGGCAGGAGTGGGGTTGCTATAGAACTGTATGCGCAGTTGTGCCGAGCCTGAGAGTGTCGATTCATCAGTCGGGCGCTCCAGCTCATTGCTCAGTTCGCCCTGCTTGCCACGCACCTCTGTGCGACTCGTCACGTGCCACTTGACGGCAATCGGATCATTGAGGGATGTGAAAACCGAATCCGTGGGTAGGCCTAATGATTGCGCCAGGTCATCGACTGTGAGGCTTATGTCCGTAGCTTTGTAGATAGCCGGTAGTACGTAGGTTGTCTGCGGGAAGAGATAGGTGTCGGTTGCAGCAGAGTCTTGCCACGCCATATTGCCTTCGCTCCATGCGAGGTCGGTGTACGAGATGGTACAACGGCGTTCGAGCGTTCGTGTGCGGCCATCGGGAATGGTGTAGGTGATAGCAGGGGGCAAGGTGCCTGAGAGAGTGAGGATGGTTGACTCGCACTTAGGCTCAACGCTGAGATTCCAATCGCCGGTATTGGCGCGGTAATTGGCGTAGGAGAAGACGTAGAAGTACTCCTTCTCACCATTTTGCAGCGTATAGTAACCTCCATCATCGGGATAGATCTCGTCGGTGTTGCTTTGATAGAGTGTGCCATCAACTTTGTACCAATCGGTATTGCCGGCAGGATGACGCATGTCGATGCCTGCGGCAAAGACGTAGATTGTATCGCCTTGATTCTCAACGAGCACCCAATCCTGTTCGGGTGTGCCTACCGGCTGCACGTGCAAAGCGCTTGCGTTGAGCACAGTGCAAAGCACAACAATAAGTATAATTATTTTCCGAATCCTCATCAATCTAATAAACTATCAACTACTCTAAACCATTCACGTTCAAACTTACTTGTTTACTTGGAAGCGTGTGTTGCCGTTCTGTATGAAGTCCACTATCTGTCGTGCGGCAGCAATGCCTGCATTGATATTTGCCTCAGCAGTTTGCGCACCCATCTTCTTGGGTGTAGCGAAGTATCGCCCTGCAAACAGTTCGTGGAACTTGCTGTCAGCAGCAGGCATGATGTCGGTCATATACTTGAGGTCGGTACGCTCAAGCATAAGAGCAATAAGACTATCCTCGTCGATGACTTCTTTGCGGGCAGTATTCACTAGGATTCCGCCTTTTGGCATGCGGTTCACAAGATCGTGATTGATGCTTTGCTTGGTCTCTGGCGTAGCGGGAATATGCAGACTGACAATATCGCAAGTGCTATAGAGTTCCTCGGCAGAATGAACGGGTGTGACATTAGCAGCTAACATCGCCTCGTCGGGGCAGTAGGCATCGTAGGCATAGACCTGCATGCCAAAGCCTTGCGCGATGCGTGCGACGTTACGTCCCACATTACCAAAGGCATGAATGCCGAGTTTCTTTCCCTTGAGCTCCGTGCCGCTCGTGCCGTTATAGAGGTTACGCACGGCATAAACCATGAGTCCGAGAGCCAATTCGGCAACGGCGTTGCTGTTCTGTCCCGGGGTGTTCATAGCCACTACGTTGTGTGCAGTAGCCGCCTCGAGGTCGATATTGTCGTAGCCAGCTCCTGCGCGTACCACAATCTTGAGTTGCTTGGCAGCGTCGAGGACTGCGGCATCGACAATGTCGGAGCGGATGATGAGTGCATCGGCATCGGCAACGGCACTGAGCAGTTGGGCTTTGTCGGTATATTTCTCGAGCAAGGCAAGTTCGTATCCTGCTCCTTCAATCACTTCACGAATGCCGTCGACTGCCACTTTGGCGAACGGCTTTTCTGTTGCAACCAGTACTTTCATAAAGTTTCCTAATTTTAAGATTGTCGGGCTTTGATCGGGAGATGGTCCCGTGATGATCCCGTTAAAACCTGTACTATTTTTAAGATTTTAGTGGAGCTTCTCGTATTCGTTAATGCAGTCCACGAGTGCCTGAACACCCTCCAGATCCATGGCGTTGTAGCACGATGCACGGAAGCCTCCGACGAGTCGATGCCCCTTGATGCCGACCATGCCGCGCGCGGTAGCGAACTTAAAGAAGTCGTCTTGCAACTCTTCGTAACCGGGTTTGAGCACGAAGCAGATGTTCATGCGGCTGCGGTCTTCCTTGTCCATGATAGTGGGCGTGAAAAGTTTGGAGTTGTCGAGGCAGTTGTAGAGCAACTCGGCTTTGGCTTTGTTGCGTGCTTCAATCCATTGTACGCCTCCGTTAGCCTTGAGCCAACGCAGTGTGAGCAGGGCTGTATAGATAGGAAGAACGGGTGGGGTGTTGAACATAGATCCGCCATCGATATGCGTGCGGTAATCGAGCATGGTGGGAATGTAACGGCTTACCTTGCCCAAGCACGACTCTTTGACAATCACGAAAGTGACACCTGCGGGTGCGAGGTTTTTTTGTGCTCCGCCGTAGATAATGTCGTATTGGCTGACGTCTATCGGTCGGCTGAGAATGTCGGACGACATATCGGCAATCAGACCCACCTTACCTTTCTTGGCATAGATTTCGCGGAGTTTGCTATCGCTGATTTCTGTGCCAAAGATGGTGTTGTTGGTTGTGATATGGAAGTAGTCGGCATCCTGCGGGATTTCATAATCCGTTGGAATGGAGTTGGTGCTGGCAGCCACTTCCACAGCTTCGCCGAAGCCTTTGGCTTCCTTCAGGGCTTTCTTGCTCCATACGCCTGTATTGAGGTAGGCGGCTTTCTTTTCAAGCATGTTGAAGGGTACCATGCAGAATTGCAGGCTTGCTCCGCCACCGAGGAAGAGTACGCGGTAGCCCTCGGGGATGTTCAGCAGTTCCTTGAACAAGGCTTCTGCCTCATCAACAACGGGTTGGAAATACTTGGCTCGGTGACTGATCTCGAGAACAGACAGTCCTTCACCTTGAAAATCGAGCACAGCCTCGGCTGTTTGTTTGATTACTTCTTGCGGCAGGATGCTCGGACCTGCGTTGAAATTATATTTCTTCATATGGTATGATTTGATCTGTGAATATGCAGAATGTTGCTTGCATGCGTACGCATACTGCATATACGCATGTATGCGCGCAATAAAATTTATAGGTTATAGCGGAAACCGACCTAAAGTCGTGTTCCCGCTATTCCTTGCCATAACGTATGTGTTATGGTCTTACTCGCCGAAGTCCGGCGTAGCCGTAGTGGCTTGTTGCTCAGCAGCAGCGTCTTGTACCTGGTTGGAGATAGCACTTTCGCCTTCTTGCAGTGCCTCACGTACCTGGCCTTTGTGAACGCCTACAGCCAAGATGCTGAGTACGGCGATAACGCCAACCATAGTCCATGTAGCTTTCTCAAGAAAGTCTGCTGTCTTCGGGGCACCCATAACCTGGTTGCCACCAGCAAAATCTGCTGCCAAACCGCCTCCCTTACTATTCTGAATCAGTACCAAGAGTACCAGCAGAACAGCGGCGATAATAATCAATGTGATAAATAATGTGTACATATTTTTTATTGTTAATTTTCAAAAGCGGGCACAAAGATACAAAAAAAAAATGAAATATGCAAATATTTCTGCACTTTTTTTTACTTTTCGTCTTTTAGTTGTCACTTTTTGCCATTAGTGTTTCGTATTTTACCATTTAGCGACGGTATCGTTGTATATTGTTTCCGCAATTTCCGCAGTAATCACGGCGCACAATTCGTCTTGTACTTCGGTGAGCAAACGTGACGAATCGAATGTTTGGAAAGCACTGTAAGTCTTCTCGAAACTCTCCTCAGGTGATTTGTTGTTTGTGAATCTGACTTTGACGGTAACCGTGAGTTTGGTTTCCGCCGCGAGGAAGTCCGCCGAGATAGACATCGGTGTGAGTGCGTAGTCGGTTATCTCTCCTTCCACTTCGAGGTCGCCGTTTCTGGGTAACATTTGCAATCTTGTTTGCCGCGAATAGATATCGCGGATGCTTTCCGAGAGTTGTGCAGAGAGGTTGGGGTTGACGAGTGCTGCGTTGTTGGGGAAGTCGGCGATGGAGATAGATTGTGTTTTGGAGTAGTCGATACTTGCTCCGTTGAACCGGTAACTGATCAGACACGAAGGCAACGAGCAAACCAAGAGGCCTGCGAATATTAACGATATAATCTTACGAAGTGTCATTCGATGCTTTTGAGTTTGCGGTACAGTGTTCGCTCGCTTATTCCGAGTTCGGTAGCTGCCGCTTTGCGGTTTCCTCCATTGCGCTCGAGTGCCTTACGGATCATCACTTCTTCGGCATCGCCCATGGTAAGGGGTTCGTCCTTGATGGTTGGCTCCGGCTGAGCGGGGTAGTTGTCGTGCACTTCCTCAGCCAGTTGTTCTTCGGCATCCAGGTGTGCGTTGTGCCTTTCAGCGTAGGGCATGATGTTGGATGAAGGCATCTTCGTGCTTTGCGGCATAGCACTGCCTGTTGTTGCGGCAGCCATCTGCTGCTTGAGCTCGGCTATATCGCGCTTCATGTCGAAGAGTACTTTGTATAGCAGTTCGCGCTCGTTCATGTAAGGATCATTGCCCATGTTCTGACCGGCTCCGAAGAGCGTGAGCTGCTGTTCTTGCTCGTTGGCCGGCAGGTAGCGTTGGAGTGTTTCGGCGGTTATCTCGCGTGTCTTCTCCAGGACGCAGATTTGCTCGGCAACGTTCTTGAGTTGGCGCACATTGCCGTACCAATAGTAGTTCTTGAGCAAGTTGGTAGCTTCGTCCGTGAGCTGTATGCGCGGCATAGCGTAGCGGTTGGTGAAGTCGGAAGTGAACTTGCGGAACAGGAGAGGGATATCCTCTTTGCGTTCGCGCAGTGCGGGTACGCGTATCTCTACGGCATTAAGGCGGAAATAGAGGTCTTCGCGGAATCGTCCTTCGGCAACGGCGCGTTTCATATCCAGGTTGGTAGCCGCAACGACGCGTACGGATGTCTTTTGCACTTCGGATGAGCCCATGCGAATGAATTCGCCCGTCTCGAGTACGCGCAGCAGTCGTGCTTGGGTTGGCAGAGGCAGTTCGCCGACCTCATCAAGGAAGAGTGTGCCTCCGTCAGCCTCCTCGAAGTATCCCTTGCGCTCGGCGCGAGCGTCGGTATATGCACCCTTGACATGACCGAACAGTTCGCTGTCGATCGTTCCTTCGGGAATAGCACCGCAGTTGACGGCAAAGTACTTGGCGTGTTTGCGCGGTGAACAAGCATGGATGATTTGCGGGAAATGCTCCTTACCCACACCCGACTCGCCGGTGATAAGCACGCTCAGGTCGGTGACAGCCACTTGTGCGGCTATTTCTATATCTCTGTCGAGCATAGGCGACGAGCCTATGATGCCGAAACGTTGCTTGATATTTTGTAACTCCTGTGTAGTCATACTTCTCTGATAAAAAAAAGAACTCCGCTCAGTTTCCCTTCACGTCGTTCTTTGTTTTCGTGATCCATGCAGGATTCAAACCTGCAACCCCCACATCCGTAGTGTGGTACTCTATTCAGTTGAGCTAATGGACCAATTTTGTGTGTTCAGAACACTGCTATCTTGCGAAAGCGGCTGCAAAGGTACTACATTTTTTTTATATTTACAAATTTTTGTTCGTTCTTTCGTTATTTTCCTATGTTAATTCCTTATTTTTTTAATCTGCACATGGCAAATGGTTGCGTCTAACGTGCATCAAGGAGTGGGAGAGACACTGTGCGCGTAGCGCTATGGATGCTGCCGAATGGATTGACTGCATAGGCATAGACGTACAGAGTATCGATACTTCTTACTATGGTTGTGTATGAGAAATTGCCATAATCTTCTGACGGGGTGTTGGAGGCTGCTGACAAGTAAACGGGGACGGGGATGGTGTTGATGCAAAAGCCGTATTCGAGCAACGAGGGGCCGTACGGCTGATTGCCGGCATATAAAACATTGGCATTCAGACGAACGGTGTCGATGAAGAAAGTGTCGATGCGGAATGTGTCAATAACCAGTGTATCTTTGGTATATTGATAGGGAATAATGTCGAAAACGGTATCTTTGCCTGCCCCTATCAGTTCCGCAGGCAATATATCTACGGTGACTGTAGGAATCGTTTCTTCTCTGCAAGCAATGAGCAGAAAAACGCTTAGTATGACCAGTATGGTTTTCTTCATGTTACTTATCGAATTTGAATCCAATGCCAACCTTTGCTTCGTGGAAAAGCCGGTTGTTTTGTCCGATGAACAAGGTATAACCGGCTTGTAGCGTGAAATTTTGCAGATGACCGATGAGTCCTGCTTCGACTATTCCGCTGTGCCCCAGACTGTTAGCGGCTTGCGTCCATTGCCGGTTAAGCAGTTCGCGTGTTTCGTTTTTGTACCCGTAGCCCGCGCCGAGGTATGCATATAGGGGAATACCCATGCGGCATACTGCTCCAAGCGTTCCGGAAAAACGGTTGTAAGCCCGTTTGCCGGAATAAAAAGGAATAACTCCGGCATATTCACCATCGGTCAGACTGCCATCGGGGGCACTATGATAGTCCGACTTGAGATGCATCGTCCCGGCACTGATCATGAAGTTGCCGTAGTAGCCGAACTGCCCGGCATGCATGAGCGTGAAACCTAGTGCCGGCGGTCGTGTATCGCAGATACCGGCATTGATGATGAGAGATACCCGCATGGGGATCGGGTGTTTGTCGGTTGTTTTTGCCGACTGCGCATGCATGCCAACCGCCATTGTGGCCAGCAGCAGTAGCAACAGATATTTGCGATACGAGTTCATTCTGCCGATAGTAGTATCGTAAAAAAGTGTGCAAAGATACAAAAAAAATCTGATATTTGCAAATAATTGAAGAAAAAAGTGAAAAAAATACGAAAATTCTTGCAAATATCAAAATTTTTTTGTAACTTTGCACGTTTTTGCGTGTATGCGCTATGTATGAGTGTGCGCATACGTGATCAGTATTGAAGATACACATATGGATTATCGTTATCTGAAAACAATCAATAGTCCGCGTGACTTGAAGGCTTTGCCCAAGGAGGTATTGCCTGAGGTATGTGCTGAACTAAGGGATTACATAGTGGCTGAACTCAGCCACAACCCCGGTCATCTTGGCTCGTCGCTTGGTGTGATAGAACTGACCGTTGCCTTGCATTATGTGTTCGACACCCCTGATGATCGCCTGATATGGGATGTAGGTCATCAGGCTTATGCCCACAAGATTCTTACAGGCAGACGCGATGCTTTTCCCACTAACCGTCAGTTTGGCGGTTTGGCACCTTTCCCGACACCCGCCGAGAGCGAGTATGATACCTGCGTGTCAGGCCATGCGAGTAACAGCATATCTGTGGCGTTGGGAATGGATGTGGCGAGCAGCCAACAGCCGGCGGCCAATGGTCATAACCGCAAGGTAGTGGCTGTTATCGGCGATGGGGCGATGACCGGAGGTCTGGCATTCGAGGGGTTGAACAATGCTTCGATGGATAAGAACAACCTGCTTATCATCCTCAACGACAACAATATGGCTATTGACCCCATTAAGGGAGGATTCACGCAATATCTGGTTGATCTGACCACTTCCCCGGGATACAACAAACTGCGTTGGTGGGGATATCAGTTGCTGGTGAAGATGCACCTGATGTCCGAGCACAAGCGCGCGAAGATGTTGCGCTTCCATAACAACCTGAAGACGACGCTCACCAAGCAGCCGAGCAATATTTTCCAAGGACTTAATATCCGTTATTTTGGTCCGGCAGACGGTCATGATGTGATAGGGTTGGTGCGTATATTGTCGGAGATAAAGAACTACAAAGGTCCGAAAGTGCTGCATATCGTGACGCAGAAAGGCAAAGGCTATGCGCCGGCTGAGAGCGACCAGACGACGTGGCATGCGCCCGGTGAGTTTGATGTAGAGAGCGGTGAACGATTGTCAGCAAGCGGCAAGAACGGGGCGATTAACCCCTTGTGGCAAGAGGTATTCGGCCAGCAGCTGCTGGAGATGGCTCGCACGGATGATCGCATAGTAGGTGTGTCACCTGCTATGCTTTCCGGTTGCTCTATGACCATCATGCAGAAGGAACTCCCTAAGCGTGTATATGATGTCGGTATAGCCGAGGGACACGCTGTGACGTTCAGTGCCGGTTTGGCAAAAGAAGGTCTGGTGCCCTTCTGCAATATCTATTCCTCGTTCCTGCAACGAGCCTACGATAATATAATTCACGATGTAGCAATAGGCAAACTGCATGTAGTGTTCTGCATCGACCGAGCTGGCATAGTGGGTAACGATGGCGCTACACATCACGGATTGCTGGATATGGCTTTCCTGCGCCCCGTGCCGAATATGCAGATTATGGCTCCGATGACCGCGACCGATCTGAGGCAGATGATGCAGATGGCAGTAGGTATGCAAGGACCTGTAGCCATCCGTTATCCCCGTGGGCGAAGTATGGATAGAGAATTGCCGCCGGTGGAATACGGGAAAGCGGTGTGCTTGAGAGATGGGGCAGTCGAAAGTAGAAAGTCGAAAGTCAAAAGCCGTGTGTGTGTGCTTTCTATCGGGGCGATAGGTAATACGGTGGAAGAGGCGATAGAGAATCATGAGGAACTGAAGGGAGTAGGGCACTGGAATATGCGTTGGCTCAAGCCGCTCGATACGGAAGCAGTGCGCAAAGTGGCTGAAGACTATGACACAATCGTAACCGTGGAGGACGGTATGATAAGCGGAGGTTTGGGTAGCGCCGTATTGGAAACGGTTGATACGAGCAAGGTGCGCGTAGTGCGTTTGGGTGTGAACGATCAGTTTGTTACGCACGGAAGCACAGCCGAACTGATGCATCTATTGCGCCTTGACGCCGAGGGCATTGCTGCATCGTTGCAAGAGGCGTTAAGTTGTTAAACTGTTAAGCCGTTAAACTGTTAAATTGTTAAGTCGTTAAATAGTTAAGATATGCGAGTAGTAATAGTAGGAGCCGGAGAAGTAGGTACGCACTTGGCGAAGTTGTTGTCGCGTGGAAACATCGATGTGAGTCTGATGGACGAGCGCGAAGAGCGTCTGGCAGGTCTGGATGCCGACTACGATATGCTGACCAAGGTAGGTGTGCCCACATCAATCCGCGACCAGGAAGAAATAGGTGTGAGGGATGTTGATCTGTTTGTCGCTGTAACGCCATCTGAGTCGGAGAACATGACTGCCTGCCTGATTGCCAACCAACTCGGCGCAAAGAAGACTTTGGCGCGTATTGACAACTACGAGTATCTGTTGCCGGAGAACAAACGTTTCTTTGAGCAGATGGGACTCAACCACTTGATTTATCCCGAGGTGCTTGCCGCACAAGAGATATGCGAGTCGCTCAAGAAGAACTGGATGCGTTATCATCTCACGCTGTGCAACGGCCAACTGCACTTGTGCGTTGTGAAGATCCGCGAAGGTGCACCGATGGTAGGTAAGCAGTTCATGTCCGGGTATTTTGCTCACGGCAACTACCGCATTGTAGCAATCAAGCGCGGTCTGGATACGATTATCCCGAGCGGTGCGGACACCGTGGAAGCAGGCGATATGATTTATGCCGTGTGCACGCGCGAGAATATGTCCGTGCTCAGAAAGGAAGCCGGCAAGAGCGAAAGGGAGATCAACAATATCATCTTCTTCGGCGGCAGCAAGATTGCTCAGAAAGCTGTGATGTCGCTACCGGAAGGCAAGACGGTGAAAGTGCTGGAGGCCGACCGCGAGTTATGCGACAAGTTATCCGTCAAATTGGGCGATGCCATGATTATCCATGCCGACGGCAGTGACATGTCGGCATTGAAGGAGGAAGGCATAGAGGATGCCGATGCATTTGTGGCTGTGACCGATAGGAGCGAGGCGAACATCTTCGCCTGCCTGGCTGCACGCAGGTTTGGCGTGCGCAAGACGATAGCTGAGATAGAGAACATGGATTATATCAATATGGCCGAGCAGTTGGAGGTAGGTGCGATGCTTAACAAGAAGACCATCGCCGCCAGCTACATCTACCGTCTGCTGATGAAAGCCAGCGTGCAGAATGTGCAGAATCTGACTACAGCGGATGCTCAGATTGTTGAGTTCCTCGTGACCGAAGACAGCCGCATCACTCGTGACATGATAAAGAATATGCGCATACCTGCAGATTGCAATATAGGTGCACTGGTGCGTGCCGGCGAAGCGCTGCTTGTGAATGGCGATACGCAACTGCTGCCCGGTGATCAGGTTGTGGTGTTCTGCAAGAGTAACGAACTGCAACGAATAGAAAAGTTCTTCAAATGACAAAAACATTCAACTGGAAGATAGTATCCCGCACGTACGGTGCGTTGCTGCTGATAGAGGCGCTGTTCATGGCAGTGCCCACGGTAGTTGCGTACTTGTATGGCGACCCCGATGGCGGGGCATTCGCTGTGAGCACGCTCATCACGCTCATTGCCGGAGCTATAGCCATGCGTGTAGGTAGAAATGCCCAACGTAAGGTAAGCGAACGTGAGGGCTATCTGATTGTGGCACTGGTGTGGATCGTGTTCTCGCTGTTCGGTATGTTACCTTTCTACCTGTCGGGTGCTTTGGATACGGTAACCGACAGTTGGTTTGAGACCATGGCGGGATTCTCCACAATGGGCGCAACGGTTATTCCAAATGTGGAGATCATGTCCCACGCTATACTGCTTTGGCGAGCTATCTGCCAATGGTTGGGAGGTATGGGTATCATCGTGCTCAGTGTGGCTATACTGCCCATGTTCGGTTTGGGCGGTATGCAGTTGTATGCCGCCGAAGTGACGGGCGTAAGTTACGAGAAACTATCGCCTCGAATAACCGACACAGCCCGATTGCTATGGGGTACATATGTGTTCCTCACCGTGTTGGAAACGCTCGTTCTGAAGTTCTTCGGTATGGATCTGTTCGATTCCATTTGCCACTCTATGGCTACTATAGCCACCGGCGGCTTCTCTACCAAGAACACTTCGCTGATGTTTTATAGCCCGGCTATTCAATATACAGTGGCCGCGTTCATGTTGCTTTCGGGTGTCAACTTTGCGCAGATTATCTATTTTATGAAGGGCAAACCCGAAAAGATGTACCACGACGAAGAGACGCGCTGGTATGTGGGCGCAGTACTTATCTGCACGGTAGTGCTTACGTTGGGGTTATTTGTCTATTACACGTGGATAGAAACTGCTGACTACCTGCCGCGACTGCTTGACCACAATTTGATACGAGGCTATGCCGTACACATGGAGTGGGCTTTCCGTAACGCCTTCTTCACAACGTGTGCAGCGATAACGAGTACAGGCTTTGCTTCGGCAGATTATATGCTGTGGCCAAAACTGATTTGGGTGTTTGTGTTCCTGATGATGTTCACAGGCGGTGCGTCGGGCAGTACGGCCGGCGGTATCAAGTGGGTGCGTATTGCTATTTTTGCCAAGAACGCTTATGCGGAGATGTATCGCCGTATCCATCCGAATGCCGTGTTGCCTATTCGGTTCAATGGCCGTCCGCTCTCCCAAACCGTCACCAACAATGTGATGGCATTCTTGTTCTTCTATGTCGTAATCATCATACTTGCCACGTTTGTATTCATCGCTTGCGGCATCTCACCGGGAGAAGCGTTCGCCACGGCAGTGAGCGGAATGGGCAATGTGGGTGAGAGTCTTGGGCAATATGGCCCTGCAGGTAATTATGCCAACTTCCCGCTGGTGGCAAAGTGGGTGATGACGCTTGTGATGCTAATCGGTCGTTTGGAGATCTTCACTGTGCTGCTATTGTTCTCGCCTGTACTTTGGCGCAAATAAATGCATAATTGGTACGAGATGAAACCGTTAAGGATTCTTGTTTGCATACTCTGTACGTTCGCTGTCCTTGGGGTAGTGTGCTTGCTTGGTGCGGGCAAGTCATCCTTGGTGCGTATCCCAACATTGGCATCCGTGTTGTCGCTGCCGCAGCCTGTGGCAGATAGTCTGCTTGCCGAGGCAGAGGAAGTTGATACGCCTGCGGTGGTAGCGGATACTCTTACACAGGCACAAACCATGGCAAAGAACGATTCCGTGCCAACGAGGCCGCGTCATACAACGTTGCCGGAGTCTTTACCTCAAACCAAACTCTATCTTCCGTTGTTCTATCAGGCGCTTAGTGAGGCCGGCAGTCAATCCGTGCGTGTGGTACATCTCGGCGATTCGCAGATTGAGGAAGACCGTATATCCATGCAACTGCGTTACCGCTTGCAAGAACGGTTTGGTGGTGGTGGAGTAGGGTTACTGCCCATGGTGCAGACGATACCTACATTCACTGTGAAGCAACGCATAGAGCAGGACGGTCATCCGCTGCCATATACAGCAGTTAAGCGGTACTTGGCGTATGGCCCTTCAGCTATGCGGATGAAGAGCGGCAACCGTTATGGACCGATGTCGCAGGTTGCCTGTATCAACGAGCCGATAGAGGTCGGCCTTGAACTGCTACGTGAGAAAGTGCCCACCTACAACTACGACCGCATACGCGTTCTGTGCTCTGATAGCATACACGTAGCGCTTATCCCCGATTCGCTTGAACGGCAGCGATTCGTGCTGCAAGATCCGCCAACCGACTCCTTAGGTTTGCAACCCACGATGCGTCAGGTGGTTATCGTACTGGATACATTGCGCCGCAATGTGCTGCTCAGGCTTAGCGGAGAGGGAGATGTGTATGGCCTATCGCTCGAGACGGCTACAGGATTGCAGGTCGATAACATCCCTATGCGCGGTGCGGCAGGTACGCACTTCACAGCCGTGGACATAGAGCCATTTGCTGCGTACTTCCGCGCAACGAACACTCGTCTTGTCATCATGCAGTTTGGCGGAAATGCTATGCCGTCGCTATCTTCCCGCGGGGCAGTAGAACGATATACAGCGGCCATGCGGCAACAAATTCAGTACCTCATGTCGGCAGCGCCCGATGCCTCGTTGTTGTTTATTGGGCCGGCAGATATGATCACCACAATCGATGGCGAACAGCAGTCATATCCCATGCTTCCGTATCTCGACAAGTGTCTGGCGGCTATGGTTGAAGAGGAAAACGGAGCGTACTATTCCCTGTTCCGCCTGATGGGAGGCGCAGGCAGTATGTTCCACTGGCGCGACGTAGGGCTGGCTGGTGACGATATGATACACTTCACGCGAGCAGGAGCTCGCAAGGTAGGCGACCTACTCGCCAAACAACTGCTGGAAGACTACGATTATGTAGTCGAAAGTCAAGAGTCAAAAGTCGAAAGCCAAGATAGCATACATGATTGAGTGGTTTACATATGACCCGATGCACCCGTTGCTGTTCACCCAGTTCTACTTCTGGGCGTTCTTCGCTATTGTGTATGCCGGGTTCACGCTCATCATGCAGCGAGCAGCCGTCAGTCGTGGCAGATTGCATGCTCGCAACATCTATCTCATGGCTGCATCGTGGTTCTTCTACTACAAGACATCAGGTATCTTTCTGCTCATTCTGGCATTCATCACGCTAAGCGATTGGCTCATCGGCAAGCGGATATATAAGTCAAAAGTCGAAAGTCAAAAGTCGAAAGCAGCCAAGTTGTGGCTGATTCTGAGCGTGTGTATCGATCTGTCGCTGCTGTTCTACTTCAAGTACGCGTATTTCTTTACGAACATCTTCAACGATCTGTTCGGTACGGAGGTGCAGGTGTTCGACATCTTCGCTTATATAGGTAATGGGTTCAGTCATGACGGCCGCTTCCTGGTTGATCGTATTATCTTGCCGGTGGGTATATCGTTCTATATCTTCCAGGTCATCTCGTATGCGGCGGATATCTACCGCGGGAAGATTCAGCCTGTGAGCAACCTGCTGGACTTCGGTTTCTATGTGTCGTTCTTCCCGCAACTTGTGGCCGGCCCAATTGTCCGTGCTTCGGAGTTCGTGCCGCAACTATATAAGCCCTTCTTCCTCACCCGCCGGCAGTTTGGCATAGCGGTGTTCTGGATATTGAACGGTCTGCTGAAGAAGATCATCCTTTCCGACTACCTGGCTGTTAACTTCATTGACCGCGTGTTCCAGAGTCCTATGCTCTTCTCGGGCTTCGAGAACTTCTTTGCCCTGCTCACATATTCGATGCAGGTGTATGCAGATTTCTCGGGTTACACGGATATCGCTATCGGTGTGGCGTTGCTTATGGGTTTCTATCTGCCGCAGAACTTCGACTCGCCGTACAAGTCACGTAACCCTCAGGAGTTCTGGCGTCGCTGGCATCAGTCGCTCTCGCGTTGGTTGAAAGCGTACGTATATATTCCGCTTGGCGGCAATCGTACGCTGTTCGGTCGTCCGGCAAGTAAACTGCTTTCATCGAACTTCAACTCGTTCCTTACCATGCTTATCGGCGGCTTGTGGCATGGGGCAAGTTGGAACTTCGTAATCTGGGGTGCGCTTAACGGCATAGGCATGATTGTAAATAAGTGCTGGCGTGCGCTGAGCGAACATCTGCGCTACGTGCTTATGCTGCTGCTGGCTATCGGTATGGTTGTGGCGCGGCAACTCACGCATGGTGTCAACCCGCTTGTGAACATGCTCGAGGTATGGGTGCTCATTGTGTGGGTAGGCACATCTATTTGGTATGTAGGCTGGCTGTGGGGCATACGAGCTACCAACCGTTTCGTCGCGTGGATTGACAATGCTTGGGCGATACTGCAGACCTTCGTGTTTATCTCGTTCACCCGTCTGTTCTTCCGCTCTGCCAGTAACCTTGACCCCGCTACTGCCAACCGCGAAGCATGGGAAACAGCTAAACAGATGGTTACGCAGATAGGCTGTGCGTGGGATAACAGTATCATTCTGCCATTCGTGCAGGAATACCGGTATGTAGTTATCCTCTTCGTGATGGGAATGATCATCCATTGGTTGCCCTCGCGCCTGAAACGTAGGTACAGGTTGGCATTTGCGGCACTGCCACTGCCGTTGATGATTCTGGCCGCGGCTGCGGCTGTGCTCATTGCATACCAGTTCATCACTGCCGACATGCAACCGTTCATCTACTTCCAATTCTAACAATTATGATCATCGGCGTAACAGGAGGCATAGGAAGCGGCAAATCGACCGTACTGCGTAGTATAGCGCGGCGCGGCTATCCTGTGTATGACTGCGATGCCGAGGCTAAGCGACTAATACTCGAAGATCCTGATGTACGCCGGCAGATGGTAGAACTATTCGGCGAAGAGGTTTATCGAAACGGTGTGTATCAGACGCAATGGGTGGCTGCGCAGGTGTTTGCCGACAAGAGCAAACTTGCTCGACTCAATGCTATTGTTCATCCTGCTGTGGAGCGCGATATACGCCGCTGGGCGGAAGGAAGCAGTCATCAATCAGATGTCAGATTTGTTGAGTCGGCGATATTGATATCTTCGGGTTTGGCGAAACTATGCGATGCCGTGGTGCTCATCACTGCGCCGGAACAGGAACGCATAGAGCGTGTGCTCCTGCGCGCTGCCAAACGCGGGCAACAGATGGATGCGGAGCAGGTTCGCGCGCGCATACACGCACAAATAATAGAGGAAGAGAGCTTGCAGCATCAACCGTACGACCTCAAGCTCGTTAATGATGATGCAACACCCATAGCCCATATAGTTGAACAACTTATCCGATTTGTAGAGCAATGAAACATATAACGCTATATATCTTGTTGCCGCTCAGCTTGTTGTTGGGTTCGTGCATCATCCGCGAACAGAAGCAGCGGACAATACCTCCTGTCCGCTGCCAGGTGATGACGGTCAATCCGGTCTCTTCACTATGCAACCGTTCGTATATGGCTACGGTGCAAGAGCAGGCGCATATACCTCTGAGTATGCCTTATGGTGGTACGATAACCGAATTATGCGTCAAGCCCAATGCCGAAGTCAGGAAAGGCGATTTGTTGCTGCGGGTGGATGATACCGATGCGCGTCAGGCTTTGCGCTCCACAACGGCGGCACTCAAGCAAGCTCAGGATGCCATGCGTCGCACTACGCCTCTGCATCAGAAAGGGCTCATCACCGATATACAGATGGTCGAGCTGCAAACCAAACTCGACCAAGCTCAAGCTGCTGTCGCAGCCGCACAGCAACAAGTAAGGCAGTGTGAACTCCATGCACCCGAGGATGGTACCATAACCTTCAGCAACCTGCATACCGGTCAGCATCTTACTCCCGCTGTAACGGTAATGACGCTATTGGATATGCGCGGGTTTACGGTGGTTATTCCTGTGCCGGAAAACGAAGTGGCTGAGTTGCATACAGGCGATACAGCGCGGCTGGCTATCCCTGCTTTGCAGGTTGATACCTTGCGCGCCTGCATCACGCAAATCAACGTGCAGGCCAACGCACTGACGCACACTTATCCTGTTGAAGCATTGGTGGTCAATCCGCCGGCGAACATGCTACCGGGCATGGTAGGAACGCTCCGAATCGACCGGCAGGTAAGCAGCGCCGTGATCATTCCGCAACAGTGCGTGATGATGCTACCCGAAGGAGCAGCCGTGTGGGTTGCAAACCAATACGGCAGAGCCGAGCGCCGACGGATCACTTTAGGCGACTACCAGGCCGATGGCGTGCAAGTCCTGTCCGGACTAAACAAAGGCGATAAGGTGGTAGTAAAAGGCTACCAGAAACTCTACCATGATGCTCTCATGGAATTTTAACAATACAATGGCTTAACATTTTAACCGTTTAACCTTGCAAGCTCGCGATCACATACAAGGCGCTTTGCGCAATCATAGCATCATCTTCTTCCTGTTCGGGGTGATGTCGCTATTCGGTATATGGGCATTGCCGCAGATGAGCAAGGATGAGTTTCCGCAATTTACTATACGTCAAGGCGTGGTGGCGGCAATCTACCCGGGTGCTACGGCTGAGGATGTGGAGCAGCAGGTTACTTTTCCGCTTGAGGAGTTCATTAACTCCTACGAGGAGGTGGATAAGCAACTCACCTATTCCACGACCGAAGATGGGGTAGTGTACTGCTACGTCATGCTCCGCAACTCTGTAATGCGCAAGGACGAGGTGTGGGCGAAGATACGTGCGGGGCTAAACCTGCTGAAGAAGACCCAACTGCCTACAGGTGTAGCGGAGGTAGTGCTGATTGATGATTTCGGCAATACGGCATCCATCCTCTTGTCGGTCACGAGCAGTGAGCGCAGCGTGCCGCAACTGCAGCGCTATGCCGAACAACTCACCCGCCGGTTGCGCGATATTCCCGAGATAGGAAAACTCAAGATCCTTGGCGCGCAGCATGAACAGATATCCGTTACGCTCGATTTGCAACGCCTTGCTGCTTATGGCATCACACCCGCTGCACTGCAGGCGCAACTGCTCTTGCAGGGTTTGCGTACCGTTGGCGGCAATGCCGATGGAAGCAGTATGCTCATTGATATACCGTATAGCGGCGAGTTTGAGATAGGACAACAGATCATCCGCACCGATCCGCTCACGGGCAGCGTGCTGCGCCTGAAGGATATTGCCCGCATCGAGCGCCAACTGCCTGATCCCTCGCAGTTCATCCGTTGCTACAATTCGTCAATCAGCAATCAATCGTCAAGCAATCGTCAATCGTCAATCGCTCAATCGTCAATCCCCAACGCCTTGCTTATCAGTATGGAGATGGAGCCCGGCAATAACATCGTAGCCTTTGGCGAGACGGTACAAAAGGTGTTGGATGAGGCAGCGCTGCAATTCCCGCCTGATATACGTCTCACGCGCGTAACCGACCAACCAAAGGTGGTTGATGACTCTGTGCGATCGTTCTTGCACGACATACTCATCTCTATTCTGGTGGTTATTGCCGTCATGCTGCTGCTTTTCCCCTTGCGAACGGCACTCGTGGCTTCCACAGGCGTGCCGGTGTGCATCGCTATATGTCTGGGCTTGATGTATCTGACCGGTATTGAACTCAATACGGTTACGCTTGCGGCACTGATCTTCGTGCTTGGTATGATTGTTGACGATTCCGTGATCATTATCGACGGTTACACCAACCTGCTTGACCAAGGTTGGTCGCGGTGGTATGCGGCAACGGTCAGCACCAAGCAACTGTTTGTGCCTATGTCACTGGCTACGTGTGCCATATCGGGTATGTTCTTCCCTATGACCAAGATCATCGATGGTCCTCTTGGAGAGTTCCTGCACCTCTTTCCGTTTGCTGTACTCTACGCCTTGGGTGCCAGTATCTTCTATGCCGCGTGGGTCACTCCGTATCTCTCTACGCAGTTTATCCTTAGGCGCGGGGAAAAGACGAATGCGTTCGAGCGTGTGCAGGAACGGTTCTTTGCCCGGCTGCAACAGGCCTACAAACGTTTGCTGACCTTCTGCTTCCGCTATCGCTGGTTCACGTATGCGATGCTTGTTCTGGCTTTAGGATCCGGAGTATATTTCCTGACACGCTGCAATCTGCAACTGCTGCCCAAGGCCGAGCGGGAACTGTTCGCCGTCGAGATTCATCTGGCACAAGGTGCAACCGTTAGCGAGACTGCCCAACTGGCTGATTCGCTTGCGCGGCTGATCATCGCTGACCCGCGCATCCGTACCATTACATCGTTCGTCGGACATTCGTCGCCGCGCTTCCATGCTACCTATACGCCGGCTATGCCTGCACCGAACTATGCGCAGTTCGTGGTTGGTACACGCGATTATCAGGCTACATCCGAGTTACTGCGCGAACTGTCACCGCGTTATGAGAATTATTTCCCCAATGCCTACGTCCGCTTCAAGCAATTGGACTACCAGGTGGTTAAGAATCCGCTTGAGGTGCGGCTATGTTATGCGCCGTTTGTGCATACAGAGGATTATGAAACCGATATGCAACTCTATATCGATTCCATCAAAGCATTCATGGCTTCTATGCCTTGCCTGACGTGGGTGCATTCCGATTACGACAATATGGTTTGCGGCAGTCGTATAGTGCTCAAGGGCGATGAGGCATCGCGGTTGGGGGTTTCCGAGGCTGCGCTCTCGCTCTATCTGGCTTCCGTTACGCAGGGTGTGACACTCACGCACATATACGAGCAAGGCGACAGCCATCCTACACCCGTTATCCTTTATGCCGATAACAAGCAGTCAGCAATGAACCTCCCTGTGCCAACAGCTACCGGCGAATGGGTACCGCTTAGGCAGATTGCGGATATTATACCTGAATGGCATCACACGCTCATTGAGCACCGCAACGGTGTAGCCACCATCACCATAGGTGCAGACCTGGTCGGTACTACCTCGCAGGTGGTTGCCGAACGAACAGTTCGCCAATGGATGGAGGGATTTGCCGCGCGGCACCCCTCAGAGGCTATCCAGGTGCGTTATGGCGGACTGAGCGAACTCAACGGACTGATTATCCCGAAGATCTTGTGGAGCATTGTCGCTGCACTGCTCGTGATGTTCGTGTTGCTGCTGTATCATTTCGGCAAGATCCGTTTGGCAGTGCTTGCGTTGTCGTCAGCTGTTCTGTGTCTGTTCGGCGCGATGCTTGGTTTGTGGCTCTTTGGCTTGGATATCTCTATCACGGCAGTACTTGGAATAGTATCGCTCATCGGTATCATCGTGCGCAATGCCATCATGATGTACGAGTATGCCGAGCAGTTGCGCCACACCAAAGCGCTTAATGCCAACGATGCAGCCTTCGAGGCAGGACTAAGACGTATGCGCCCTGTCTTCCTCACCTCCGCCACAACGGCACTGGGTGTGCTGCCTATGATTATTGCGCACACAAGCCTATGGATGCCTATGGGAGTCGTCATCTGCTTCGGTACAATCTTCACCCTCCCGCTCACACTTACTATCCTTCCTGTTCTTTACGCCAGGATCATCCGGTAAGCAATCGTTGATTCATTAAGTCTTATCAGGTTGCTATTCCGGTGACAGCCCCTCATCATAGGATAGAATACAAGCAAGGCAGTATGTCGTGTGACGTACTGCCTTGCTTGATGTGATGAACATTGACCATCCTGTTGCGGATGGCCAATGTTGTTTAGTGGTGCTTACTTCACTTCCTGACCTTGAACGGTGAAGAGCTTACCGTCGCGGAGCAGATAGAGCTGATCGTTGATGAAGAACTTGGTGGTCGTGATCTCTGCGCCATTGTTCTCAATTGCGGTAGGAACGCGGCGTGCAGGACGAAGCATCAAGCGGTCATTGTATGTACCTGCCTCGGAGTAGAGCGTTACGGTCTCGGTGAGCTCGTAACTGCGGCCGGTGTAGGTATCGTAGAGTTCGTAACTGTCGCTGTAAACCGGCATGTTAATCTCGATCTCGCCTGCATGGAGCATCATGAATCCGATGGTGATGTTCTTCTCGTCAGCCGGACGAACCATCTGAGCGCACTGAACATAATCCTCGTCCAGGATGTACATCTGGATAGGAGCGGTAGCCGTCATGAACTTCGATGCGTCACGACCTGCCTCATACTTGGTATTGGCATTGCTGCGGAACAGCACACGTGTCTTGTCGGTGTAGCCATTGGCAGTAGCGTGGATATCGATTCGGCTGTTGTCGATAGCTTGCGGAGCACGTGCTGGAGCGGGTCTGCTCGGAGCGTTGCTGCCGCTGAACATCATTGAACCTGCAGCTTGTACTTGGATGAAGAATGCCTGCAGCGGAGTGAACACGAGTGTCTCGCTGGAGAGCAGCTCGTTGTCATAACCTTCACCGTTCCAGATAGTTGCCGTAGCTTCCTCAGATCCGGTAACGGTGATCGACGTAGCAGCGATCTGTGCGTAGTAGGGGTTACCTACGAAGTTCCAGTTAGCATTCTCGGCGTGCGTAGCCTCGTATGCATTCAGCGTGGTAGTGATCTGACCGTTAGCCAGACTCTCAGGCCATGCAGACAAACGCAGACGGCCGGCTTGCGAGCTGTAGAGGATGTAACCTTGCTGCGGGTTGAAGCTTTGAGCAGTCTCCCAACCGGATTGAGCCTGAGCACGGGTAGCACCGTTGTAAGTACCCCATGCAACGTCGGCTAACTCGTCAGTGTTGAAATCGTTCTCCGACCACGTCGGGATATTCTGCTGCAGCGGCAAGCAGAAGAAGTTCCACTCATTGGCAGTAATGTCGATGTCAACATACGAAACGCCAACCTCACCTACATAGGTAGCATCGCCTGTAACGGTTATGGTACGCGGCATTTCTGTGTTGCCGTCGCTCCAACCGATGAAGTGATAGTCGTTAGGCATATCATACTGGAGCGATACCTCTTGGTTGTAGGTCTCCTTATATATCTGACGAATACTGTCACCGTCCTTCACGATAATCATCGTAATCGAGTACTCGATGTTTTCGTCGCTGAACTGAGCGGTATAAACCTGATCGTCTGTAGCTGCAACGATCTCAGGCTCCCAACCGGCGAAGATGTAATGTACGCCTTCTGCATCCGGGCGGGTAGGTTCGTTGCCGGTGAACTCAGGAACAACGTTGTAGTTTACGCTATCCTGTTGCAGAATGCTTTCATCCCAGTTCTTGAAGGTAATCTGGTAGCGGTTAATCAGGAACATCGAGCGGAAGGTGGTATCACTGGTGATGGTAACCGTGATGGTCTCTTCGGTTGCACCGTTGCTCCACGATACGAAGTGGTAACCTTCCGGAGCATTGGCGGTCAGCTCGATCTGCGTACCCCATGCATACGTACTGGTTGTCTCTTGTGTACCGTTGGTAACAATTACGGTGTACGTCAAGGTCGAGTCGCTAAACTGAGCTACATAGCGGGCGTCGTCTGTCGCAGCTACAACCTCCGGCTCCCAACCGGTGAACCAGTATACTTGTGCGCCTTCTTGAGCACGTGTGGGCTCCTCACCGCGGAACTGCGGCATAGTGCCGTGCTCCAAGCTATCTTGTTGCAGAACGTCCTCGTTCCAGTTAACGAATTCAATCTTGTAGGTGTTGATCTCGTACAAGGCGGTGATGGTCGTATCGCTTACTACGACTACGGTCTGATAGTCTTCAGTTACTCCGTTGTCCCAAGCTACGAAATGATAGCCTTCAATCTCAAGGGGTTGAATGGAGAACTGAGTACCGTAATTAACCTTATCCATTACGGTTGAGTCGCGGTAGATAAGTATTACGTTGTACTCCAACTCTGTTTCGGTGTACGTTGCGCGGTAATCTGCATCTTCCTTAACCGTTGTCAGTTCGGAATCCCAACCGGCGAAGGTATAAACCGTGCCACCCACTTGTTCGCGGGTAGGAGTGCCGTTATATTCGGGCATCGTGCCATAGTACAATGTATCCGCTTTGAGCAAGCTCTCATCCCAGTCCAGGAAGCGAATAACATACTGGTTCAAAATGGTATCGAACTTGGCTACGTAGGTTTGTTCGCCATAGGCGCGAGTAACCTGAGGCTCCCAACCGGCAAAACGATAAGTGTACTGCTCTTCCACAATATCCTCAACCTCAGGAATACCGGTTATCGAATCGCCGTAGTAGTACGTACCCGATTGTACCTCCTCGCCGTTAACCTCGAACGTGATGGTATATTCATCACGTGTGTAGAAAGCGGTCATCGACATCGATTGTGAGATCACGAACGAACGCGTCTGATCGGTCACTTCGTCGTCCCAACGCTCGAATGTGTAACCTGGAATCTCGCGGGCAATAACCGTAACGGTTTGGCCTGCTGTGTACGAACCGGCACCTGTCGGGAAGTAACCGGCAATGCTGTCGCCCTGCTGATCTGCTGCAACTGTCTCCAGATCAACAATCAAATCGCCCGGGTCGCCGGGGAAAGACGTCTCAGCCAACATCGTTGCGCATGAGAACGCGCCTAACAAGGCAATCAAGGTAAAAAGCTTTTTCATACGTATAAAATGGTTTTTTGTTAATTTGCTTATTTGAGCAGGAATGTGCATCCTTGCTGAATCACTATACCTCGGTACGAGGCGTCAACCTGCAGGCCAAGAATGTTGTACATGGGTTTCGTTATATCCAACTCGTGCCGCACGCGGATATCTTCCACGGCGTCATCGATCTTGTCGGGGATATCTGTAAGCGTGAACTCACTCAGCACTTCCACGTTGCCGTCTTGATCCACGGTGTACAGGGCGTTGATGGTGTTTGTACCTCCGGGGCCTCCGGATGCTTCCTCCACTTCCACTGCGCCGTATTCGGCTTCGGGAGGTGTCACGGCAGTCTTGTTGAAGTCGGCGCTGGCAAAGCCTGACAGAGCAGGGCCACCGTTCTCATCGAGTTTCTTGCCGTAACGGATGCGGCGGCGCAGAGCTTCCGGGCTCGGGGTGGAGCGCACGTGCATGTTCACAGAGTCAAAGATGATACGGGCTGTTTCCGCACCGATGATCGGCACGGTGCCTTCTGCCTCCAGTATGCCGTCACCCGTGATGATGATGTCCGATTGCGAAGCAATAATCGTGTCGGCAAAGATACTCGAGGAGTCGCACAAGATAATCACCAGCGTTTCGGTACCCGAATAACTGATGGCTGCCTGTGTGCTGTCGCCTACTTCCAGCGATGCGTTGCTGATAGTCAAGGTGTTCTCCACTGTGTTGAAGATTACCGTAGAGTCTTCGAATATGTCTATCTCCTCCGGTAATACCGTAGCAGATGTATCCGTAGTATCCACTACGATGGTTTGACCCATCACCGTCACCGTAGGAGGTACATATACCACACCGGGATCAGGCGGGAAGGGCGGAGCGGCTAACCTGCCAAACACGGGAATGCAAGCCAACAACAGCAGGCTTATGGATAACATGTGAGAAATGCGTGTTTGCATACAATTTTACGGATATAGGTTAATCCAATGCATTTTCGCCCGCAAAGTTACAAAAAAAAAATGAAATTTGCAAATATTTTACAAATATTTTTACTTTTATCGCAAAATATTTGCATTTTTCCATAATTTTTTGTATCTTTGCATGATTTTTTTGATAGAATTTTACAAAATCAGTCATCGAACAGATATGAATATACCATCGGTCATCAGTCGCAGGTTGCAACTCGGCGAGAAACAGGTCTCGGCAGTTATCTCATTGTTGCATGAGGGAGCCACTATTCCGTTCATCGCGCGATATCGTAAGGAGCGCACGGGTTCGCTTGATGAGGTGCAGATAGCCGCTATATGCGATGAGAACACCAAGCTCGAGGAGCTGGAAGCCCGCAAACAAACCGTCCTCTCGACCATTGAGGAGCAGGGCAAACTTACCGACGAGTTGCGTCAGCGCATCGAAGCCTGCGAGGAAAGCACGGAGCTGGAGGATATATACCTGCCGTACAAGCCGCACCGCAAGACCCGTGCCGACAAAGCCCGTGAAGCAGGCTTGCAGCCGCTGGCAGACCTGCTGCTCAGGCAAGACCCGCACACCGATATACGCCGTGAGGCGCAGAAGTACGGTAAGCCCGATGAGGCGCTGCAAGGGGCACGCGACATCATTGCCGAACAGATCAATATCGACGAGCGTTCTCGTAATGCCGTGCGCCGTGAGTTCAGTTATACGGCGATGATCACTACCAAGGAAATCAAGCAACTGACTGCCGACAGAGCGCAGCAGGCAGCCAACTACCGTGAGTACTTCCAAGTCAATGAACCGCTGCGGCGCATCAGTTCCCATCGGTTGCTGGCTATACGCCGTGCGGAGGCTGAAGGCTTCATCCGTGTGGATATATCCTGCGACCAGGAGAAAGCCCTGGACAAACTGGCTCACTTGTGGTTGAGGAATAACTCCAATGCCGCCTACGAAGTGGAGCAGGCGATGGAGGATTCATACAAACGCTTACTCAAACCCTCCATCGAAACGGAGTTTGCGGCTGCATCGAAGCAGAAAGCCGATGCTGAGGCTATACGTGTCTTTGCCGCCAACTTGCGCCAACTGCTGCTCGAGAATCCCTTGGGACAGAAACGCGTTTTGGCACTCGATCCGGGCTTCCGCACGGGCTGCAAGCTTGTCTGCCTGTCAGCGCAAGGCGACTTGCTCTTCCATACTGCTATCTATCCGCACCCGCCTGTGAGTCGCCGGCAGGAAGCTGAGACAATCCTAAAGAAAGCTCTGCACGACTATCAGATCGAGGCCATCGCCATAGGAAACGGTACAGCCAGCCGCGAGACGGAAGCGTTTGTGCGTGGATTGCTGTCTCACAGCGAAGCGGTCGCACAGCGCAGCGATCTTACTTCTCGCAGCATAGCGGTCTTCTCGGTCAGCGAGAACGGTGCTTCGGTCTATTCGGCTTCGAAGATTGCCCGTGAGGAGTTTCCCGACGAAGATGTAACGGTGCGCGGGGCGGTGAGTATCGGTCGCCGACTGATGGATCCGCTGGCTGAACTGGTGAAGATCGATCCCAAGAGCATAGGAGTGGGGCAGTACCAGCATGATGTGGATCAGACGGAGCTCAAGCACAGCCTGGATCAGACGGTGGAGAGCGTAGTGAACTATGTTGGTGTGGACGTGAATACCGCCAGCAAACACCTGCTCACCTATATCTCAGGCGTGGGTGCAACGCTGGCGCAGAACATCGTCAACTACCGTGCCGAACATGGCGCATTCCCCGACCGTAAGTCACTGATGCAAGTGCCGAAGATGGGGGCAAAAACATTCGAGCAGTGTGCGGGTTTCCTGCGCATAGCCGGAGGAACTAACCCCTTGGATAACACGGCCGTACATCCCGAGCGCTATGCCATAGCCGCCAAACTGCAAGCTGCCAAACAGGCAGGGCAGGAGGTTAATCTTCAGGATTACGTGACCGAGGAGGTGGGTCTGCCTACGCTGGAAGATATATGGCGCGAACTGGAGAAGCCTTCGCGTGATCCGCGCGGGCAGATGGAGGAGTTCCGCTTCGATGAGGCCGTGCATAGTTTCGAAGACCTGCAGGAAGGTATGAAGCTGCCCGGTATCGTGACGAACATCAGTAACTTCGGTGCATTCGTGGATATGGGTGTGCATAAGGATGGACTGATCCATGTGTCGCAACTGCGTGGCATCAATCTGCAGCTGCATGAACACATAACGGTCGAGGTTATGAGCCTCGACCGTGAACGCAAACGTATATCGCTCCGATTGGTGCGGTAGTACGTTATTTTACAAGAGCTTACTGCTTTTTCGCAATCTGTTGCAACAGGAATTTGCCTATGGCAGCCATGGCGGCGTTTTGCGTTATTTGTGCGCGGTCGCCGCTGAAGTGGCAACACTCGGCTGTTGTGCCTTCGGCGGATGCCCAGGCGATCCAAACTGTGCCTACGGGTTTCTCTTCCGAGCCGCCTGTAGGGCCTGCTATGCCCGAGGTGGCAATGGCAAAGTCGGTATGTAGCAGTTTGCGTACGCCTTCCGCCATCTGTCGTACGCAGGCTTCACTGACTGCACCGTCGGTAGCCAGTGTGTCGGCTTTCACGCCGAGCACATGTTGCTTCACGCTGTTGTCGTAGGCTATCACGCTGCCCATGTAATACGCCGAACTGCCCGACTGCTCGTTGAGCAGGGCTGCCAAGCGTCCGCCGGTGCATGACTCGGCTGTGGCGATGGTTTGCTTACTCTCCGTCAGCCACTTACCTAGCACCATGTTCGGTGTCACATCCTCGGTGGCAATCACGTTCTCCTGAATCAGCGGCAGCAAGTCAGCTATCTGTTTGTCAATCTGTTCAGCCGTGGCTTCTCCGTAGGATGACAGACGCAGCCGTACCACACCTTGCTTGGGCAGATACGCCAGGTGCATGGATTTCGGCAGGTTCTTTTCCCACTTCTCAATCTTCAGTGCCAGGGTCGATTCGGGGATTCCGTACACAACCACGTTGCGGTGGATGATATCTGCTGACAACTCCAGCCGCTCAGTGAGGTAGGGTAGTACCTGCTCGTTCATAGCGATCTTCATCTCATGCGGCACGCCGGGCATACTGATGAGTATATGTCCGTGACCTTCGACTTTCGACTTTCGACTTTCGACTTGATCAAACACCATGATCGGTGCGCTGCCAACGCGGTTAGGGAGTATGGTTGCATGGCTGGGAACCATCCACTGTGTGGCGGTGAGCGTGTTCAGCACCTCCGGACGATTCTTATATAAAGCATGCACGTGTGCACGTACGCGCAGGTCTTCCACCAGACGTGTATGGAAATAGTCGCACAACACACCTTTTGTTATATCGTCCTTGGTAGGACCTAAACCACCGGTTGTCAGCACAATATCCACGCGCGACATAGCAGTGGAAACAGCGTTCCATATCGATTGCCGGTCATCGCGCACAGTGGTAACTTCCACCACGGTGATGCCCGCTTGGTTCAGTACTTGTGCCATCCATGTGGCGTTGGTGTTCACGACTTGCCCGATGAGCAACTCGTCACCGATAGAAATAATCTCTGCAAAAATCGTTTTCATGGCTTTTTGGCTTTTTCCCATTCTTCGGCAGTGAGGCAGAGCTCGTCGTACCAGGCTTGTCCGAAGCGGCGAATAAGGGGTTCCTTCAGGAACTTATAAAGCGGCAAGTGCAACTTATGTCCCAGTTGCCGCGAACTGTGGCATATATCCCAGCGGTGGTACTCCACGCCCACGCGTTCACCTACTTTCGTCAGTCGTATCGGATATAGGTGACACGATATAGGCTTCTTAAACTCGCGTGTTGGTGACTGCGTGTTGGTGACTTCATGTTGGTGACTGTGTGTTGCTGACTGCGTGTTGCTTGCTTCGCGTTCGATCAGGCAGTAGCACCACCCGTTGTGGTCTGTGCGGGCGAAGATACAATCCTTGTCGTTGACGATGGAGAGAACACGTTCGCCCGAGGGGTCATTGTAGGCTATGCCTTGTTTCTCTACTACTTCGCGTGCCTCTTTGGTCATGTGGGGCAACAGTGCAGGTAGCATGGCGTTGAGCAGCTCTTCCTCTTCCGCAGTCACCGGTGCGCCGGCATCGCCCTCGATACAACAGCAGCCCTTGCAATGATCAATATCGCAACAAAACTCCTTCTCGAGCACCTCAAGGCTAACTATTGTATCCTGAATCAATATCATAATGGATTTAATTGACGATTGACAGATTGACAATTTACGATTTATTGTTCCATTGCATGGGATTGTTCGATTGAGCACTGGGCATTTGTCAATAATAATCAATCGTCAATCAATTGCTCAATAGTCAATCGTTCAATCGTCAATCAACTAATGTTTATATTTATAGCGTGCGCCGGTTTTGCCTTTGGCGATGTTGGCAAGTTTGTTTTTGCAGAACTGCCGGCGGATAGGACTGACGCGGTCGGTGAACACATGTGCCTCCAGATGGTCGTACTCATGGAGCACGATGCGCGCCTTGAAGTCCGTGAAGGTATCCGTGTGCTCCTTGAAGTCTTCGTCCTGGTAGCGTATGGTGATCGTCTTGGGGCGAGTGACATTCTCGCTTATGCCGGGCAATGACAAGCAGCCCTCTGAATAGACGCTCGTCTCTTCGCTCTCCTCAAGCAACTCAGGATTGATGAATGCCTGCTTGAAGTCCACGCACTCGGGATAGTCCTCGCCCAGCTCCGTGCCATCCACTACAAACAGTCGCTTTGACAAGCCCACTTGCGGAGCAGCCAAGCCGCAACCTTCGGCAGCGGTAAGGGTCTCGTACATGTCCGACACGAGTTGCTTTACATCCATTTCACCCGGCTCCAAGTCCTCTGTAGGTCTGCGCAGCACCGGTTGTCCATATAAATAGATTGGTAAAATCATTTTAAATTGACAATTGACAAATTGACGATTTACGATTTATTGAGTTATTGTTTATTATTGACGATTGGCTCCTTCGAGGTAGCCCTCGAGGATAATACAAGCCGCAAGTTTATCGACGTTGGCTTTGTTCTGCCGGTCTTTGCGTTTCATACCTCCGGCAATCATTGCCTGGTGCGCCAGCACGCTGGTGAAGCGTTCGTCGTACTCCACAACGGGAATCTGTGGCAGTCGTGCACGCAACTGTTGCTCCATGGCGCGTATGGCGGGTACCGTCTCACTGTCCGAGCCGTTCATCTGCCGCGGGTAACCTACCACGATCGTGTCCACCTGCTCCTTGCTGACGTACTCTTCCAGCCACTTGATGAGTAGCGGCGTATCGATGGTTAGTAAGGGATTAGCCGTTATGCGGAGCTGATCCGTAACGGCTAATCCTGTACGTCGCTTGCCGTAATCTATAGCAAGTATACGACCCATCAATAGTTCTCGATTTCTGCGGTGATGGCATCGTACTCAGCCTGCATCTTCAGGCGGTAGTAGCATGCACGCAGTGCACGGGCGTAGGTCATGTTGTCCGGAGCCAGCTCGTGTGCTTTCTTGTAGTAAGGCAGCGCTTGCTTGAGTACCTCGTCGCTCTGTTTCTTTACGGCCAAGTACTCTTTCTGCGACAGGTTGTCGGTGCCCTCGAGCATGACGGTTGACTTGTCGTTGTAGGCGTACGCGTAGTTCAGGTAGTACTCGGCATTGTTCGGCTCGAGCTCGATGGCCTTGTCGAAGAATTGGAAAGCCTCCTCAAAGCGGCGCAGCGTGCTCAGCAGCGTAGCTTTGGTGTGGTAGTACTGACCTTGCGTCGGGTCGTTGGCTATGGCGCGGTCGAGGTAAGCCACTGCACCCAGGGTGTCGTGAGCCTGTACCAGGTCGTTGATCATGTTCTGGATGAACCAAGCCTCTTTCGGGAAGCGCTCGATAGCCTCTGCCAGCTTGGCCTGAGCGGCTGCGGTGTCGCCTTTCAGTTTGTTCAGGTCGTAGAAGTACTGATAAGCGGTAACCTGATGAGCCGGATCAGCCATGATCTGGTTGGCAACCACCAGTGCCTTGTCGTACTCCTTGGCGCGGTAGTAGTAAGCCAGCGCATAACCCATGTACTGATAGTAGGTGGTGTCCTTCACCATCTTAGCCTGGATCTTCGGGTCTTGCATGCACTCCAGGTCGGGGATATCGCAATGCATCTTGAAAGCATCAGCCACGCCCAGATCATCGTTCTGCTCAGCCAGATACGAGGCATAGATAGCCAGTTCCTGCTTCTGGAAGTACTCCAACATACGCTCGGCGATGTTCTTGCGGGTCTTCAGGTCGTACTTGGGGTTACCTTTCTTGTCGTAGGTGGGGATCATAGCCATCGAGTCGGCGATCAGCCAGTACTTGATACTCTCCTCTACGGCTGCACCTTTGGCGGCGTTGTCAACGGGTTGTCCCATCTGACCCATCAGCCAAATGCTCTCGTTCTGCTTGTAACCGATCAGTCCGGCTACGTACCAGGTCTCGGCATTGTTCTTCGTCTCCTCGTTCTCCAGCGCGCCTTTGATTGCGGCACGTGCGCCATCGAAGTCAGGAGTCTCCTGCATGGCCAGGTTCTTGGCTGTGCTTACGGCTTTCTTTTGTGCGAAGCAGCCTGCGCTTATCAGCACCAATGCTGCCAGGAAAAGTGATTTCTTCATTGTTCTATGGTTTTATTCGTTAGTTTCATTATTGTCACCTTGTACTTGGTCACCTTGTGCTTGGTCACTTTGTACTTGGTCACCTTGTACTTGGTCACTTGGTACTTGTTCTTCTTCTTCCTCCTCTTTCGGCACTACGCACCCGAACATCAGCACGTCGTTGCGTTTTTGCAGTTCGATGAGTTTCACGCCTTGTGTAGCGCGGCCTTGTACGCGTATCGAGTCGATCGCCATACGGATGGCTGTTCCGCTCTTGGTGATGAGCATCAGATCTTCGTCGTCCTGTACGGCGTGCAGGCCTACCAACATACCTGTCTTGTCGGTCAGTGCCATGGTTATTACGCCCTTGCCGCCACGGTTGGTGATGCGGTAGATCGGTTCGCCGTTCTCATCGTCCAGGGCGGTACGTTTGCCGAAGCCCTTCTCGGAAATAACGAGAACTGTCTCCTCACTATTCTTCTCTACACAAATCATGCCAATCACGCGATCTTGGCCATCTTCTTCCAATTTTATTGCACGAACGCCGGTTGCGGTACGTCCCATCGGGCGTACGGTGTTCTCCGGGAAGCGAACGAGTTTGCCGTTGCTGGAGGCGATGAGCATCTGGCTCTCGCCGTCGGTCAGCGCTACGCCGATCAGGCTGTCGCCCTCACGCAAGCCGAGCGCGATGATACCGTTGGCGCGCGGACGGCTGTAGTCCTCGAGGGTGGTCTTCTTCATCAAGCCGTTCTTGGTAGCGAAGATCAGGTAGTGGTTCTTCACGTACTCGGGATCGTTCAGACCCTTCACGTTGATGAACGCGCAAACCTTCTCGTCTTTCTGCAGACTGATCACGTTCTGCATCGCACGACCCTTCGACTGACGGTTGCCTTCCGGCAGGTCATATACCTTGATCCAGTACAAGCGGCCGAGGTTGGTGAAGAACATCATCGTCGAGTGCATCGATGCGGTGTGTACGTACTCGATGAAGTCCTCGTCGCGGGTGTTGCTGGCCTTCGATCCTATACCGCCGCGGCCTTGCTGACGGAAGTCTGCCAGCGGTGTGCGCTTGATGTAGCCCAGGTGCGAGATGGTGATCACCATATCGTCGTCGGCATACATATCTTCGGGGTTGAACTCCGTAGCCATCTTCACGATGCGTGTGCGGCGTTCGTCGGCGTACTTGTCCTTCAGCTCCTGCAGCTCGCTCGAGATCAGCTCGTAGCGCAGACTCTCGTTGGCGAGCAACTCGTTGTAGTGGGCAATCTGACGCTCTATCTCCTCGTACTCGGCGCGCAACTCGTCGATACGCAATCCGGTGAGTGAGGCGAGACGCATCTCCACGATAGCTTTACTCTGCGGGTTGTCCAGGTTGAAGCGCTGCTCCAGGTTCGTCTGGGCATCAGCCGGCGTACGGCTGGCGCGGATGATCTTAACCACCTCGTCGATGTTATCCACAGCGATGATCAAGCCTTCCAGGATATGTGCGCGCTCCTCGGCTTTCTTTAGCAGGAAACGGGTACGACGTGTCACCACATCCATACGGTGCTCGATGAAGTTACCTACCAAGTCCTTGAGGTTAAGCAGCATCGGACGACCTTTCACCAGCGCGATGTTGTTCACGGCAAACGAACTCTGCAGTGCCGTGTACTTGTACAGCTTGTTCAGCACCACCTGTGCGTTGGCATCGCGCTTGATGTCGATCACGATACGTATGTCGCGCTTCGACTGATCGCTGATGTCCGTGATGCCTTCTATGCGCTTGTCGTCAACGAGGGCGGCAATGTTCTGCACCAGGTCGGCTTTTACAACGCCGTACGGCAGCTCGGTGATGATGATGTGCTCGCGGCCGTTGTTGTCGGTCTCGATATCGGCATTGGAGCGGATGATCACTCTGCCGCGACCGGTCTCAAACGCGTCGCGTACGCCTTGGTAACCGTATATCGTACCGCCTGTGGGGAAGTCCGGAGCCTTGATATACTCCATCAGTCCCTCTACGGTTATCTCTTCCACCTCGGGGTTGGCTATGCGGGCTTCGATGTTGCGGATATATGCCAGGCAGCCGTCCACCACTTCGCCCAGGTTATGCGTGGGCATGTTCGTGGCCATACCTACGGCAATACCGCTTGCGCCGTTCACCAGCAGGTTAGGGAAGCGGGTAGGGAGTACGGTCGGCTCACGACGGCTGTCGTCGTAGTTGAGCTGCATATCCACGGTATCCTTGTCGATATCGTTCAGCATCTCCTCTGCCAGCTTCTCCAATCGTGCCTCCGTGTAACGCATGGCGGCAGGACTGTCGCCGTCCACACTACCGAAGTTACCTTGGCCATATACCAGCGGATAGCGCATCGCCCAGGGCTGCGCCATGCGCACCAGCGTGCCGTATATACTGCTGTCGCCGTGGGGGTGGTACTTACCCATAACCTCACCTACGATAGCTGCACTCTTCTTCGTCGGCTTGTCACTTGTGTTACCCATATCCCACATGGCGTACAGCACGCGGCGGTGAACAGGCTTGAAGCCGTCACGCACGTCAGGCAACGCACGGGATACAATCACGCTCATCGAGTAATCGATGTAGGAGCTTCGCATCTCCTCATCAATCTTTACAGGAATAATTCTGTCTTCTGTAATCATCTTATCATTTACAATTTAATCATTTGCTATTTAGTCATTTTGGGAGTATGGAATAAAGCCCGCTTCGCTAAAGGAGTAAAGACCGCTTCGCTAAAGGAGTAAAGACTGATTACACGAGTCGAATACATTTTAGTCTTTATTCCTTATTCCTTATTCCAGTCAGTCCCCAAAAATCATACAAAGATAATAAAAAAAAATGATATTTGCAAATTTTCGTAAGAAAAAAAATCATTTTATTAAACAAATCCCCTATTTTTGCACGTTTATTTTCGATTTAAGGCTATATTTATGCAAATAGTATACCTGTCGATAGCAAACTCCCGTGCGCTCTAATCGCCCTGTATATCATTTCTCAGCCCTCTGCCACCTATTTTGTCTTTACGCCTACGCGCGTATATATGCGCTCATCAATAAATCATATCGATCAGGTGAGGGGGGACTATGCAATCTTAGGTGAACTTCATCGGGGTCAAGTCATGGTATTTTGCTAATCATTTGCTGGTCAATAGCGGGTCATGTAAGGATCTTTCCTATAGTGAGAAAAGTAAGTAATGTGAGAATTTGAATGTGTAATAGCGGATATTTCGCTCAACAGAGTTTGCGATTTGGCAAAAAAGTGCATAAATAGTACATTTTCTTTCCGAAAGATTTGCTTATTTCAAAAAAAAAATGTATCTTTGCGTCGAATATTCTTGAAATATCCGAAGTCACACTCCCGATTTTCGCAAAATATCTGAGGTGCCATTACGATTTTTTTAAGATAAAAACGACCATAAATAGTCACAAATATGATTGCACGTTATTTCCAATTAAACAGCGAGTTAGACAGCAGCGTTTTTCTGTTTGGCGCGCGCCAGACAGGTAAGAGTACATATCTTGATGCGCAATTTCCCGATGCAGTGTACATCGATCTGTTAGATGCCAAATCGCGTCGGCGTTTTCGTTCGCATCCGGAGATGCTGTTTCAGATATTGCAAGACAAGCCGGAAGGCAGTATAGTGGTGATAGACGAGATTCCCGAAGTGCCAGAACTGCTAAATGAAGTACACCGGTTGATACAGAAACGCGGTCTGCGATTTGTGTTAAGCGGCAGTAGTGCGCGCAAACTGAAGCGCAAAGGCTACAATACGTTGGGAGGAAGAGCGTTGCCGTGCTATTTCTATCCGTTTGTGAGTGCGGAGATTGAGGACTTGGATTTGAATAAGGCATTGTTGTATGGTATGTTGCCACCTCATTATCTGAGCAAGCACCCGGAACGATTGTTAGAGGCGTACATTGATGTATATCTGCGTGAAGAGATTAAGGAGGAAGCTTTGGTGCGCAGCCTTGAGTTGTTCCAGCGCTTTTTGGAGGTGGCTGCAATCAGCAATGGCGAAATAATCAACTATACGAACATTGCAAGCGATTGCGGCGTAAGTGCCAAGACGGTGAAGGAATACTTCAGCATACTGACCGACACACTTATCGGTTATTGTATTCCGGCTTATACCAAGGTTGTCAAACGCAAAGTGGTACAAGCTCCTAAGTTCTATTATTTTGATGTAGGTGTATATAATTACTTGATGAATCGCACATCATTGGCACCGGGAACTCCTGAGTACGGGCATTGTTTTGAGCACTTTGTAATACAGGAGTTGATTGCATATATCGGTTATACGCATAGTCGCAAGCAATTGAGCTATTGGCATACTTATAGCGGCAAAGAGATTGATGCGGTCATCGGCGATGCTGAGATCGGCATAGAAATCAAGTCAACGGAAGAGGTGCAAAACAAACATCTTTCCAACTTCAAGGACTACTCTGATGAGTTTCCTGAGAGTCGTTGTATTGTAGTCTCGCGTGATCCCTTCACCCGCAGAATTGGCAATGTTGAGGTAATCTATGTATTTGACTTCCTCAAGCAACTCTGGAGAGGAGAGATATTTTAGAACGTGACTTCCTAAATTACGTATCGAGCGACTCATTTTTGAGCCGCTTGGTGTTTTATAATCCAAGACTTATTTACAAAAAGTGTGAACCTCAATCGGGGTCAAGTCGGGGTTTTATCGTGGTCAAGACGTGGTCATCCTAGACTTTAATCCCTATCAAGAGCCGAGCACAAGCCAAGCAAGAGCCAAGTACCAGCCTGTTTGTTGCCCCCGACAATAACTAAGGAATAACTAAATAATGATTAAGGAATATCTAAGGAATAACTAACGTTTTTTCCCATCTGTATTATATACATAGTATATAATACTACGGCATGTTGGAGGATAGTCGAAGAAAAGATGTTGCAAAAAAATGCATGGCAAAGTTGACAAACTTGACAAACTTGAAGCGGAACTTTGCCAACTTTGCCAAGATTGTCATGCAAAAATTTGCACTGTGTTTTTTCAAGAATAGGTCATTCTGCTTTCTTCAATGATTTACGACAATATAATTGCCGATGTTTCGCGACATCATTTATTAACTTTTGATGTATCGTTTCCGGGGTGCCAATCTCATACTTATCATATTGGTCTGGCCATCCCCATTCAAAATCTGCCAAATTATAGATATGACTTTCTTCTGGAACTAATATAATGAAATCAGGTCTAAGCATCTGTTCTTTCGGAAAGAATGGAAAATTACATGGCAAGTGGAATTTAGAAGACAATTCTGCATCTAATGCATAAATAGTACAATAATCATGATATGACGCAAAAAATACAGACTGACGCGGCTGATAATTATATTGATTTACAATATTTTGTATCCTTTCAAAATACTCTTTTTGTGCAGGAGTTATTGATAATGCAGCCAAATTTTTATTGCCAGACACGAAATGTTCAGTATTATATTTTTTATAATGGTAAATTATTCTCATGCTATTAACTGATAATGGTATAATTAATAGCGAAATAAAACAAATAATTACTTTTTTGTTAATATGTATATTTAAGTAATCTTCTGCAATAATCCAAATTATACCCCATGGTACTATGAAACATCCAAGTCTCCCCCAAAGATTCGTATTTGTTCCTACAGCACATATCAAGGGAAGTATAAAAAGAAATAATAATAAGATATTATGTCTACACATGAGACCATTTTTCTGAAAAATATGCCACAAAATTAAGCACGTAGAACAAGCTAAAAATGGGATAGTTGGCATAAAAGATGCACCCCAATTCATCGATATAAATTTGTATATGAAGATAACAAAGACCCAAATATAAACAACATATGTTGTAGTTTCAATATATTTTACCTTGAAACTTGAATATAATGAAAGTTGCGAAATGCCGATTAATATTGGTAAATATAAGAAAAACTCTCCTATTATTTCAGCTATGCTTTTCATGAAATCCATCGGAGTATATCCAAAGCCACTTTTTTCAACATACGATGCAGTAAAAAGCATTTCCTTATAAATAAAAGGCAATGGAGCTATGAATAGATGAATATAAACAAGTGCGAAACATATCCCAATTAAGAACCATAAAATATCGTATAGTTTACAACGTATAGTAGTTTCTTTTAGAATAATCATTATACTTAAAGCACCTATCATCAAAATACCAGAAGGAATAATTACAAATAGTGATAGCCCCGAAAGAATTCCACTAATCACAAGAGATATTGATCTAATCATTGGATGTTTGTGGTAATAGTATAAAAGGAAAAAAGAGAGAGCACTCTCTAGCATAAATACTTGAAGTATCAGGTAGTTTACTCCCGTAACCCAGCCAACACGTGTTTGTACATCAGAAGCATATTCTCCTCCAATAACTGGAAATAATAACAATAAGAAAATAGATGACCATTTGAAGAATGAGCATTTGCGGGTAATTAAAGAGAGTGATAAGATAGTATTACCTATCGTTGCTATTATTAAAATTACAGATGCCCAACTTGCAGATACTTTATTCGTTAAGTCAAGGTAAGGAAACCAATTTACAGCAATAAGATCCCATTGAGATTTTCCTGTAATAATACCGTCATATGCATCCCTACATTTTAACAAACAATATGCCTCATCATATAACGAAAAAAAATTACTACCAAACATTAAGCATTGGGCGATACAGTTTGCTAAAACCAATATGAATAGCAACACATAAATATTGTTATAGCTTTTGAAACAACTTGCAAATATCCTTTTCATTATCGTAAGTTCTTATTTATCGTTCGGAAATCTTTTAATGCCTTGACTCCAATTTTGAAGATACGGTGCATGTTAATAGAGTTCACACCTCCTTGGCGAGGACGGAAGGTAATCGGATACCAACCTATGTTAAAGTGCTTGCGAACAGCGATTGCACTAACTGCCACATTGGTTAGATTGTAGTCTTGCGGAATAATGTCTATAATAGGCTTCAGTTTCTCTGATTTGAGCAAGCGGAACGGTGTGTTGGCATCCTTTACCCATACATGGAACATCAGCCAAACGACAAAGCGTAAAGTCTTTGTAACAAATACGCGACTTGCCCCATCCTGTCTACCTCCACGCGTGCCGATTTGGAAATCATATTTGTCGCGGTTTCCCCACATTTGCCAGAACTCTTCTGGCAAGGTTTGTCCGTCACTATCCGTCTGGAAAATATAATTTGCACCGTTGTTCATTGCATACTTGTACAAGTACATAACCGTTGCGCCGTGCCCGGAGTTCTGTTTGTCCAGCGGTTTGAACAGTGGGTACTGTGTTTGCAATTTCTGCATAATAGCAAAGGTCTTGTCTTTGCTGCCGTCGTTAGCGATAACTAACTTGGCATCGTTTCCTTCTGCGACAATCTTCTCGCAGATCGGGTGCCATTGACTGATGACTTCTTCGATGTTCGCTGCCTCGTTATAGGCTGGCATTACGATATATAAGGTGTCTTTCATTGTTTTTTGAAAGTAATGTATTTGTTCAAGATAAATTGTACGAGTGCTACGACTACAATGGATAGCAGTTTGCAGAATACCTCATTTAGACCGCCGATAGTAACCAAGAGATAAAGCATCAATTCGCTGATACCTAAGCCCGTGAGGCCTACAGCGTAGAATGAGACAAAGCGTGTGGCAGGTTTGTCTTTGACTTTGAAATTAAGCGAGCGGTTAAGGGCAAAGGATGTGAAGATCCCGACATGGATGCTAATGATGTTCGCCCATAGATAAGGCATATTGTTCCAATAGCACAGCGCGGTGTAGATGCCGAAGTCCAGTGCGGCACAGAAACCGCCAATTATCCCATACAAAATGAGGTTGCGGAAACGAGAATACAGTTGTTTAACGGTCATAAAAACGCGGATTCCTTTTATTGCTTATTCGCCTCTTGAGGTTGTAGGAATACCTTTGGCTTCGAATAAGCAATGCAGAAACCCACGCTGTGTATATATCGGCACGTGTTCCAAAACGGAACATGTGGGTATAGTATACACCCATGGGCATCTACCACTACTTGTTTTCGAAAACCAAGTTTGAAACTTCCTACATTCCAAGAGGTCAAAAACAAGCGTTAATAAACGCCTTAAAATATGTCTGCTCCCTCACCCTGTTATGTCACGCAGACACCCCAGCGTGAGTTTGCGGGTGCAAAGGTACAAAAAAAATCTGATATTTGCAAATTTGCAAGGTAAAATTTTGAAAAAAATACGTAATTTATATAAAAACGTTCACTTTAGGCAATGCTAATTGGGAAAATACATAAAAACAAATAGCGTAACAGACAAACAGTAATCTTTATTATTTCATACTACGCTTGTTCCATCATCCAACCGATGGCGTTGAGTGCGAGGAAGCGGTAGCGGGGTGAGTCATGTTTTATATCGTGTGCCTTGGCATATACCGATTGCTCGACCTCGGATAGTTCGAAAAGTGCATCGGCGGGCTCGACCAGCAACAGTTTGCCTGCGGCGCATGCTTCGAAATAGATGCCGCTGGGTTTGAAGAACTTGTAGTGCGGGCTGTCGGGTTTGGGGAATCCTTGGTTGAGCAGAATGATCATGTCGTACCCTGCTTCTCTGAGTGCTCGGCTGATGAGTCGTTCGCCCTCGGATATAGCGGCAGTAATGAATACCGTACCTTGCTCGGCTTCCCTGAGGCATTGCTCGCGCTTGGCAGCGAGTTCGGCGTGGGTGATACGTCGCGAGCATTGAAGGACTTTGCGCAGCGGGCGCTCGGCGAGGAACATGTTACCCAGCGTAGTGCAGGATATACCAAGCACCTCCACCTGCTGATGTATGCGGAACAGGTCGGGGTGGGCGCGCTTGAGCCACAGACGGCGAGGGTTATCGTGGAGGTAGGTTATCCAACGTTGCAGTTGCCCTGAGCCTTGCAATATGCGGTCGTGGAATCCCGGCTCAAACAAAGGGATACGGGAACTGACGTTCCCGGTCATGGACGTATTCAGGGAAGAGATGCGGGAACTGATGTTCCCGGTCGTGGACGTATTCAGGGAAGAGATGCGGGAACTGATGTTCCCGGTCGTGGACGTATTCAGGGGTGGGGGTGTTTGGGGATGCCGTTGCCAAAATGCTCGTGAGCATGCTCCTTTCCATCCCGCAATGATACGACCTAATTGCCATCCGGCAGGCAATGGGTCACGTACGTAGATTACCCCATGAAAATGATCGGGCATCAATTGGTATTGTACGATTTGTATGGTCTTGCCTGTGCGGTCAAGCACTTGTTTCTCAATATCGTAGAACAAAGCGATAACAACTGCTCCCAAACTGGTAGGCACTATGTGAGCAGAGTCAGCGGTATCGCCGTGTATATGCCCTAAAAGTGGATGCCTGTTGGTCGTGACCACAGTTATCATATACATAGCCGGGGCGCTGTAATCATGGTCGGCTTTTCGCCATAAGTGGTTGTTCTTTCCCAATGCTTGTGGATATTTGTATGATCTGATATGTTTGTCCTATTTGAATACGTTCATGATGGGGAGCGTAAGCTCCTAAGTATTCCGGAAGAAATGGGCAACGACAGCTACGCTGAGTACACCGATAAGCATGCCGGCGAGGACATCAAGGGCGAAATGCTGGCTAAGGTACAGGCGGGAATAGGAACTGACAGCGGCGAGCAGGAAAAACAGCAACTGCATGAGTATGCTGCCTGCGAGCCGCGATGGCTTATCTTGTGCGAGCGGCGATGGCTGCTTGGGGGCAGGCGTGGCTTGCTTATGCAGCAAACGATACCAAAAGCCATTGGCGGTAGGGGGATAAACGATATATAGTGTGTATAAGGCGCAGAGGGCGAAATAGAGGCAGAAGAAGGTAGTAGTGTGACCGGAAGGGAAACTCAGGTGGTAATGCATGCGTACGCCTTCGGTAAGGGGCAGTGAAATATCAGGCATATGCTCGGCGAACCAAGTCAGCGGTCGCGGGGCACAGACGATATGTTTCAGAGTTTGCGTGATGACGGTGGAGAGGATTAGCGATCCGCCCACAAACACGCCGGCTTGCCAGCGCCACAACAGCAGAGCGGCAGAAGCTACATAGGGCAACCAGTGGCAGGTGTCGGAGAGGATAGGCATGAGAACGTCGCCAAACGCCGAGTGATGGTCGCAGAGCAGCAGGTGCAACGTGCCCTTGTCGATCGTGCAAAGAGCAATGGTTAGCGACACCACGGCCGCTAACCATAAACTCATGAAGATACTATTGCGCTTGATACTTTCTGCGAGAGTCATATATAGACAAAAGACAAAAGACGAAAGACAAAAGACAAAAGACGTTATTGCCCAAGGATGGAGTAGGTGCGGTCACCGACGAGGATGAGCAGTTGTCCGTCGCGCAGGATCTTACGCGCTGCGGGGGTAGTGCAGGGCGTAGCGGGCAGGGCTGTGGGGTCTGTGCCCTGTTTCGGACTGAGCAGATACAACTCCTGCATGCACGCACGTTTGGTGGTGGCACCGCCGACGGAGATGATCTTAATCGTGTTTGTTCCGGCAGGGATAGTGGTGCTATAATAGTCCTCATTGCGCGTGTTCTGAATAACGGTATCAGCGAAGGAACGCACGAGTGTGCTGTCGGCATAGATATCCAGTTGCATGGAGCTTGCGGTGTTATATGCCGAGGCACGGAAGACCAATACCGCCGAGTCGGTCAGGTTCAGTTGCGCGAATGTAATCTCGCCATCGGTCGAACCATTACCCATCGTGATGGCGCGTGTGCCATTGGCGCGATTGATGCTTGCTGTGGCATTTCCTCCCGGGATAGCGTTGATAAATGCAGCTGTCACTCCCGGCAGGTTGATCAGCGTATCGTATTGTTGCGGATCGGGTTCGGGCTGAATGGGCTCCGGACAAATGCCGCTTTGGAAGGCGCAGGTCAGCGTGGACATGTCCACTGTTTGTCCTTTCTTATTACCCCAGATGTACTCGACGAGTTCGGGGTAGTCGATGAACGGATTGCGGTTGTGCTGGATGGATGATATTTGGTCAGCGCGGCAGATCTCCTTATCGCTAACCGAGTCGGCACGGTGCCAATCAAGCAGCACTTGTACGATGGTGGGCGAGAAACGCAGGTAGGAGCTGTTGCTGACGTACGCACTATACGTCGAACTCCATGTCTGCTGTTCGTAGGCGGTCACCATATAGAAATACGTGCGCGCGAAATCGCCGCGGTACTCCTCGGCGGGTTCCCAGCAGATGTAGTTGTACTGCGACTTGCTCTTGCTGTCCATGCGGAACGAGCCGTTGTCGAACTTGTCACCTTTCTGCACATGTCCGGGGGCATAGTTGCTCTTGTTGGAGTTGGCCTGGGCATCGGATGGATTGAGGTTGAACAGGTCGCGGTAGATGGTATCAGTCTTGTCACCCGTTCCCCACCACGACTTAGGCAGACAGTGCTCGATATTGAGCGAGCAGCCCGATTCGCCTCTGTCCTTCGGGTAGTAGCGTACGGAACTTGAGTACATATCCCAAACAATGCCGCCGGGGTGCATGTCGGTAAGCGGGAACGCGTACCACGTCCCGTATCCCTTCAAATCGCCTGCCTCCCATTCGGGCGGGTTGGAGGAGCTATGGTAATCATTCGTGCCGTACAGGTAGCGCTCGCCACCTTTGATGATGGAGTAGAGCGTGGACTTCAATACGGAGTCACTTTTTCCCTCGATGGCATCGTAGTAACCTGCGGGAATCTCTTCGGCACAAAGCATCAACGGGAGCAGCAGTAGGGCGCTAACGAGATATAGTGAACGGTTTTTCATGGCATATGGATTTTAAGTGGTTATTTCTTAGGTGAACAAATATTCGCAACAACGTACCACAGGATGATTCCCGTTCCGCTGAACAGGGCATAGTGGTAGTTGTGGCGCAGCGCTGCCATCGTGCAGCACAGGGCAAGGATCAGCACGCAACCAATCAGGAACACGTAACGCGTCTTGTTCGCGCTCCACGACAGGTCGTGGAACTTAAGCGAGAAGAACGGCAGTTCGCACACCAGCAGCCAGCAGCTCAGTACTACCACTGCCAGCATTGCCCATGGCAGCCATGTGCCCCACGAAGCCATATCGGGGAACGTAGCCACGAGCGATGCCCAGAAGATGGCATTCGCCGGCGTAGCCAGGCCGATGAACGAGCTGGTCTGACGTTCGTCGATATTGAACTTAGCCAGGCGCAACGCCGAGAAGGCTGCCATGACGAGTGCCAAGGCTGACCACCAACCCCAGGCGTAGTTGCTGTTGTCCGTAGCCAGACGAATAGCCTGCATCACCATCACCGACGGCGCGAGGCCGAAGGTGATGACATCTGCCAGCGAGTCGATCTCCTTGCCGATGGGGTTCTTAACTTTCAGCGCGCGTGCCGACAAACCGTCGAAGAAGTCGAACAGCGCACCGAGGATGATCATTCCCAGGGCGCAATGGAACAGACCTTCCGCTGCCAGCATGACTGCCTGAGCGCCGCACAAGAGGTTGCAGCAGGTTATTATGTTCGGAATATGACGTTTCATGTACGATTTATTTATGTACGATGTACGATTGATGTACGATTTAACTTATTTACGAAGTTTAGCCAAGTTCTCCTCGATGGTGGCGATACGTGCCAGAGCGTCGTGCTCCTTCTTGCGCTCGAGTTCTACGATCTCGGGTTTGGCGTTCTGCACGAAGCGCTCGTTGCTGAGCTTGGCTTGTACGCCGCGCAGGAAACCTTGCTGGTGCTGCAGGTCAGCCTCGAGTTTCTTGATTTCTTCGTCCACATTGATGAAGGCATCCATCGGTATAGCGAACTCCGTAGTGCCGACGATGAACTTGGCGGCGTTGCCGCTATTTGTTATTTGACATTTCTTCCGATCTGCTGACGCCGTATGGTCATTTGTGATTTCAACGTTGGCAAGCTTGGCAACGATAGGATTGAGCTCAACCGGCGAGATAAGCGTCAGTTGCTCCTTCGGTGCGATGTTCTTCGAGGCGCGGACATTACGTACACCGGCGATGACCTCCTTGAGATAAGCCGTATAGTCTAGGATGCACCCGTGTTGATCCTGATTTAACCCCGTGTTGACCCCGATTGAGTTGCACACTTTTTCGTCATTCAGCCTGGCGGTCATGATCGATTCTCCCGGCTTGCGCTCGTAGATGTTCTGCCACAACTCTTCGGTGATGAACGGCATGAACGGATGGAGCAGCACGAGCAGACGGTCGAAGAACGCCATCGAAGCCTCGTACGTTGCGCGGTCGATAGGTTGCTGGTAGCCCGGCTTGATCATCTCCAAGTACCAGCCCGAGAACTCGTCGCAGTAGAGCTTGTAGATCTCCATCAGCGCTTCGCTCAAGCGGTACTTGCTGAACAGGTCGGCGATATTGGCAGAAACCTCGCCAAGCTTGGCATTGAACCACTCAATCGCATATTTGCTTGTTTCGGGCTGCGGGATATCGGCCACCTCCAGACCTTTCATCATGCGGAAGCAGTTCCAGATCTTGTTGCAGAAATTGCGGCCTTGCTCGCAGAGCGAATCATCGTACAGAATATCGTTGCCTGCAGGTGCGGAGAGCAATATACCCATACGTACGCCATCGGCACCGTAACGCGCAATCAAGTCAAGCGGATCAGGACTGTTACCGAGGGATTTACTCATCTTACGGCCGAGCTTGTCGCGCACGATACCTGTGAAATATACGTGACGGAAAGGCATCTTACCTACATACTCATAGCCCGCCATGATCATTCGTGCTACCCAGAAGAAGATGATATCCGGACCTGTTACGAGATCGGCGGTGGGGTAGTAGTAGTTGATCTCCGGGTTGCCCGGGTTCTCAATGCCATCGAACAGCGAGATCGGCCACAGCCACGACGAGAACCATGTGTCGAGCGCGCCTTCGTCCTGTACGTAGTTGCCTTCGGGCTTCGTTTCGCTGACGATGATCTTGTCCTCGGGGTAGTTCTCCATGCCTGTCTGAGCAAGCAGATCGGCATCGTAATAGGCGGGTATGCGGTGACCCCACCATAGTTGGCGCGAGATACACCAGTCCTTGATGTTCTCCAGCCAGTTGCGGTAGGTATTCTTGTACTTGGTGGGATAGAACACAATATCGTCGTTCATTACCGGCGGCAGAGCGATATCGGCAAAGTGCTTCATGCGGATGAACCACTGCAGCGAGAGCCGCGGCTCGATAGGCACGTTCGTGCGCTCGGAGTAGCCGACTTTGTTGTCGTAATCTTCGACATGATCCATCAGGCCTGCAGCCACGAGGTCGTCCGCCATCGCCTTGCGGCAATCGAAGCGATCCATGCCGTGGAACTTCTCAACGTTCTTGCGGATCTCCGGCTCGATGGTATCGAGGTTGATATGTGCGTCGGGCGTGAAGATGTCGTACGCGATGAGGTTATGCTGCTGCCCGAGCATATAGTCGTTCACGTCGTGTGCCGGCGTTACCTTCAAGCAACCCGTACCGAAGCCGATCTCCACGTAGCGGTCCTCGATGATAGGAATCTCACGTCCTACGATAGGTATGCGCACGTGCTTGCCGCGCAGCCACTGGTTCTTCTCCTCTTTGGGGTTGATGCACACCGCCACGTCGCCGAAGATCGTCTCCGGACGGGTGGTAGCTACAATGGCGTACTTGCCCGGCTCTTCCACTACCTCGTACTTGAGGTAATAGAACTTCGAGTGCTCGTCGTGATAGATCACCTCCTCGTCGCTCAAGGCAGTCTGACGCTCAGGGTCCCAGTTGACCATACGCAATCCGCGGTAGATGAGTCCCTTGCGGTACAGGTCGCAGAACACCTTGATCACGGCACGCGAACGTGTCTCGTCCATAGTGAAGGCGGTACGATTCCAGTCGCACGAGCATCCGAGTTTGCGTAGTTGCTTGAGGATGATTCCTCCGTGCTCATCTGTCCATGCCCAGGCGTGCTTCAAGAACTCCTCGCGGGTTAGGTCGCTCTTGTTGATGCCCTGCTCCTTCAATCGCTTGATGACCTTGGCCTCGGTAGCGATGGATGCGTGGTCGGTTCCCGGCACCCAGCAGGCGTTCTTGCCTTCCAGGCGGGCACGACGCACCAGAATGTCTTGGATCGTCTCGTTGAGCACATGACCCATATGCAGCACACCGGTTACGTTGGGGGGAGGAATAACTACGGTAAACGGTTCACGACCATCCGGCTCGCTGTGAAACAGATTATTATCCAGCCAATACTGATATCGGCGCGCTTCAATCTCTGTAGGATTGTATTTTGATTCCATAATGTTTTAATGTACTATTTATTAATGTACGATGTACGATTGATGTACGATTTAACTTATTTACGATTTGCGATTATTGAAATCGGCTGCAAAGTTACAAAAAATATTTGATATTTGCAAGTTTTTTGTCAATTTTTTTTATAAATGTTCTTTTATTCGTCCTGTACGGTACGCATCGAGCAGCAGTTCGAGGTCGCTGATCTGCTCGAGCAGTTGCTTACCCATATCCGTATCGCGGATGAGCATACGCTTGCTTGAGAAGTCGGTAAGCTGTATGCGGTTGTGGATATCCGATCCGGAACGTATAGCCTGCTCGCGGCTCTCGAACTCCTCGTGCTCCACCAGTTGTATGCTGAACGAGTTGTAGATGAGTGTGTAGCCTGCTATACCTGTCTTCTCCTGGTAGGGTTTGCTGAATCCTCCGTCGATGACGAATCGTTTGCCTTCGGCGCGTGCAGGCGTTTCGCCTTTGATAGTGCGAACGGGGATATGTCCGTTAACGATACGGCTATTCTCGGGGTCGAGCCCGAACTCGCGAAGTATCTGCTCGCAGATGTCGCGGCGGTTGGCGAGCTCGTAGTACGCACCTTTCTCCTCGTGCCAGATGGCTTTGTCGTCGATGAAGTACCGCTCGAAGGTGGTCATCTTATCCTTATTATATAAAGGTGACAATGGTCCTTCCCACAAATAGAGCATGTAGTCGAGTGCGTCGGCTTTGGTTTTGCCTTCGCCGAAGTAGGCGAGTCGCACGGCTTCATCGATGCGCTCCATGAGTTCGCGGCCTTTGGCTTTTACGCCGAGCACCTCCACCTCGGTGAACGAGCCGTCGGCATTGAGCGGCACGGCTGCGTGGTAGAGCAGGAAGTTGTTGCGCACCAGGAACAACGAGCCGTGGCGATAAAGCATGCGCAGGTGTTTCTGCAACTTCTCGGACTTGCGGAACGAGCGCAACAGTTGCGTCATCAGTTCCTCTTCCTCGATGGAGAGTGCGTACGGATCGTCGGGATTGAGAGTAGGCAGGTTGGTGTCGGTAAGCGGGTAGGTCTTGCCGTCCACGGTGATCGTGCCGTCCAGGAGGTTGATCTTGTCGAGCAGCAGACGGTCGTCCATCTTATACTCGGGGTGACGGCTGATGATCTGCCCCTCGAGCTTGAACTGGATGATCGATATCGCTTTGTGCATCTTAGCCATGAGGATGGCTGAACGCGTCAGACGCGGGTTGTTCTCGAAGTCCTTGGTCTGCCATATGGTGCAGGGGTCATCGCCGTAAGTCTGCATGGCGAAGCTGGCGAGTGGCAGCAGGTTGATACCATAGCCTTCCTCGAGCGTTTCGATGTTCGCATAGCGTATCGACACGCGCAGCACCGTAGCTATGAGTGCGGGGTTGCCGGCTGCGGCTCCCATCCACTCGATGTCGTGGTTACCCCACTGGATATCGTAGTCGCGGATAGTGGCGAGCACATCCATGATTTTCTGTGCACCCGGTCCACGGTCGAAGATATCGCCGACGATATGGAAGGTATCGATGACCAGACTGTGGATGAGGTAGCAGATGGCGATGATGGTCTGCTCGGCGCAACCTGTATCGATGATAGCCTGGAGGATAGCTTGGTAGTAATCCTGGCGACCACCCTCGATGTCCGATTCGTACAGCAGCTCCTCGATGATATACGCGAATTGCCCGGGTAGCATCTTACGCACCTTGGAGCGTGTGTACTTGACCGTAACGCGGCGCATGATCTCCACGCACTGACTCAGACGCACGTACAGGAACTCGTCGCGCGAGGCGAACTCACGTCCCTCGTCGAATGGCTCGTCGGGAATCTGCAAGCGCTCGTCAGGGTAGTAGATGAGGGCACACAAGGCGCGTTTCTCCCGCTCGCTGATGGTATCGCCGAACGCGTCATCGACCTTGCGGCGGATGACACCCGAGGCGTTCTTAACCATATGGATGAACGCCGTGGAGGCACCATGCAGGTCGCTGACGAAGTGCTCCGTACCTTTCGGCAACGAGAGGATGGAACGCAGATTGATCAGTTCCGTTAGCACAGCATTGGCTGAGGGGAACTTCTCGGATAGGAGTGTGAGATATTTTTCTTGCATAATACAATATTTATTCTTTTGTTTGTATGAGCGAGTAGAGCAAGTTGTACTGCTCGCGCACCATGTTGAAGTCCATCTGTTTGCCTGACTGCCCGGCATCGTAGCCGTCCTTGATCTGCGTGAACAGCGCGGCCGTAACTTCCAGCGGTATATCGCGCCGCACCTCACCTGCGCGCATGGAGTTGCGCAATGCCTTCTGCCACATGGCTTGTTCGCCTGCATACAGACGATGTGCCTTGCGATAGAGTTCCGGGAAGCGGTGGTAGGCTGTGTAGAGCAGCATAATCACGTTCGAGGTGTTGATGTTACGTTGCTCCAGTTCCATCAGGCTATCCTCGAGGAAGCGGAAGTAACGGAGCAGCGCTTCGATCATCTCCGGCACACGGATGTCGTCCTTCAGACGCAACATCTGCTGCTTGGGGTTGAGGAAAAAGCGATTGACGATCTCGATGAACACCTCATCTTTGTTCTTGAAGTGGTAGTACATCGTGCCGCGCCCCATGTCCAGAGCACTCTGCAGGTCGGTGATGCTCACGTTCTCGTACCCGTGAATGAGGTACAACTCCAACGCTTTGTATATGATTCGTTCTCTCAGATCAGTCATGTGATGTACGATTTAACAATGTACGATGTACGATTTTACGATTGAGTGAGTCGGGCGATGGCTTGTTCGGCAACGGAGGTGAGTCCGAAGGCGGAGAACCGCACGAATCCCTCGCCGTGCTTGCCGAATCCCACGCCGGGTGTGCAGACTACCTGTACGGTGTTGAGCAGGTGGTCGAAGTACTGCCACGACGACATATTGTCGGGTGTGCGCATCCATATGTACGGACTGTTCACGCCGCCATACACCTGCATGCCGATGGCTTCCAGACCGCTGCGGATGATCCGGGCGTTGTGGTGGTACTCGTTGATGCGCTCCAGGCATTGCTTGCGTCCCAGATCGGTGAGTACGGCTTCGCCGGCACGCTCGGCGATGTAACAGGTGCCGTTGTACTTGGTGCAGACGCGTCTGAGCCACAAGGGACGTAATGCCACCCGCTCGCCGGTGTTGCTGTAGCCGTACAGCTCGTTGGGTACCACGGTGTAGCCGCAACGCACGCCGGTGAAGCCTGCGGTCTTCGAGAAACTACGTACCTCGATGGCGCACTCCTTGGCGCCGGGAATCTCGTAGATGGAGTGGGGCACATCGTCGTCCTGAATGAACGCCTCGTAGGCGCAGTCGAAGATGATCAGCGCGTGGTTGTCGCGTGCATAATCCACCCATCGTTGCAGCTGCTTGCGCGTCATGGCTGTGCCCGTAGGGTTGTTGGGCGAGCAGAGATAGATGAGGTCAGGCACGCGCTCGGGCAGTGCGGGACAGAAATCGTTCTCGGGCGTGCAGGGCAGCAGGTCAATCTCCCGTCCTGCCATGACGTTCGTATCGAAGTACGCGGGATAGACAGGATCTGATATTGCCACGCGGTTATGCACATCGAGTATGTCGGTCAGGTTACCTAAGTCGCTACCTGCGCCATCGGAGATGAAGATCTCGTTATCCTCGAGCTGTATGCCCAGGGGGGCGTAGTCGAACTCTGCCACGCGGCGACGTAACCATAGGGGTCCTTCCTCCAATCCGTAACCATGGAAGCGCTCGACGGTAGCCATATCGTCCACAGCCTTGTGCATGGCATCGATGACTACGGGAACGAGCGGTCCGCGTACGTCGCCTACGCCTAACTTGAGGATATCGGCATCGGGATGCGCCTGAGCGTAAGCGCTCGTGCGGTTGACTATCTCCGTAAACAGATACGAAGGTTTCAATTGCAGGAAGTTGCTGTTTATCTGTATCATATTTCTTCTATAAGATTGCTGGTTATTACTCCGGTGTATGCTAATGTTGCTGTTCCAATCATCTGTGTAATGCGGCTGTTGTGCTTGATGGTCAGGTTTCCGCCAAGCAGGGTGACCGTCACGGGGCTTTTGCATAGCCCTTGCTTGATGCACGCTACGGCTGTGGCTGTAGCGCCAGTGCCGCAAGCCTGCGTTTCGCCGCTGCCACGTTCCCACACGCGCATGGCTACATGGTGCTCGTCAAGCACGACGCAGAACTCCACGTTCGTCCGGTTGGGGAACAAGGGATGGCTCTCTATTTGCGGACCAATGGTATGCACCAGTTCGCCTGTCAGTGCCTCTGAATCTTTGAGGATCGTGATGGCATGCGGGTTGCCCACGTTCACGCAGTGGTATGTGCGTCCGTCAATCTCGTGCGCTCCCTCATAGACCGGTTTGCCCATTGCTACGGCATATAGGCCTTTGGGCTTCGCAACAATCTTACGTATGCCTCCCTTGGTTGCGAGCTTGAGTGAATAACCTTCGGCATATTTGCGCGCAAAAGCAAACAGTGCCACGCAACGCGCTGCATTGCCGCACATCTCCGCTTCGCTGCCGTCGGCATTGAAGATGCGCATCCTGACATCGGCTTTCTTGTCAGGCAGCACGAACACTAATCCATCCGCTCCTACACCGGTATGTCTTTCGCACAATAAGGGGGCTATGCGCTGCACGAGGGGCAGCAGCAAGAGCGTCGTCTGTCGTTCCCGGTCTATGCAGTCGAAGTAGATATAGTCGTTGCCCAAACCATGCATTTTGTGGAAATATATCGGTGTGTCTTTGACTGAGTTCCGGATGAGTTGCTTGAGCGGCTCGAGCACGAAGTCACGATCCTGCATGCGCGGGTGTGGCAGCGTGAGGGTAGGAGTGTTCATCGTTATCTCCATGCCATCGTCGTAGGCGCAGAGTATATCTACATCAATCAAGCGGTCGGAGTACTGCTTGGTGCCGTCGGGCAGTATGATGGAGTGCGTATTGCGCCCTATTTCCCGTTCAGTCACTTGGCAAAGATGGAGTACTTGCTTTGGCCGGAGGTTGGTGGTCAGTGCAATCACGGTATTGCAGAACTCGTTGGGCGAGTCGAAGCCTTGTGGCTCGCTGTAGTAGAACGGCGCCACGCCGAGCATCTCTCCCATTACGTTCAAGCAACGTATAGCACCGTTGATCTGCTGTTCACGGTTGCCAAGATTACTTCCTATACCTAAAAAGTATAACATTATGTACGATTTAATAATGTACGATGTACGATTGATGTACGATTTTACGGTTTGACGAAACGGTAGTCGATGGGGGCATCAGCCATCGTCGCAATGAGGTATGCGGGTTGTGGCTCGCGATCGAACAGCGCATCGATGATGATTGCTGTCATACTTCCCAGGTTCGTCACCTCGCGCGAGTGGTCGTGTCCGCACCAGAACATCTCCACCTTGTGTTGCTTGAGTAGGTGCAGCAGCGCATAAGTCTCCTCGAGCGGCATGTTCGATGTGATGCCTTGCGAACTGTCGAGCTTGAACAGATGGGTGTGGGTGCAAACGACGATATGTCGGAAAGCTTGCGTATTAGCCCAGTTCAGTGTTGTACGAAGCCACTCGGTCTGTTTCTTGCCCAATATGCCTTCGCCGGTGTCAACGAAGATATACAGGTCTTGCTTGCCTGCGGGGGTTTCGACGATGGCGTAGTAGGTCGATGTCTTCCACAGACGAACGTATTCCTTCCACTGATTGAAATACAGATCGTGGTTGCCGGCTACGACGAGCAAGGTATCTTTCTTCGTCGGGTTGGCGGGAATAGAATCCACGGGGCGACGCATGTAATCCCAGTGATTCTGCGCGTTGACCAGGTCACCCAGATGGAGCGCCAGCGGGCAGCCGGCATCGGCGCGGTAGGCCTGGATGAACTTCTCCCAATTGTCGCGCGTACGATCGACATGGGTGTCGGTGCAGACATATACGCTATAACTCTCGGCTGTAGCGTAGATGTGCGGGAAACCATTTTTGTTATTGTAATCGAACGAATCTTCGACGCGCTGGTCTATCCCTGCCGAACTGCCGCTGAACATACCTGTTACGTCCAGATTCCAGGTGTCGGGATTGCATGCACAGAGCAGTGCAATGATCGAACTCAATATAATAGTCTTCTTCATATTTTTCTTTTGTCTTTGAGTGAAACGGTCTTTTTTCTTTCAGCGTAGCGGTCTAAAAGTTGTAGTTGAAGCCGGCGCGCACTTCCGAGCCGTAATACTTGGCATTGAGGTGGAACATTCCGGTCGGTTTGCAGAGCACGGCGAGGTTAACCTGCCAGTGATTGTCGATGTTATACAGTCCTGTAGCCATGAACATGGGTTGCCAAACGCGCTCGATCTGGTAGTCGGTTATATTTGTGGCGCAAAGACTGATGTTCCACGGCGAGGTCTGCTTGCAGATGAACGCTTCAATCTTGTAGCAGATGTTGAACGGCTCGACGATCATGCTCTGTGTGCTGTGCCAATCGTAGGGCGTTTCCATGATGATACGTGTGGACATACCCACTATGGCTGTCACATGATCCATGCGGTAACCGACACCGATGAGCTGAGTGAAATCGTTGTAACCGTCGCGTTTGTACAGGTTAGAGAGCAGTCGTGCTTCGATGAACATCTCGCCTACGGGTACGGTAAACTTAGGACGTAGCTGTACGCCAAATGCGTGGTTGCCGGCTGTGGATAACCGGAGATCGGCTTGCATCTCGAAGTGTTGGTTGATGGGCATGAATCCGCCGAAGTCGAATACTCCGTACGAACCGTAGGTGGTGTTGTGGGCATAGCCGGCATATGCCCGGACGGCATATTGCTCTGTGCCGTACTGCACTTGAGCTGCTACAGGCAGCAGCGCAGCCATCAATAAAAACAATGTTGTAAATTTCTTCATATTTAGCATCAAATTATAATTCTACGATTGTTATTCCTGCGCCGCCACGGTCGGGGTCTCCGTCGTGGAAGGTGATTGTACCTGTGCCCCGTTTGCGCATGGCGTGACTCTTCTCCTGCAGGTAGTCGCGCACCACTTGCTTGACTGCGCCTGTGCCTGTGCCGTGCAGGATGGTCACTTCCTCCGCGCCTACCATGATGGCGTCGTCGATATAGGCGATGATCGTCTCCAACGCCTCGTCCGCGCGCATACCGCGCATGTCGAGTGTGCGATTGAAGGCGAGTTTGCGTCGGCGCATCTGATCGGCTACGCTGCTTGTGGCGCGTTGCGTGACAGGCTTGGCGGGCAGTTCAGGGCGTTTGGTCAGGATACGCAGTTCGCTCAGATCGTGCAGCACGGACTTGCCGCCGCGTTGCTCCAGTGCGGGTGTGCTACTGTTCGGTACGGATCGAACGGATTTGACGGATTTGCCATTGACCTTTGTTTTTGCAGTCTTTGTATTCACTTTCTGCTTCATCTCCTCGACCTTCTCGCGGGCTTTGCGTGTGACCTCTTTGTCAGCTTGCGCCTCCTTAATCTCGCGTATGGTGCGCTCGATGGTGGCGTTGGACTGCTGCAGCAGGTCGGCAGCTTGCTGCTTGGCTTCGCTGAGCATCTCACGTTGCGTCTGTTTGATAGAACCGATCTGCTGCTCATAGTAGGCGATACGTTCCTCGAGATGTTTCTCCCGCGAACGGATATTCTCGCGTTTGTTCTGCCAGTAGCGTTTGTCGCGGGCTATATCCTGCAACTGCTTGTCGTAGTCGATATGTTCGGCACCAATCAGTTCGGTGGCTTGCTTGATGATCTCTTCCGGCAGACCTATCTGCCGTGCTATCTCTATGGCGAATGAGCTTCCTGCCTGGCCTATTGAGAGCTGGAAGAGCGGCTTGAGTGCGCCTCGGTCGTAGAGCATCGCGCCGTTCACTATGCCGTCGGTCTGCTCTGCCAAGTGCTTGAGGTTGGTGTAGTGCGTGGTGATGATACCCATCGCTTCGGCTTGATTGAGGTGCAGCAGCACGCTCTCTGCCAACGCGCCGCCGATGAGCGGCTCGGTGCCTGTGCCGAACTCGTCGATGAGAAACAAGGTTTGTGCATCGGCGTTCCGTACAAAGTACTTCATGTTCCTCAGGTGCGATGAGTAGGTGGACAGATCGTTGTTGATCGACTGCTCGTCGCCTATGTCGATCATCAGTTGCCGGAAGATACCAGCCTCGGAGGCTTCGCCTGCCGGCACGGTCAAGCCGCATTGCAGCATGTATTGCAGCAGTGCGGCGGTCTTCAGGCACACGGACTTGCCGCCGGCGTTCGGACCGGAGATCACAAGAATCCTGTTTCCCTCGTGCAGGTTGATGTCGAGCGGTACGACCTGTTTGCCGGCTTCGGGAAGACGTTTGCACAATATGGGGTGCCGTGCCTCGCGCCAACTGAGCAGCGGGCGGTCATTGATGATCGGTGCTATGCTCTTAAGTCCAATTCCTACGCGGGCTTTGGCGCGCACAAAATCTATCTCCGCTACGAACTGCTGCACTTGCATCAAGTCAGTGAGCAGCGGTCGCAGTTCGCCGGAGAAGGCGATGAGGATACGTATGCGCTCGCGGCGCTCGGCACCTTCCAGTTCGCGGATATGGTTGTTTGCCTCAATCACCTGCTGCGGCTCGATATATACGGTCTTACCCGAGGCACTTTCGTCGTGCACTATGCCGCCTATCTTGCGTTTGTAGGCAGGGGGCACGGGCAGCACGAGTCGTCCTTCGCGCAGGGTAGGGGCAGCATCTTTATCTATGAGTCCGTCGGCTTGTGCCTGGCGGAGTATGCGGTCGATGGCGCGTGCCACGGTGCCTTCGGCTTTGCGCAGCTCCTGGCGCAGTCTGCCCAGTTCGGGCGAGGCACTGTCGCGCAGTTCGCCATAGCGGTCAAGGAGCTGATCCAATCGCACCAATATTGGCGTGAGGGAGATAGTAAGCATGTTGCTCATGGCGATGAGCAGACTATAGCGCGTCAGGTCAAGAGTCTTGAGGAAGCGCTGCATCTCTTCCGCGAACTGCAGACATTTCTGCAGACTGAACAGCTCCGCTTCATCGAGGTACAGTCCTTCGATTCGGATGCGTTGCAGTTGTTCGCGCAAGTCGTAGATGTCGCCGCGGGGGAAGGAGAGTGTGGCGTCGGTCAGCGCTTGCTGCATTTGCGCAGTTTGCTGCACGCGCTCGCTGATGGCAGCCGCGTCGGTAAGGAACGTCATAGCTGCACAGCGCTCCTCACCCAGCGGCGAGTCGCACTCCTTCCTGATCCACTCACGCACTTGTGTGAAATCGATCTTCTGTTCTATGTTGTCCGGATAGTTCATCCTAATAGTCGTATGTCTTTGACCGCTTCGCCGCCGACGGCATCATTGAGTTTTTGGATGAGTCGGAAGCGTTGCTCGAACAGTTCTTGCCTCAGTGCGGCGTTGGTAATCCGCACGCGCAACATACCGTCCTTGATCTCTATATCTTTCGAGAACCGTGCTACGATGGGTCCGAGCACTTCGTTCCAATGCTCCACAACCCGGTGCTCGAGCAGCGGTTTCTCCAAGTCGTTCTCGCGAATCCATTCAGCGAGTACGCTATCCAACGATTGTGCTTCCTTTCGCTTCACTTTTCACCATTAACCATTACCTCAGATCCAGCCACTGTTGTGTTTTTAGCGGTGTTCCTTCGGGGATTCCATTCAGTTTGTACAGGCTGCTGAGGCGTATGCCGTACTTCTGTGCAATATCCCATGCTGTTTCGCCGGGTTGCACGAGGTGTCGCGGTGTGCTCTTCTCGGCTTTGCTGTGTTTTGGGAAGAGGTAGATGCGGTCGCCTCCGCGCAGCGGCTGCTTGTCGGTAGCGTCGTTGATGCGCCTGAGGGTCTTCTCTTCCATCGCCAGCATGTACGCTATGCTGCCCCAGGTGTCGCCTTCCTGTGCCACGATGAACTTCTGTCCGTTCGTCTTTCCGTAGCCGTGATTCTGATACAATGGGTTCGCCCTGAACTGTGCCGGACGCCACACAACTGTGTCGGTGACGTGCTCATACACTGTGGTTGGCGTTTCGATTGTTGTTTGTACCAGTTGCACCTGCTCAGCGGGTTGCTGAACGGGCTTGTGCGTCTTGCCCGGTTTTGTGGGCTTCGTGGGCTTGTTCGGCTTCTGTGACTGCTCAGGCTTTTTGGGCTTCTGCGGCTCGCTGACCGCTGATTGTTGATCAGGCTTTCCTCTTTGAGCAACCTCAGGTTGCAGTCTTTCCTCTTTGAGCGGCGCTTGCGGCGCGGTCTTTTGAGGCTTGAGATCGTTTAGCCCGTACGTCTCGATGATACGAATGAGTTTCTGCGGGTACTTGGGGTCGGTGGCATAACCGCAGGCTTTCAGTCCGTTTGCCCACTTGGCATAATCCTTGATGTCGTAGGTGAAGAGCACCTCATAGCGTTTCTTCTTAAGGAACAATGAGTGGTCGCGGAAGGAGTCTTCGGCCTTGTAGTAGCTGCGGAAGCACTCGTCGCGCTTGTCATCATCCTTGCGGAAAGTGTCGCCTTCCCACTCGCTGTGGCACTTGATGCCAAAGTGGTTGTTGGCTTGTGTAGCCAGGTCGCTCTGTCCGGCACCGGACTCCAGCAATCCCTGCGCCAAGGTGATGGCTGCAGGAATACCGAACTGTTTCTCTTGTGCCAACGCTGTGGCTTTCCACTTCTCGATGTACGACAGGTAAACGGGGTTCTTCGCTTCCTGTGCCCCAGTAGTAACGCCCGGCAGCAGTGCTGCGAGCGTCAGTAATGCTATGTATAGTTGTTTGTGCATGTTGCTGATAGTGTGTTGTGCTTATCGGTTGGCGAACGCTTCACGGTTGAATCGTAGCAGATACGTGTGGGTATCTTCGTAGTGAATGACCGGCGAGAAGTATTGCGGGAACTTCTGTATGGCCGGTACGAGGTAATAGGCAGTGGATGAGTAACCGAGTGCGTCGATGATGACGTAATCCACCTGCTTGCTTACCAGATCGTTGAGTAACTCCTCTGCATCGCGGGTATAGCGGTAGCCGACGCCCGGTCGGTTGGAGTAGAGATAGAACATCTGCGGTTTGCGTGAGCAGATGACTGTTCCTTCGGGTGTCTTCTTCTTGACCTGTTCGCCGATAGCAAAGAACTGCTTGTACTGCTTGGGGTATCGTTGCTGCGACTGCTTGTGCTCATCTTGCATACCACTTTGGCAGGTGAAGAGCAACAGCAGCAGCGCAAACGCCGCGATGTTGCTAATCTTTTCTACGGCAGGTTTCTGTTTGTCGGCTTTCATCAGCCGCTCGGGGATAAGCGAGATCAGTGCCCACAGACCAACCATCAGAGCAGCAGAGAGCAGCGGCAGGATCGTTGTGATATATCGGCTGCCGGAAGGGGTGGAGAAGAGTGATATGAGTCCGAGTGTGGCGGCAAAGTACGCGAGCATCACCCAGCGCCACGACTCCATGCGCCAGCAACCATAGATCATCACAGCTACCATCAGCGCGCCGAACAGATAGACCGAGAAAGAGTACTCGGGCTGATCGGGGTTGGTGGAGAAGAAGGGCATCACGGTGTTCGGGATAGCCTGGAAGAGAAGCATCTGCAGGGTATCGAAGAAGCGGCTGATCATCTCACTGACGGTGAGTGTTCCTTCTTCCGGTCGCCAGGGATTAGCCTGCATCATCGCATCGATATACCGGTTGCCGTTCAGCCCGAGTGCTGCATTGCGCAGTTTCCACGGCAGCGCACCGAGTATGAAACCGAGAGCCGTAGCTCCGAAAGCCGTCCAGCGCTTGCGGATAAGCAGTGCGAGCAGAACGCCGGCAATCATCGCCAAGCCCTGCGTACGGATATGATAATTGAGTACGAGGGTAAGCAGCATCAGATAGAACCACGGATTGCGCAGCTCAGCCCACCAAGTGTCTTCCTTCTCCGACAGGCGGATCAGGCAGTAGAGCACCACCACCGATGTGAAGAGGAACGATGCCTCGGACATCATCATCGTGGAGAAGTGGAACAACCGCGGCAGGAACGCTCCGGAGATGGCTGCCGTGAAAGCGATGGGCATCGGCAGCTTGGCGTGTTGCAAACCGAAGAACAGTAGCAACAACGAGAAGAGAACGAACAGCTCGTTCAGCCACTTTTGTGCCACAAAGCTGTCGGTGAACATCCGCAGCGGGGTCATGATCAGGGGATAGCCCGGGGGGAAGTTATTCGTGGCAGGCGAGCCGGGTTGCGACAGATCGCAGTAGCCCTGCCCCGATGCCAGCGACGAGGCATAGATGTAATAATTGAAGTTATCGCCGTTGAGGTCGGGTTTCTCGTTGAAGGTGTATCGTGCCATGAGAAACCAGGCAATCGTGATTGCCAGCGGGAATACGATGTATTTGAATATGTTTGTCTTGTTCATGTCTTTGAGGTAATCAGCCAAATTGGCTGATGGCGGGTTATTTGAATATGATCAGTTTGCGGGCAAAGAAGTTCCAGCAGAAGACGATGGCTGTGGAGATGAGTTTGCTGAGCATGTAATGCAGCGACATGAGGTCGGTAGCTACGTACATGATCAGTTCGTTCAGTCCTAATCCCACCACGCCGATGAGTGCGAACACCAGGAACTCCACCCAAGGCTTGGCGCTACGGTTCTTGTTGAATACCCAGGATATGCTGAGTAGGTAGTTAACTGTGAGGCCTATACCGAACGCTACAGCCGCCGACACCAGGTAGTGCACATGGGCATAATGGGTAAGCAGGAACAACGTGCCGTAGTCCGCTACGAAAGCTACGCCTCCCACAAATCCGTAGCGTAACAGCTGCAGCCAGATGTTCGTGGTCGGCGCGACAAATAACTTATTGAGCAACTCTTTCATCTCAGGTGTAGTTAGTCTTCTTTCTCAATCTTCTTGCTCTCGTGATACTCCTGCTCGGTGTTCACATTCCATACGGCAGTCTTGTCCTCGATCTGTCCGCTGTGAATGAGGTTGACGCACTCGATGGCCGTAGCCATGGAGTGATCCATGTTGTTATAGCGGTGTTGTCCGTTTCGTCCGAGGCAGAAGAGGTTGGGTATGCTGTTCAGGAACTGCTTGACGGTATCCAACTGCTCGTACGAGCCGTAGTAGGCAGGGTAGGCTTTTTTGACGCGAACGTGGCAGGCATCCAGCACCGCATCGGGGGCGATGATATCGATCTTGACCAACTCGTCGGTAGCCATCTTGATGAAGTCCTCGCTCGGCATTTGCCATAGCTCATCGCCTTCGGTAGCGAAGTACTCGAGTCCTATCCACATGGTGTGCTCATAATCCTTGACCAGATACGGTGACCAGTTGTTGAATACCTGCAGTCGTCCGATCTTAACGTCTCTCTCTTGGATATATATCCATGTGTCGGGCACACGGTTGGCGTAGGTGCGCAGTTTTGTCTGGTTGATGATCTTCATCTTGTCAACCAGCAGTCCTACGGTGATAAAGTCGCGGTAGGGCAGGGTGGCGGCAATCTGCTGCACGTCTTGCGGCACGTCAATACCGCGAATACCGGCCACGAGATCCTTGATTGGCATCGTGGAGAGGAAGTAATCGCACGGCAATGTTTCCGTCGTGCCGTCCGAATGACGTATAACCACCTCACTCACTTTGGGCTGACCGCTGCCGTTGTCAATATGTACTTCGGTCACGGTACTGTCCATCAGCACTTTTCCTCCGCGCGCAATCACTTCGTCAGCCACTGTCTGCCAAAGTTGTCCCGGACCGTACTTGGGATAGATGAACTCCTCGATAAGCGAGGTTTCCACTTGCCCCTTGTCTTTGTTGCCGAACGCTTTGCGCAGCATATCGCGCAGCACGGCACGGATGCTCAGTCCTTTCACGCGCTGACTGCCCCAGCTCGCTCCGAGTTTCGATGGGTGCACACCCCACACCTTCTCGGTATATCCCTCGAAGAACATCTCGTACAGCGGTCGGCCAAAGCGGTTGATGTAGAAGTTTTCGAGCGAATCTTCGGGCAACTTGTGCACACACGACCACAGATAGCCGAATCCGGCTTGCATCGTGCGCCACAGACCCATGTTCAGGAACGTCTCTTTCTTCATGGAGATGGGGTAGTCGAAGAACTTGCGCAGGAAGAAGATACGGCTCACGCGATGGCGGATGAGCATCACGCGGTCTTCCTTTTCCGGATTCGGACCGTTGGGCGCAAGCGGCTTGTCATCCAAACCAAGGAGAATATCATCTTTCGAGCGTTCGCCTTGCATGGGCAGCATTTGTTTCCACCACTTCATGATGCGCTCGTCTTTGGAGAAGAATCGATGACCGCCCAGATCCATTCGGTTGCCGTTATGCTCCACGGTTTGCGATATACCGCCGATGTTGTTCGACGCCTCGCATACGATAGGTTGGATGTTCGTCTGCTGCAACAGTTCGTAGGCTGCCGTCAATCCTGCTGGACCTGCTCCGGCAATAACCGCTATGCGTTTCTTTACCGTCGATTCTTGCGGCTCGCGAACACGGTGAGATGTATTAGGTATCGTTGTTTTGTCCATAAACGGAGTTATTTAATAATACAATAATTCTTACACGGCGCAAAGATACAAAAAAAATCTCATATTTCCAAATTTTAGAGGATTTTTTTTCGTTTTTTATGCAATAAAAAGCATTTTGCTGCAAAATATGTGTAATTGCGTGCATTTTTTGCGTCAAAAAGCAGAAAGTTGGTACGATTTTTGTAGTGTTTTTTGTGAAGAGATGATAGCAGGCGGTGATAATCCAAAATCTGCACAGCCATGAAAATACAATTCTTAGGAGCTGCCGAGGAAGTAACGGGCAGCAAACATCTGATTACCACTAACAACGGTCACACTATTTTGCTTGATTGTGGAATGTATCAAGGTAAAGGTATGGATACCGATGCCGCTAACCGTGACTTGGGTTTCGATCCCAAGACGCTTGATTGTGTGGTGCTTAGTCATGCACATATCGACCACTCGGGTCTGTTGCCCTACATCTACAAGTTAGGTTTTCGCGGGGATATCTATTGCACTCCCGCCACGCGTGACTTGTGCTCGATTGTGCTTGCCGATACCGCTTATATCCAGGCGCAGGATATTCGCTGGTACAACAAGAAGATGGACAAACTGCATCAGCCCAAAGCCGAACCGCTGTACGACCTGAAGCAGGTGGATGGCGTGATGAAGCATTTTGTTACAGTCAGTTACGACCGGCCGATCCGCTTGTTCGACGATACGATGCTTACCTTCACCAACTCAGGACACATGCTCGGTTCGGCAATATGCAACCTGGAGATAACCGAGCAGGAAGGCTACGTAGCCAAGCCGACCAAGAAAGACCAGTGGTACATGGAGCATATGTCCGCCTTTGCGCCCGAACCCAAGAACCTCGTAAAGAAGCGCATAGCGTTCACGGGAGATATAGGCCGTCCGCACAGCCATATCCTGTCTGCACCGCAACCATTCCCGCAATGCGACTACCTGATTACCGAATCTACGTACGGTGACCGGCTGCACGAGCCGGAAGATACGACCGAAGAAGCACTGCTCAACGTAGTGGAGAATACCTGTGTTCGCAAGAAAGGCAAACTGCTCATCCCCTCCTTCTCTGTGGGCAGAACGCAGGAGATCGTGTACGTACTCAATAACTTGTACAACGACGGACGCTTGCCGCAAATACCCGTATATGTCGATTCGCCGCTCGCCGTCAATGCTACCGAGATCTTCCGTATGTATATGAGTGACCTAAATGAAGATGTGCAGGACACACTGCGCTTCGATCCCGATCCTTTCGGATTCAATACGCTCAAGTACATCAAGGACATCAACGAGTCGAAGAAACTCAATCACACCGACGAACCGAGTATCATCATCTCCGCCTCGGGCATGTTGGAGGCCGGACGTATCAAACACCACGTTGCCAACCATATAGCCGACCCCAGCACCACGATTCTGATAGTCGGTTACTGTACGCCTACCTCACTCGGAGCACGCATACAAGACCCCTCAAAAAAGTGGATCAGTATATTCGGCATGGATCGAAAGATCAACGCGGAGATCATCAAGATTGAAGCTTTCTCCGGTCATGGCGACTACAAGGAGATGACCGATTACCTCTCTGCAAGCATCGATCCCAAGCAAGTGAAGCAGACCTTCATCGTGCACGGCGAGTCATTGGCACAAGCAGCCTTCAAGGAGCATTTGCACGATGCAGGATTCCGAAATCTTTCGATTCCGAAGAAGAAAGAGGAAGTCGAGTTGTAGCGATTTTGGTCAAAAAATTAAAAATTGCCCCTCGTTTGGGGCATTTTTTGTGCTAAAATCGTAAAAAATGCACAATTTTGAAAAAAAAATACACAAAGTTCTTGCATATTCAAAAAAATTTTATTAACTTTGTGCGGTTTTTGGGGAATCATAATATTCCGAAACCTTTCGAATCGTGCCTGAGTGGTTAGATTCGTTGCATAAACGCGTACAATAATATATATATATAATATGGATAAATCGAATCGTTCGTTTGGTGAGCTGTTTAATCTCAGCTTCGGTTTCTTTGGTGTGCAGATTGCTTACGCACTGCAGTCAGCCAACATCTCTCGTATCTTTGCTACGTTGGGTGCCGACCCTCACACCCTGAGTTTCTTCTGGATCCTCCCGCCGCTGATGGGTATGATCGTTCAGCCGCTGGTAGGTAAGTACTCTGACAAGACCTGGAATCGTCTTGGTCGCCGCAAGCCGTACCTGCTGGTAGGTGCGCTGATTGCCGTGGCTGTGATGTTGCTGTTGCCTAACGCCGGTAATTTCACGTTTGCGCAGTCGGCTTTCCTGGGACTGAACGCCGCCATGTGGTTCGGTCTGTTCAGCCTTATGTTCCTGGATACATCTATTAATATAGCCATGCAGCCGTTCAAGATGATGGTAGGCGATATGGTTAACGAGGAGCAGAAAGGTACCGCCTATGCCATCCAGTCGGCTCTCTGTAACGCCGGTTCGGTGGTGGGTTACCTCTTCCCGATCTTCTTCACATGGATCGGTATAGCCAACACCGCTCCCGAAGGCGTTATTCCCGATTCGGTTAAGTGGTCGTTCTATGCAGGCGCAGCCATCCTGATCCTGTGCTCGCTCTATACCTTCGCTACGGTTAAGGAGCTCAATCCGGAGGAGTATGCCAAGTTCCACGGCATAGACAATAGCGCGAAAGAGGAGGATGAGGGTGACAAAGGCTTCATCGATCTGCTCAAGGATGCTCCGTCAGCATTCTGGACGGTAGGTCTGGTGCAGTTCTTCTGCTGGTCGGCATTCATGTACATGTGGACGTATTCCAACGGCGCTATTGCCTCCAACTGCTTCGGTTGGGACGGCATAGATGCCAAGGATGCTGCCTTCCAGGATGCAGGCAACTGGGTTGGAGTAGTGTTCTGCGTGCAGGCTGTAGGTTCGCTCCTGTGGGCTGCTATTCTGCCTAAGCTCGAGCACTGGTTCGGCAACAAGGGTGCATACGCCATCTCGCTGGTAGTAGGCGCTATTGGCTTCATCTCGGTATTCTTCGTTACGAACCAATACGTGCTGTGGCTCAGTTACGCTCTGATCGGTGCTGCCTGGGCTGCTATGCTCGCACTGCCGTTCACCATCGTGACCAACGCCATCAAGGGTGGAAACATGGGGTACTACCTGGGTCTGTTCAACTGCACGATATGTGTGCCGCAGATCTGCGCTGCACTGTGCGGAGGTTTGCTGCTGAAGAGCGTTTGCTCGCATGAGCAGTCAGGTATGCTCGTAGTAGCCGGTGTGCTGCTGTTGCTGGGTGCCGCATCCGTCTTCATGATCAGAGAGAAGGAGGAGGATTAACGCCCGCATGCCTTAAGCCATCGACCCATCTTGGTCGATCAAATTGCAAACAAAAATAAAACAAAATAATCCTAATTTATGAAAAACAAATTTTTACTAAGTGTATTCGCGATGGCGATAGCAGCGTTTGCTTTCACCTCTTGCAACACCAAGTCGTCGCCAAGCGTGACGGAGGTAAGCACAGATCTCGTTAAGGAGAGTCTGCACAAGTCTCCGCGTAGCCTGGAACTGTTGAATGGCGAGGTACTCACGATCGAGGAGTATGACTTTCCGGGTGGTGTGAAAGATAATCGTTTGATTTATCGTACTATCGCTTTTGGTAATGGCGTTAGCACCCCCAAGTCGGTGGATACCCTGACCTATGAGTACGGTGAGTGGCAGGATCAGAACACTACGTTCACACTGCATGTGTTCCCGAAATCGGCTCCGTCTTATACCTTGTTGTATAAGGGAAATGCCTTTATCACTCCTGAAGGTCATGTCATCGGTGGCGAAGGACTTGACAATTCCGCTCGCGTTGAGAAATGGGAGAAGACGATTGCTACGCTCCCCAATACCAAGTGGAAAGGTGAGTTCGCCGGCGAATTTGTGATGGATAGTATCTTCCGTGACTCCATTCGTACGCGTTTTATACCCGGCAAGGGAGAGGTTGTTGATACCATCAAGATCTTCAGCGGTAAGATGGATACCATTAGTGCCGACACAACGTGCTTGTTCAAACTTGAGTTCAAGCAAGACGCTTCCACCAAGGCTACCACAGGTCATTACTATAGTATAAGCGAGCGCTCAACGTACAATCGCGCAACCAAAGAGAAAACGGTTGTCAGCTCGATTGTTAGAGAGTATGACTATAAATGGTTCTTCTCAACTGTTTCGTCCGACGCTAAGTTTATGATTGATTTGGTCAGTGTGACTTCCGGTGTGCAAGGAGAACGACTCAACATCTCCAAATACAAAACGGATGATACCGGCAAGGCGGCTGAGTTCCTGCTCGGCGGCTTGACGTTCACGCCCGACGTGAATCCTTAACCTTTTAAATCAATTATCATAAAGCATTGCAACAATGAAAAAGAGTAACTATAATATGTTTCGTACATTATCCCTCACTCTGTTGTTGATGTTGGGATCTGTTGCCGCCTTTGCACAGATATCGGTCAACGGAACGGTTATTGACGCAACAAACGATGAGCCGATCATCGGCGCATCCATCCTTGAGGTAGGTACGACTAACGGTACGATTACCGATTTCGACGGTAACTTCAACTTGAGTGTACAAGTAGGTGCCAAACTGGCTATTTCCTATATGGGTTACAAGACTCAGGAATTAAATGCTGAGCCGAAGATGTTCGTTAAGCTGAGCGAGGATTCCGAGCTCCTGGAGGAGGTCGTAGTCGTTGGTTACGGTGTTGTTAAGAAGAACGACGCAACAGGTTCCGTAACCGCCATCAAACCCGACGAGATGAACAAGGGTCTGCAGACCAACGCCCAGGATATGATCCAGGGTAAGATCGCCGGTGTGAATATCACCACCGACGGTGGTACCCCGGGTGGTGGCGCTTCTATCCGTATTCGTGGTGGTTCGTCACTCAACGCATCCAACGACCCGCTCATCGTTATCGATGGTCTGGCTATGGATAACAATGGTATTCAGGGTGTGTCGAACCCTCTGTCGCTCGTTAACCCTGCCGATATCGAGACCTTCACCGTCCTCAAGGACGCTTCCGCTACCGCTATCTACGGTTCGCGTGCATCCAACGGTGTAATCCTTATCACGACCAAGAAAGGTAAATCCGGTCAGAAGCTGAAAGTGTCGTACGACGGCAACGTCAGCTTCGGTAACGTGCTCAAGCACCTGGATGTGCTCACAGGCGACGAGCTGCGCGCCTATGCTACCGGTGCCGGACAGTCGGCCAAGTCCAACTATTACCTGATGAACGATAATGTGGACTGGTTCAAGCAGATCTATCGTACTGCTATCTCTACCGACCACAACGTATCGTTGACCGGTGGTGTCAAGAACAGTGTTGTGGATATGCCGTATCGTGCATCCTTCGGTTATACGCTCAACAACGGTTCGGTTAAGAACTCGCAAATGCAACGTGTAACGGGTGCTATCAACCTCAGCCCCTCGTTCCTGGACAACCATTTGATGTTCAACTTCAACGCCAAGGGTATGTATATCTACAACAGTTACGAACCCGGAATCTCCGGAGCATATCTGGATAAGGACCCGACGCAACCGATCTATTCCAACGGTGACTTGCGTAATATCGCCGGTGATCCTATTCTTGCCGGTGAGACGAACGGTGTGCAGTACTATCTGACCAAAGAAGAGTTGGATGAGCACTGGGACGGCTTCTTCCAGCCGCTCGGCACATCATCCAATGCAACAGGTCCGTACGATGATCCTTATTGGATGTACAGTCTCCGCTCCACGGCTAACCCGATGGCTATGCTCAAACATCAGTCCAACACCGCCAATGCCGGACAGTTCGTTGGTAACCTCGAGGCAACTTATAAGGTTCATAACTTTGAAGATCTTGTTCTCCATGCTAACTTCGGTGCCGACTATTCGTTCGGTAAGCAGGTGAATGTCAACAATATGTTGGGAACCGCCAGCCACTACACCGGTTGGAACGGTTTCTCGCAGAAGATGAAATATAACCTCCAGTTCAACTGCTACGCACAGTACGGTCACGACTGGGAGGAAGCCGGTCAGCACTTCGATATCATGGCAGGTTACGAGTGGCAACACTTCTACAACGAGTACCTGAGCCAGGGTGCAGGTATCTATCCTATGACCAATGCCGATCCTACCAAGCGCGGTCAGCCCGCTTACGCTAACTTCGGTGAGGGTAAGGGCGAGAACTACCTGGTATCGTTCTTCGGCCGTTTGAACTGGATTGGATGGAATCAGGTGATGGTTACCGCAACGCTTCGTGGCGACGGTTCCAGCCGTTTCTCGAAAGATCATCGTTGGGGCGTATTCCCCTCCGTTGCTCTGGGTTGGAAGATCAAGGAGAGCTTCCTGAAGGATGTTAACGAGATCGACGACCTCAAGCTTCGTCTCGGTTACGGTATCACCGGTCAGCAGGACGGTATCGGCGACTACTCGTACATGCCTACCTACAGCCAGACTACAGGTCACACGTCGTACTATCCGGTTGGTGGCGACAACGTAGCTACCGAGGATAATGATGCCAACGTCGTAGCTGTAGTGAAAGACGCTGATGGCAATACCCTGTATATCTCCGACCGCCCCAATGCGTTCAACCCGAACCTGACGTGGGAGAAGACAACGACCTACAATGCAGGTATCGACTTCTCGTTCCTCAATAACCGTGTATCGGGATCTATCGACTATTACTTGCGTAACACTACCGACCTGCTCAACAACGTCAATGTGGCTATGGGTACCAACTTCCGTAAGCGCGTGATGTCGAACATCGGTTCGCTGCAGAACCAAGGTCTTGAGTTCGCAATCAATGGCGTGATTCTCGACTACGGCAAGAAGTTCAAATGGGATCTGGGCTACAACGTAACCTGGAACCAGAACAAGATCACCAAGATCAACGGCGAAGAGACCATGATCGACGGTAGCGGTTACGCAGGCGACGGCTTGAGCGGTAAGTCTATTACCAAGTATGCTATCGGTTACGCTACCAACACGTTCTATATCTACGAGGCACGCAAGAACTTCCGTGACGACGGCTCGCAATACTGGTATATCATCGACCAGAACGGTGACGGCAGTATCGATGAGTTGGATAAGGTGTTCAAGAACAGTCCTGTAGCTCCGGTTATGATGGGCTTCCAGACCAAGTTCCAGTTCTACAACTTCGACCTCGGTATCAGCTTCCGCGCCAACATCGGCAACTATGTATTCAACAATGTGGTTGCTTCGCGTCTGCAGAACGTACCTGCCGGCAACCTCGCTCGCGACGGATATTACAAGAACCTGCCGGTTGATGTATTCAATACCTACTATGTTGACGGCTATAACATGCAGATCTGGGATGCTGAAGGTAAGAGCATCATCGGTAATGCAGAGTACAGTATCACCGACCGCTTCCTGGAGAACGCTTCGTTCCTGCGCTGTGACAACATCACACTGGGTTACTCGTTCAGTAAGGACAAACTGTCAGGTCGTGCCTTCTGCACCGTTTCCAACCCGTTCGTAATTACCAAGTACTCGGGTCTGGATCCTGAGGTAGGTCTCGGTGGCGTGGACAACTCCATCTACCCGCGTTCGATGACCACCGTACTCGGTATCAACCTGCAGTTCTAAATGGCTAAAATAAATGGTAAATTGTAAATGAATAAATTGTAAATAATATGAAACGTTTCGTGAAATATATGGCGTTGGCTTGTATCGCCTTTGGTATGGCTTCGTGCGTACAGGATCTGAATACACAGCCGATCGACCCCAACTCTTCGACCTCCTTCAACCAGGATCGAATGTTCACCAAATGCTATTCCTGTATGGCTATGATCGGACAGTCAGGTCCGGGCGAGAACTCCGATGTTGAGGATATTGATGCAGGTACTTCCGGCTTCTACCGTACTATCTGGTATTGCAACGAGCTGACCACCGACGAGGCTTGGTGGATATGGAATGATGCCGAGTCCAAGGAGATGTGCCAAACCAACTGGACAGGTACCAATACCATGATCCGTGCCATCTATACGCGTCTGAACCTCAATATCAAGTATTGCAATCACTACCTCAAGTACGCTTCGTCCGAAACGCAGGAGGATAAGTACCGTTTGGCTGAGGTGCGCTGGATCCGTGCTTTCCATATCTTCTACCTCATGGATATGTACCTCTATGCACCGCTCATTACCGAAGAGTCCAACGAGTTCCCGCACTTCCTGCCCCGTCATAAGATCTACGAGTGGCTTGTGGCTGAATTGGAAGACTTGACCAACGAACTGCCCGCACAGCGCGTACAGCCTTACCGCGTAGGTAAAGCTGCCGCACAACTGCTTCTCGCACGCGTGTACCTTAATGCTGATGTATATAACAAGTACAACAGTGCTTGGAAGGCTAACAGTACCTGGGATAAGGCTTACAACGCTGCAACGGCTCTCATCAACGACAACCCGCAGCACAGTCTGGTTAACCAGGACATGAAGATCGTTACTGACTCCGGTTTCGTTTATACGCCGTATCAGCAGCTCTTCATGGGCGATAATAACCGCTCGGAAGTGATGAAGGAGTCGTTGTTCCAACTCTATCAGGATGGCTTGTATGCTCAGAGCTACGCTACCTCTATGATGCTTATCGGTGCCAACCGCCTGAAAGGTATGATTGCTTGGGGTATCGAGGCTGAATGGCACTCCATGCGTACTTCGCCTACCTTGGTGGATAAGTTCCTCAAGCCTGCCGGTATCGACCGTGAGACTGCGAAAGATATGATTCACAACGAGTATGAGATGCGCTCCTATCTGGGCGATGATCGTGCAATCCTCTGCTCCGACAGTGTGAATACCGGTTATAAGTTCACCATCAAGGGTAATCAGGATCTGGGTGACACGAAGTATATGTTCGACTGCTGGGCAGGTTGCAAGTTCACCGGCGTTTATTCGTCGGCTGCACTGCCGGAGTTGTCACCGCGTCAGAACCCCTCGTGGCCTGACACCGATATCCCCATGCTCCGTATGGCTGAGGCGTATATGATTCAGGCTGAGGCTCTGTTCCGCAAGGGCGACAAAGCCGGAGCTCTCGCTATAATCAACAATGTGATCCGTGCTCGTGCTGCTGCCGACCCGCTGCCGTCGCTCGACGAAACAACGCTGCTTGACGAGTGGAGCCGTGAGTTCTACTACGAGGGTCGTCGTCGTATCGATCTCGTGCGCTTCGGTCGTTTCTTCGGTCCTTCGTCTGACCAGTATCGTTATCACTGGGAAGGACGTATGGGCAAGAACGATATGGCACCCGCAGAGAACAGTCCGTTCTTCGTAACCGGCACGCCTGAGTACATGAACTGGTTCCCTGTTCCCTCCGAGGACAAGCGCTCCAACCCGAACTTCAAAACCGACGTAGAGGGTGATGCCAACAATGCCTATGCTGCTGAAGGTGGCGACGGATATGTTTACTAATTGAAGATAAATATCGAAAACTCGAAATATCGAAAACTCGAAAACTCGAAATATCGACATATCGAAATATCGAAAACTCGATTTATCGAAAATAAAAAACAACCAATTAACATTATTTATTAACTAAAAACAATCAAAATTATGCGTAAATTTTATGCAATTTTGGCAGCTGCGCTGATTAGCGTATGCTCGTTCGCATCGAAAGACGTTGTTCCTTCTGATGCAGTTCTCGCAGATTACTACGATCAGGGCAATGTCTGCGTATGTATCTTCGTTCCGGCTGACATGGCTTGCAACGACATGGTAATTACCGGTTCGTTCAACGAATGGAGCAGCACTGTTGCTAACTGCGTACCCTTCGAGGCTGTTGAGGGTTATGATGGCTGGTATGTTGCTTCCTTTGAGCCCGAAGCTGAGCCGAGTGAGGCTGATGGCATTTGCGCTAAGCCGATTATGCTCGACGTTGACGGCAACTTCAATTGGGAGTACCAGGTTGGTGCTGCTACCGCTATCCGCGGTGGTGTTCAGGTTGTTCAAGGTGCTTATGCAGGTGAGATCGACCTCAAGCACTATGGAACCGACGCTCCGAACGTATACACTGTTGACGCATGGAAGCAGAATCCGTGTACAGCTATTTATCACAACTACAACGTTACCGTTGTCAGCAACGGTTGCGGTGGCTACGTTGTTCCGTTTATCGTAGGTGGTATGAACGGTTGGACCTTCCAACAGATGCAGTACAGCTCTGCTAAGACTGTTGAGTATGGTGGCGTGCCGACATACGAGATTTCGTTCAAGGCTGCTGAGGGTACTCCGTATCAGATCGTTAGCGGTAAGCTGAACGATTCAGGTGAGATGGAAGTTGATCCGGGTTGGAACGATGATTCCTATATGCAGATGCTCGTTGACGGCGCTTGGGTTCGTATCCCGGGTGAGGATGGTGACAACCAACTGACTCACGAGAATCCCAACATCGTATGGGATCTCCGCGTTGATACGCTCCAGTGGGCTCGTTGCGATGAGACTCCTGCTGAGCATGTAGTATTTGCTGTTAATCTCCCTGTTGAGAATCGTCCGGAGGCTGTTGAGATCATCGGTGGTTTCGACGGTTGGGCTGGTACAGCTATGGAGCTCCTGAATACCGGTTGGCACTTCGTTGAGCTCGAGGCTAAGGCAAATCAGTTCTTCAAGTTCCGTGGTGCAGGTTCATGGGATGTAGAGTTGGAACTCTACAATGCCGAGAACGATGAGTGGGCTAAGATTGCTGACAATCAGCTCGTATTCGGCGAACTCTGGAGCGATGACACTTATAAGGGCACCCCGTGCAAGTGGATTGAGCTTGACTTCAGCGATCCTGCGGTTGCTCGTTGGACCACAGCTGACGGCATTGAGGACGTTGTTCTCACCGTTGAGGCTAAGAAGGTAATGGTTGACGGTGTTATGTACATCGTTCGCGACAACAAGCTCTACAACATCCAGGGTACACAGGTTCGTTAATCCGAACTAATACTACACGGCTAATCATAGCCAACAAATAGCCCGAGCATCCGCCCGGGCTATTTTTATCTATTGCTTTCGACTTTCGACTTTCGACTTTCGACTTTTGACTATCGACTACTCCGTCACCTTCTTGTACTTGCCTTCGATGATCAGCATGCCTGGCAAGATCTCGCCGCCGCCGGTCTTCTTGAATAGGGTAGCGTTCAGGTTGGCATCCTTGGCATCCTCAATCACGGCGTTGTAGCGGTTGTCCCATATCTGCCCTTTCACGGGCTTGAGGTCGGCTATGTGCTTGTAGGTGGACTTTTGTGTCTCGGGGTCGATCACGCGCTCAATGACCTGGAACTTCGATTGCTCGGTTATACCTTCTTTCAGGCCTATCTTGGCGGAGTAACCCAGCACCTTGCCTTTCTCGTTGGTGACAATCTCATATACAGGCGTCTTCACCTTGAAGTCCTCGTACGCGAGTTGCAGCGCGGCGATGTTCTTATCGATGGAGCGTGTGCAGATGGTCTTCACCAGCTCACGGCGGTCGTACATACCTTTCAGTTCGGCTTTGCCGTCGAACTCATACTCATGGGCTACGTACTTCATGCGGAACGATGTGGAGTCGGTCAGGAACGCCATCACTTTCTCTCTGTTGGGCGTAGCGGTGTAGTACTGCTCGTAGAAGATGGCGGCTATCGAGTCGTTCCAGTCCAGCTGATAGAGGTAGGAGTGCGTACGCACGGTGAAGCCCGTGAAACTGTCGGCAATCTGCCCGCCGGTCTTCGCCATATCTCTGCCGCCCTCGCCGCCGGTTAAGGCATCGAGCACACCGCCGATGATGTTCATCGTCAGTTTGGCTACGGCGGCACGTTCCTCGGTTGTCACGTACGTGATGTCGTTGATGAGCATGAACGTGTTTCCTATCAGCTCCTCGCCGGCATCCGACAGGGCGGCTACGCCACGTGCCGTGTGACCTGCCAGTTGCACATCCAGGTCGCTGGCGTTGTACTGTCCGCGCTGCTGGATCAGACGCATGTTCATCGTCATGGCATCAAGTAGCAGGGAGTCCTGCAGCTCTTCGGTCATCAGCGTATCCGATTGCAGCGAGTCGATATACTCTATATCCCAACCAAACCACTTGGCCACCATCCACTTGGCGCAGTCGCCTTCGTTCAGTATGCGCTCGAGCATCTGGCCGTTCAGCCGCACATCCTCCTTGTTCAGCGACTTGCCGAACTGGGCTTTCACCAGGCCGTGCGACTTCTTCCTTACGTTCGGTATATAATCGTTGTCGATGATCCGGATGCCTACCGAGTGGTCGTCGTACTTGTCGCTGATAGGTATAGCCTCAAAGGCCTCCTGGATGTTCTGGCCGAACGTATCTTCGGAGTGATAGATCATCGCCTCTGCCAGTGCGTTACGGCGGTACGACAGTTCGGCCGATTGCGCAAATGCTCCTACCGAAAGCAGTAGGAGCATTACGCATAGTGTTGCGGTTTTTGATCGTAACATAGTTTTGCGGGTTTGTATCGTTTAGCGAATGAAGTTCATCAGGTTCGTGGTAACAGGCTGCTGTCCCTTGCCGAACGCAACGCCTATCTCGCGCATGGCGTTGATACGCTGACTCTCAAGATCTACGCCATCCTGATACACCTTCATCTCGAACTTCCAGTCATCGAGCACCTTACCTTTGATCTCCTTGTACAGATCCATCGCCTCGCCGTAGCATTTAGCTTCGGGATAGATCTTGCTCAGGTACTCGCCTGCAGCAGCTGCGCCGATGGCGTTCTGCTCGCTTGCCCACACGGCGCGGGCTTCCGCCAGATTGACGTTGCACATGTGGTCGGTGTACTGCTGGTAGATATCCATACCTGTCTTCAGTGCCTCGTTGTACTTGTCGCACTCCGAGGGGATGGTCGATACGATCCACATAGCCTGCTCGTACTCTTTCATCTTGGCCAGCGCCCGGGCTTTCTCGATCATCTTGTCGGCTTGCGTGTTGTAGTACTCGATGATCTTCTTCTTGCCTTCGGCAACGAACGCTTTCATCTCCGGCGTGTTCAGCTTGATCTGCTTCAGTGCGTTCATGTAGCACTTGCTCTCCGTCTCGCCAATACCCTTGACGGTGGCTGAGGTCGTGGCAAACACGAGCTGGTTGTAGTAGTCGGCAATGTAGAAGGCGACTTCCATCGTCTCCGATATCTTCGTAGGAGGACCAGCCAGTATATCCTTGCTGGTAGGCAGCGCGCGTGCCGTGATGAAGAACTGTCCGAGATAATCCATCGAGGCTATACCGTTCTGCGTGAGCAGGTTGTTGAGTTTCTGCTCCAACATCTGCTTGGAGGCGAGCGGAGCGGGTTCAACGGGCTCCTCTACCAGTACGCTCAGCGCGAGCGTGCTCTCCGGTGCGGTTAACTGTTTCTGTGCCTGCATGCTCAGCGTCATGCTCGCCACCAACCCTATAATCAATAGCTTTTTCATATTCTTCTGTCTTTTGTCTTTTGTCTGTTGTCTTTTGTCTCTCGCCTATTTCTCTCCCAGCACAAGGATACACTTTCCGAGTCCGCGATTCAATACCTTCACGGGGATGTTGTACGGCTCCTTGCGCAGGAAGTTACGCAGTTGGCGTGCGTACGCCTCGGTGTCCATGGCTACGCCTTTGGCGTTGTACAGCGGGATACGTACCTGCTCGTAGGCGATGTAGTTCTCCGACGAACCGAGCTTCGAGAATCGTCCTTGTACGGTGTTCTCCGCCATCCAGGCATCGATCACCTCTGCCAGCTCGTCGCCGTTCGGACCAACCTCGCTCTCCATATCGATGCCGGCAGCGTTGTCGGCAAATACGCGAATCTCCAGCGCTACCTCACGGCCGTTGGCGAACAGGTCGTCGAAGTACGATTGCAGACGGTTGTTGAAGTTATCGATATGTGCCACTACCGCTTCCTCGAGCAGCACGCTCACGTCAGCCGAGAACGACGGACTGCTCGTACCGTTGCTGCCGCCTATACTCTTGCCCGTGTAGCTGTCTTTACCCTCGAGGATATAACTCAGCGTACGCTTCGGTCCTTGCTCCTTGATGTCCCACGTCAGCTCGATGATGATATCGGCTTTGGCTACGCGCAGCAGATTGTCGATGGGCGACTCTGCCATCTCGTTGCCCGACTTGCTGGTCACGAGGTTCTGCTCGGCGGTCTGTTGCTGAATCAGCTTCACTTGTTGCTCCAGGTCTTTGAGCGGGAATCCGCGTTCGGCCATCAGGTCGTTGATCTTGGCTATAGCGAGCTTCAGATCCATACTGGTGCGCAGCGCTTCCTCGTAATCGGGAATCTGCTTGGCGTGACCTTCGCCGTCAGGAATCTCTTTCATGAACCCGTTCTGGTAGCACCATGCATCGCTGGGCATAACCATCAGGGTAGGTTTCTTGGCCTGCGCACTCGCCATCAGCGAGCATACCACGCAAGCTATCAACAGAATATACTTCTTCATAATCTCACAATTTTACAGTTTATTGTTTCAGCACTCCGTCGGCAATCAGTCGGGCTTTCAGTTCGCTGCGGAACACTGTCACGGACACTTGTGCCAGCACCTGAGCGTCGGTGCGTGCGAAGTTCGACGACAGGATACGTCTCTGCCTCAGGCTGCAGTACTGCTCCCACGGACCTTCCTCGGAGAAGAAGGCGTTCAGGTAATCCTCGTACTTCTGCTCGGCGTTCACCTCCAGCAGTAGCGGCTTGAGGGGTTTGACTGTAGCGTCGGACGATTCAACGCCCACGAGAATGACGTCGCGCACGGCTTGTTTCTGTGCCTTGGTGTAGGCATCCACGCCGTTACGGGCGCGGCCGAACGCACGGATTGTATATGCGCCGTCCATCTCGGCGGCGATGATCTTACTCTTGTAGTCGTAGTACGCCTCTGAGCGTCTCGAACCGCAACCTGCTGCCAGCATGATCACTGCCACCGCAGCAAGTATTCCTATCAGATGTTTGCTTTTCATTTTGCTTTTGTCTTTTGTCTTTTGTCTTTTGTCTATTAGAATCCCGACCCTAATCCTCGGATGACGCCGGCTTGCTCCAGGGCTTTTCTCAGTTCATCTTTCTGCACGCTGACCACGATGCCAACCTTGTACTCTTTGCCTACCTTCACAATCTCTTGTGTAGCGCCGGTGAGCGATACGTACTTGTAGTATTCGCCTTTGTCGGAGAAGAAGGCCTTGAAGTACTCTTCATACTCCATCTCCACGCCGGGTTGTGGGGCTAAGGGGCGTTGTGCCACGCAGCCGTTGTCGCCGGTGTAACCCTTGAAGATGATACCGTGTACGGCGTTCTTCATGCACTGCTCGGCTGCTACTTTCGGACGCTTGGAGTAACTCCATACTTTTACCAGATACGTGCCTTGTGTGCCGTTGCCTGCACACTCAATCTCATAGCGGAAATGTTCGGTGTCTTTTTCCGCTTTCTTCTTTGCACCCGCAAAAATCGGCATTGCAATCAGCATCGCGAGCGCAAACAATAGAATGGTTCGTTTCATATGATTAGTGTTTATAAATTTATTCATCTCCGGTGGCTTTCGACTTTCGACTTTTGACTTTCGACTAATAAAGCCCTGCAAAGGTAATAAAAAAAAATGACATTTGCAAATATTCCTTGAATATTTTCGCATTTTTCCGCAATCTTTCACTTTTTTTGCTACTTTTGTGAATTTTTAGCTGAAAAATTTGCAAATTCGAGAATTTTTTCGTATCTTTGTATGCTTTTTAACGCGCTATACATTTAATTTATTGATTTATGAAAAACATATTTTCTTTTTTTGCAGCAGCCTTGCTCTGCGCAAACATAAGCGCCCAAACGCTCAACGAGGGTTTCGAGGGCGAGACATTTCCGCCGGATGGTTGGACAGTGATTGACGGTTATTCCGGTTACGGCTGGAAGAAAGGTGTTAAGTTGCAGCACAACTGCGCCTATATCCAGGAGGTGGCTGGTACCGAGAACTGGCTCATCACGCCGCAGTTACGTCCGGATGCAGGGGAGAGCCTGCATTTCTCCGCTTGTGTGAATGACTATGCGTCCACCGGCGAACTGCGTATCGAGGTTTCGATGAGCGGCACCGATGCCGGCTCATTCACGGTGCTGGATACCTATTACACCTCGCAATCCAAGGGCGATGCTGCTCATCGGCTGTGGAAGACCGAATGGCGAGATTACACCATTGACCTGAGTGCCTACGCCGGTCAGCCGATCTATATCGGTTTTCACCAGGCAGGCGAAACGGAGCGTATTAACGTGGATGATGTGTATGGTGTATCGCTTCGCGGCACGTCCAGCTGCGAGAACCCGACGAACATCGTGCTCAGCAACCTCTCAGCGCACGCCGCTACCTTCACCTGGCAAGGCTCGGCTACCGATTACCAGTACCTGCTCGTCGAGCAAGGCGAGGAGGTGGACTGGGCGCAGGCAACCACTGTATCTGCCATGACGGTCACCCTGACCGGCTTGTACGAAGAGACCGAGTATGAGTTCTATGTCCGTGCCTACTGCTCCGCCACAGAGCAGAGTTTGGCTCCGAAGACTGCCTTCAAGACTCCGTGCGAACCGTTTGATGTTCCATGGCTGGAGACCTTCACACGCGATGCTGCCGGTTCGGGCTTCGCGATCGTTGAGCCCGACTGCTGGACGGTGGCTACGTCGGGTACGATCAGCGTGGTCAATGACAAGACCTACGATGACGAAGGCACTGCTACGACCGTCAACGGTCAGTCACACCTGCAAGTGATCGGTGGTGGACCTACCAGCACGCAGGTATTTGCTATGCCGTCATTCAACGCTGTGCTCAACACGCTGGAGGTAGCCTTCGACTACAAGACCAGCATGACTACCGACTATTGCGGTGCACTGGAGGTAGGCTATATGACCAACCCGAACAAAGCATCGACCTTCGTATCCTTGCAGACTCTGCCGCGTACGCTGACCTATCAGCACGCAGTGGTCGAACTCAGCGATCTGCCGGCTAACGCTACGTATATTGCCTTCCGTTTTGCGGGCGGCACGAGTGATCTGGGCTCGCTGGCGATGGATAACTTCGTGGTAGCGGCTATCGGTCAGTCCGGTGAGGTCGATCCTTCGACAGAAGATATCCCTGACGCGGGCATCTACGCGCTGAATTATAGCGAGGCTTCGTTCACCTGGTATTCCTATAACAACAGCGCCTTTGCTATCGGTCTGTTCAGCGCCACAAGCCAGCAGCTGATTGCCGGTATCACCGTTACCACCGAGGAGTGCGACCGCTTTGCATACCAGGATGGAGTAGGGTTCTCGGAGGATGAGGACTATGAGAACAAGTACTACTGCTCCACCAAGTGGATCCTGAATGTCGAGGAGGATGGCATGCAACGCGGTGCTGCGTGGGATAGTTGCGTGAAGAATATCGGTACGGCTATTGCCCCGATCCAGGGACTTAACCCGGGTGAGTACCAGGTACAGATATATGCGCTGGTACAAGGCGAATCCGGGTACTCGATGGGCGAGAGCTTGGCTACGATACCGTTCACTCTGGTTTCGAAAGAGGTGACGAATCTGGCAGTAGCCGTAGCCGCCGACAAGACCTCCGCAACCCTCACGTGGGATGCTCCCGAGTTCGGGCAGGGCGAACGTCTGTACGTACGTGTATGGTCGGGTGAGACCGTCGCTTACGATAACTTCTCCACCAAGGATCGTCCTGCCAGTCCGCTTACCGTCAGCGTGATCGATGGTAAGTCCTATACTGCCATCGTGCAGGTAGTGGATAAGAACATGAACCCGATGGGTGCGGAGGTAGAGACGAACTTCACCGTAGGCATCAACACCTACGAACCCACCAATGTGCAGGCGGTAGTAGCCGGAGGAGATAATGTGACCTTCTCGTGGGATGTTACCACCGTGGCTGACCGGTATGTCATCACTCTCTTCTGGAACGGGGAGTTCTATACCACCCTCAATGTCAGCGGTACGTCGAAGATGACCACCATGCCCAAGGACGGCACCTGGACTTGGACTGTTCAGGCCTTTAACCTCGGTGCTAACGGTAACTATTTCGAGGCCTCCAACGCCATCGAGGGCAATAGCTTCGTGACCCAAGCTGCCGATATCCCGGAGGATGCCGTTGTGATGAACGTATGGGGTATGGAAGCCGGCTATCTGGATCAGTACGTATCCCAGTTCCCCGCAGGCAAATACGGCTGGATGGTGATGTTCGCTACGGGCGAAGAAGGCGGCACAGGTATGCCGATGCCCTCCTTCCTCATTTATTCGATTAAGGAAAATGCCATCTCCGGCGTATATAACACCACGCGCGGCAATATCGACCTCGAGAGCTGCTATATCAATACCAACGGTACGGAAGCCGGTTGTATCATGGCTACCGATGCCGAGGTACGTATCCGGTTCGTGGCGTACGACGATGACAAGGCGGCGCAAGGCGGCTACCGCTATGGCTATTACACCGGTCAGTTCCGACTCGTAGGCGAGGACGGTAATACCTATGTGGGTAAGTTCATGGAGCAGTTCTGCAACTCCTACAATTACTCCACCGCCGGCAGCAGCATCCGCGACCATAAGGGCATGTGGGACGAAGATCCCGACTATGTCGTTCCCGATGATGGCGGCCAGGGTGGTGGCCAAGGTGAAGGTGGCCAAGGTGAAGGTGGCCAGGGGGATAAGGATGCCCTGGATCAGATTGAGGTCAGCCAAGGTATGAGCAAGGTGCTCGTGGACGGCGTGCTGTATATCGTTCGCCAAGGTGCCATCTACACCGTCACAGGTGTGCGTGTGAAGTAATCCCGAGATTTCCATATTTCGAGCATACAACAAAGGCTGCCAAGTGGCAGCCTTTGTCGGCTCACAGGCGCTTCGAGGCGTCGTAAGATTCAATCGTCTTGGACTGTATCACTACCGTCGTGTCCCCTCGCTGCACATATTGGCTTGAGGTCGTCACCGTTCGTGTTACGTTGCACGAGCTTATTAACGCACCACAGGCAGCAACGCACAACAGCCCTGCAAAAATCAATAATAATCGCTTCATAAAGTCTCATTTTTTGTTCTAATTTTCTGTACGGATTCCACGGATCTTACGGATTCCAATGATTCTTTTTTTCAGAACACGGAGTTTCACGGATTATCACGGAATCCATCGTAATCCGTTCAATCCGTTAGATTCGTACAGCTTTAATCCGTGTCTTTCCGTGTGATTCCGTGTTCGTTTAATGTTCATCGTAATCCGTTTAATCCGTTAGATCCGTACAGATTAAACAATCCGTTTACTAACCTTGGTGCTCGGCGTCGTAGGCTGCGCCAACGACCATCCACAGGTACGCGGTCAGGGTCTTCTTGCCGCCCGGGGTGTCCTTCTGCGCCTCGAAGGCCTCACGATCCTGGTTCATCGTCGCCAGGTTCTTCTTGCGCTGTGCCACCTGCGCCGACACGATGCTGAAACGGGTGCGAACTGCCAACTCGTCAGCGCTCGGCTCGGTGGAGCGACTTACTGCATTGATACCCATCAGGTACAGACGGTTGCAATCCGTGCTCTCCGAAGGTGCCACACGGTGCTTGGCCAGCAACATCTGTTGGTCGGCCGCATGGGGCGACTTCTTGTTAATCTTACTCAACGCACCGCTCACGGTACTGATACCCGGTGCCCATACTACTTTTGCCATTACATGCTGCTCATGCTTTACCTCC